>JAUIID010000039.1 GCA_030431615.1 Alphaproteobacteria bacterium
TCGATCAACCGCTCCAAGACCATGGTGATCTTCACCAACCAGATCCGCTCGAAGATCGGCGTCATGTTCGGCAGCCCCGAGACCACGACCGGCGGCAACGCGCTCAAGTTCTACGCCTCGGTCCGCCTCGACATCCGCCGCATCGGCCAGGTCAAGGAGAAGGACGAGACCGTCGGCAACCAGACCCGCGTCAAGGTGGTCAAGAACAAGGTGGCGCCGCCATTCCGCGTCGTCGAGTTCGACATCATGTATGGCGAGGGCATCTCCAAGACCGGCGAGCTCATCGACCTCGGCATCAAGGCCGGCATCGTCGAGAAGTCGGGCTCCTGGTTCTCCTATGGCAGCCAGCGCATCGGCCAGGGCCGCGAGAACGCCAAGTCCTTCCTCAAGGCCAACGAGGCCATGGCCGACGAGATCGAGGCGACGATCCGCGCCCAGGCCGGCGTCGGCGGTGCCGGCGGCGGCATCGACCTGCTCGACGAGGAGCCTGTCCTCGACGAGTGAGTGTCGCTCCAGTTGAGGTAGGAAGGTACGCATCAGTCAAGATAACGATTGACTGATCAAGGAAGGTCACTACCTAGTTTGCCGTTGAACAACTATTGATGTTATAGCGATCAAAGCTTGTCCACTCATGAGCAATTAACAGCACATCGCCCGGTCCGGACATCCAGTGACCGGAGCTTTGGCCTGACGGTTGGCGGGATCCTCGCGGCCTTCGGCCTGTTGCGCTGGTGGTGGGTCGGCCACCTGTCGTGGCTCATGACGGGCTTTCTCGCAGTCGGCACGGCACTGGTCGCCCTGGCGCTGGTCAGGGCTGCCTTGCTGGCGCCTTTGAACCGGGCGTGGACGAAGCTTGGCCTCGTGCTCTTTCACGTGGTCAACCCCGTCGTAATGTTGCTGATGTTCGCCGTCATCATCGTGCCCGCCGGCCTCGTCATGCGGCTCGCCGGCCACGATCCGATGCGTCGGCGCTTCGATCCCGGCGCCGTGACCTACTGGATCGAGCGCCGCCCGCCGGGCCCGGCTCCAGAGGAGCTGCGCAACCCGTTTTGAGCCGGTGCGGACCGGGACTACAGTTCGGAACGATACGGAGAGGCGTCGATGGAATTTCTGACCGAGCTCTGGCAGTTCCTGCGGGTCCGCAAGAAGTTCTGGCTGGCGCCGATCATCCTGCTGATGGCAGCGTTCGGCGGGCTCCTCGTGGCTGCCCAGGGCTCGGCGGTCGCCCCCTTCATCTACACGCTCTTCTGAGTGCTGCAGGCGATGCGGGTCCTCGGCATCTCCGCCTATTATCACGACAGCGCTGCGGCCCTCGTCGTCGACGGCGAGATCAGGGCTGCGGCCCAGGAGGAGCGCTTCACCCGCAAGAAGCACGATCCGTCCTTCCCGCGCCATGCGATCGACTACTGCCTCGCCGCGGGCGGCTGCTCGATCGCCGACGTCGACCACGTGGTCTTCTACGACAAGCCGTTCGTCAAGTTCGAGCGGCTGCTTGAAACCTACCTCGCCTTTGCGCCCAGAGGCTTCACCTCGTTCCGGATGGCGCTGCCGATCTGGCTGAAGGAGAAGCTCTTCCAGAAGTCGATGATCCGGCAAGCCATCCGCGAGCTGCCCCGCGGCGACGACTGGGACGGCCGGATCCTCTTCACCGAGCACCACCAGAGCCACGCCGCGAGCGCCTTCTTTCCCTCGCCCTTCGACGAGGCCGCCATCCTCACCATGGACGGCGTCGGCGAATGGTCGACCACCACGCTCGGCATCGGCAAGGGCAACTCGCTCGAGATCGTCAGGGAGCAGCACTTCCCGCACTCGCTCGGCCTGCTCTACTCGGCCTTCACCTACTACACCGGCTTCAAGGTCAATTCGGGCGAGTACAAGATCATGGGGCTCGCCCCCTATGGCGAGCCGCGCTACGTCCAGACGATCCTCGACAACCTCATGGACCTCAAGCCGGACGGCACCTTCCGGCTCAACATGGCGTATTTCGACTACTGCACCGGCCTGCGGATGACGAACGCCAGGTTCGACGCGCTCTTCGGCGGCCCGGCGCGGCGGCCCGAGGAGCTCCTGACGCAGCGCGAGATGGACCTGACCGCTTCGGTGCAGAAGGTGACCGAGGAGGTCGTGCTCCGTCTGGGCCGGTCGATCGCCGAGGAAACCGGGCAGCGCCACCTCTGCCTCGCCGGCGGCGTGGCGCTCAACTGCGTCGCCAATGGCCGGCTGCTCCGGGAAGGCCCGTTCGAGCAAATCTGGATCCAGCCGGCGGCCGGTGACGCCGGCGGTGCGCTCGGTGCGGCGCTCGCCGCCTGCCACCAGCTCGGGAACCAGCCGCGCCAGCAGCTGAATGGCCAGCTCGACCACATGCAGGGCGCCTTTCTCGGGCCAGCCTTCACGACCGCGGAGACCGTGGCGGCGCTCGAGGCGGCCGGTGCCGTCTTCGATGTGCTCGACGATGACGCCATCATCGCGGCCACGGCCGACGCGCTGGCCGACGGCAAGGCCGTGGGCTGGATGCAGGGCCGCATGGAGTTCGGCCCCAGGGCACTCGGCGGCCGGTCGATCTTGGGCGATCCCCGCTCGCCCACCATGCAGAAGATCCTGAATCTCAAGGTCAAGTACCGCGAAAGCTTCCGCCCCTTCGCACCCTCGGTGCTCGCCGAGGACGTCGCCGAGTGGTTCGAGCTCGCCGAGGCGAGCCCCTACATGCTGCTCGTCGCCGACGTCGTGGCGAGCCGCCGCCGGGCGATGACCGACGAGGAGGAGGCGCTCTTCGGCATCGACAAGCTCAACACGGTGCGCTCCGAGATCCCGGCCGTCACCCATGTCGACTACTCCGCCCGGATCCAGACCGTGCACGAGGCGACCAACCCGCGCTACTGGCGCCTGATCCAGGCGTTCAGGCAGCGCACCGGCTGCCCGGTCGTCGTCAACACCAGCTTCAATGTTCGCGGCGAGCCCATCGTCTGCACGCCCCAGGACGCCTTTCGCTGCTTCATGGGCACCGGCATCGAGATGCTCGTCATCGGCAATTGCCGGCTCGAGAAGAGCATGCAGAAACCCGAGCTGAGGCTGGACTACAAGGCCGGTTTCGAGCTCGACTGAGAAGGCAGGGGAGAGGAGAGTCCGGGTTGCGCGCTGGCCTCGCCATTCTGGCCGTCACCCTGGCGCTGACGCTGGTCGTTCTCGAATTCGCGACACGCTGGGTCTTCGCCGACATCGGCTCGACGGCCGACAACACCAGCTATTTCGCCGAACGCTGGCGCGCGGCCGAGGGCGGCGGCATGAACGCCCTGGGCATGCGCGAACGCGAGATCGGGCAGAAGCAGCCCGGCGTCACCCGCATCGTCGTCATCGGTGACTCCGTGACCTACGGCCAGGGTGTGCGGCGCCAGGACCGCTACACGGAGCGGCTCGACGCGGCCCTGGGCCCCGGCTTCGAGGTGCTGAACTTCGGCGTCCCCGGCGCCAACTACCAGGACCACGAGCGGACGATCGACCGGGCGGTCGCCAGCGCCGATCCGGACGTGCTCATCCTCCAGTGGCTCTTCAACGACGTGCAGCCGCCCGGCGAGCGGCGTCCCCGGCGCTGGCGACTCGCCGGCCCGCTGCATCGCTTCGTGCAGCCCTATTCCGCCCTCTACTTCGTCGCCAATCGCGCCTTCGGCCAGATTCAGGCCTCCCTCGGCCTCGCCCCCGACGAACGCGCCTATTTCGCGCGCTTCGCCGATCCCGAGGGCGCGCCCGCGATCGGTGCCCGCCAGCGCCTCGAGGCACTGCTCGACCGGCTCGCCGCCACCGGCCTGCGGCGCGGCATGATCCTCTGGCCCTCGCCCGACGACCTGGACACCGCTTTCGATGGCGCACTCATCGACCAGGCGCTCCTCGTCTGCGCCGCCCGGGCACTGCCCTGTCTCGATCTGCGCCCGGCTCTCCGCGCGGTCCCGGCGGGCCGGTCGCTTGTGGTCAGCAGCCACGATGCGCATCCCAGCGCATTCGCCCACCAGCAGGTGGCCCAGGCGATGCATTTCTGGCTGCCTCGCCTGGTCGACATGGCGTCGATGGCCGGCATGAACGCGGCTCGCTGAGCCGCTCGGGCCGGCCAGGGCCCGGCGGAGTCTATGCGTCCGCTGCCGACCTCGCTATGAACTCCTCCAGCGCGCCTCAGAGAGCCCCTTCACCATGCCATCCGTCAACGAGATCCGTCAGGCCTTCCTCGACTACTTCGACGCCGCCGGCCACGAGGTCGTGGCATCCAGCCCGCTCGTGCCGCACAACGACCCGAGCCTGCTCTTCACCAATGCCGGCATGGTGCAGTTCAAGAACGTCTTCACCGGCATCGAGAAGCGCGACTACGACCGCGCCGTCACCTCGCAGAAATGCGTGCGCGCCGGCGGCAAGCACAACGACCTCGACAATGTCGGCTACACCGCCCGGCACCACACCTTCTTCGAGATGCTCGGCAATTTCTCGTTCGGCGACTACTTCAAGGCCGAGGCGATCGAGCTTGCCTGGAACCTGATCACGAAGGAGTTCGGCCTGCCGGCCGACCGGCTGCTCGCCACCGTCTATGCCGAGGACGACGAGGCCTTCGCGCTATGGCGGAAGATCGCGGGCCTGCCCGAGGAGAGCATCATCCGCATCGCCACCTCGGACAATTTCTGGGCGATGGGCGACACCGGCCCCTGCGGCCCCTGCTCCGAGATCTTCTTCGACCACGGCCCCGCGATCGCCGGCGGTCCGCCCGGCAGCCCGGACGAGGACGGCGACCGGTTCATCGAGATCTGGAACCTCGTCTTCATGCAGTACGAGCAGGTCGACAAGGCGACCCGCATCGACCTGCCCCGCCCCTCGATCGACACCGGCATGGGCCTCGAGCGCATTGCCGCTGTCCTCCAGGGCTGCCACGACAATTACGACATCGACCTCTTCCAGAAGCTCATCGCCCACAGCGTCGAGCTCACCGGCACGCCGGCGACGGGCCCCACGGCCCCCTCGCACAAGGTCATCGCCGACCACCTCCGCGCCAGCTCCTTCCTCATCGCCGACGGCGTCACCCCCGACAATGACGGGCGCGGCTACGTGCTCCGCCGGATCATGCGCCGCGGCATGCGTCACGCGCATTTGCTCGGCGCCACGGAGCCCCTCATGCATCGCCTGGCCCCTGTGCTGGTCGAGGAGATGGGCCGCGCCTTCCCCGAGCTGGCGCGCGCCGAGGCCTCGATCGTCGAGTGGCTGAAGCTCGAGGAGACCAACTTCCGCCGCACCCTCGAGCGCGGCCTGCGCCTGCTCGACGAGGCGACGGCCGACCTGCCCCAGGGCCAGGCCCTCGCCGGCGAGACCGCCTTCAAGCTCTACGACACCTACGGTTTTCCGCTCGACCTCACCGAGGACGCGCTTCGCGCCACCGGCCGCACCGTCGATCACGAAGGCTTCAAGGCCGCCATGGAGCGCCAGCGCGCCGATGCCCGGCGGCACTGGAAGGGCTCCGGTGCCGAGGCCGTGGCCCCCGTCTGGTTCGAGCTCAGGGAGACCCACGGCAAGACCGAGTTCCTGGGCTACGCGACCACGAAGGCCGACGCCAGGGTGCTGGCCCTCGTCGTCGACGGCAGCCCGGTCGACTCCGTGGAGGCCGGCCCCGAGGTCGAGATCGTCACCAACCAGACCCCCTTCTACGGCGAGTCCGGTGGCCAGCTTGGCGACACGGGCTGGATCCTCGGCCCCGACCTCGAGGCGGTGGTCAGCGACACGACCAAGCGGCTCGGCGACCTCTGGGTCCACCACGCGAAGCTGACCAAGGGCCGCCTCGCCGTCGGCGACAGCGTCCAGCTCCAGGTCGATGCCGACCGCCGTGACCGCCTGCGCCGGGCCCACTCCGCCACCCATCTGCTGCACGCGGCACTCCGCCACCGCCTCGGCGACCACGTGGCGCAGAAGGGCTCGCTCGTCGCCCCCGACCGGCTCCGCTTCGACTTCAGCCAGCCCCGCGCCATGACCCCCGACGACATCCGTGCCGTCGAGCGCGAGGTCAACGCCTACGTCCAGCAGAACGCGCCCGTCGAGGTCCGCGTCATGGCCCGCGACGACGCCATCGCCGGTGGGGCCATGGCGCTCTTCGGCGAGAAATACGGCGACGAGGTCCGCGTCGTCACCATGGGCAAGGAGCCCGACGGCGACACCTACTCGATGGAGCTCTGCGGCGGCACCCATGTCGCCCGCACCGGCGACATCGCGCTTGCCAAGCTCGTCACCGAGGGTGCCGTCGCCGCCGGCGTGCGCCGCGTCGAGGCGCTGACCGGGGCCGCTGCCCTCGCCCACATCGAGACCGAGGAGGGCTGGCTCGCCGAGGCGGCCGAGGCCCTCAAGGTCCAGCCCGCCGGCCTGCCCGACCGGGTGCGCGACCTCGTCGCCGAGAAGCGCAAGCTGGAGCAGGAGCTGGCGGAGCTCCGTCGCAAGCTCGCCACCGGCGCCAGCGACGCCGAGCCGGCCCGCGAGATTGCCGGCATCGCCTTTACCGCCCGCGCCCTCGACGGCGTGCCGGCGAAGGAGCTGCGCACCGCCGCCGACCGGCTGAAGCAGGACATGAAGAGCGGCGTCGTGGCCCTCGTCGCCGTCAATGACGGCAAGGCCGCCGTGGTGGTCAGCGTCAGCGAGGACCTGACTGGCCGCATCGACGCGGTCGACCTCGTCAAGCAGGGTGTGGCTGCGGTCGGTGGCAAGGGGGGCGGCGGCCGCGCCGACTTCGCGCAGGGCGGCGGCCCCGACGGCACCGAAGCGGCCGCGGCCCTTGCCGCCATCGAGCAGCGTCTGGCCGAGCTTGCGGTCGGCTGATCGCCGGCGGCGACGCCCGACGATGCGCAGCTTCTAGCGTCGACCATGCTCCATTCGGTCGTCGACTGGCAGCGCTGGCTGCTCGAACCCTGGCTCGCCGGACTTCGCCTTGGCGCCGGCCAGCCCGTCTGGCAGCGCCTGCTCATGGCCCAGCACGTGCTCGCCGAGCGCACCATGGCGGCGAGCGAGGCCAGCGCCGAGCCGATCGAGACCGCCGTCGCCCGCGACCACGCCGGCGTCTCCAGTGCCCGAACCGTCGAAGCCGGTCCGTTCTCGCGCCTGGTCCGCTTCCGGGCCGGCGGCAGCGGCCCGCCCAGCCTCCTCGTCGCCCCGCATTCGGGCTATGCCGGGGCCGTGCTGAGCGAGCTCGCCGCCAGCCTCCTGCAGACGGGCGACGTCTATTTCCTCGACTGGCTCGACGCCCGCCTCGTGCCCAGGAGCCACGGCCGCTTCGGCCTCGACGAGCAGCTCGCCATCGTCGTCCTGGCCCTCGCCCGGATCGGCGGGCCGGTGAACCTCGTCGGCGTCTCCCAGTCCGGCCCTGTAGCACTCGCTGCCGCCGCCCTGGCCACCAGCGCCGGCGCGACCCTCCCCCGGCCGCGCTCGCTCGTGCTCCTGGGTGCTCCCGTCGGGACGGCCCAGCGCCGCTCCGCCATCGACTGGCTGGCCGCCGGGCTCGACCAGGGCATGCTCGACACCTGCCTCATCTCCGTCGTGCCCGACCGCTACCCGGGGGCAGGCCGCCGGGTCTATCCGGGCCTCTTCCAGCTCATGGCCGTGCTGCTCGCCAACCCCAACGCCTATTTCGGCACCCAGGCCGGCCTCTGGCTCGAGCTGCTCGCCGGCGAGCCCGGCACCTATGACCGGCTGCACGCCGACCTGCACCGCCTGCTCGACGTGCCGGCCGAGCTCTACAGCGAAAGCGTCGACAACCTGGTCCGCCGCTCGCCGCTCACCGACACGGGCCTCACCCTCGGCAGCCACGCCATCCCGACCGGCGACCTCGCCGCCCTGCCGGTCCTGACCGTCGAAGCCGCCAATGACGAGCTCGTCGGCATGGGCGCCACCCACGCCGTGCAACAGCTCGCCGGCCCCGGCTCGCAGAGCGTCACGGTCCAGGACGCCGCCCACCACGCGCTCTTCCTCGGCCCGCTCTTCGCCAGCGCCGTGGCCCCGCCGCTCCGCGGCTTCCTCCAGGCGCAGCGCTGACCGAGCCTCACCCCTCGGCTGGCGTCACCAGCTCCAGGGTCGCATGCCGCAGGTCGATGACCACCTTGCCGGCCTCGTCGAAATCCACCGTGACCTTGCTGCCGATGGCCGACTGCACCCGGCCCAGCCCCCAGTCCGGCTTCGTGCGCAGCCGAACCACCGCCCCCGGCGTGAAGTCCAGATTCATGAGTTACCCATCCCTGCCGGAACACCCCGGCGATCCAGGCAATATCCGCCGCCACCGGCACCGGATCAAGACCGGCTCCCGGCCGACTTGACCATTCCCCGCCCCGGTGCGACAGCCATCGGCCATGCCGCATCTGACCATACCGGGCACCAGCGAGGCCCACCCCATCGACGCCTGCGTCTTCGACGCCTACGGCACGCTCCTCGACGTCCACTCCGCCCTGGCTTCCGTGCTCGAGGCGAGGGGAGGTGGCTCCGTCATCGGCGAGGACAAGGCGAAAAGCCTCTCCAACCTCTGGCGCGACAAGCAGCTCGCCTATAGCTGGCTCCGCTCGCTCATGCGCCACCACGCCGACTTCGCCAGCGTCACCGCCGACGCCCTCGATTTCGCCCTTTCCGCCCACGGCCTCGACGGCGACCCGACGCTCCGCACGGAGCTGCTCGCCGCCTACGAGAAGCTCGCCCCCTATCCCGAGGTGCCGGGCGTGCTGGACCGCCTCGCCCGGACCGGCCTGCCGCTCGCCGTCCTCTCCAACGGCACCCCCGCCATGCTGGAAGCCGGCCTCGCCCATGCCGGCATCGCCGGCCACCTCACCGCCATCCTCTCGGTCGAGGAAATCGGCGTCTTCAAGCCCACCCCCGAGGTCTACGCCATCGCCACTCGCCGCCTCGGCCGCGCCGCACCCCGCATCCTCTTCCTCTCCTCCAATGGCTGGGACGTGCACGGCGCCGCCTCGTTCGGCTTCACCACCATCCACGTCAACCGCCAGGCCAGCCCGCCCGAACGCCTCCCCGGCCGCCCGGTGCACCGCCTCGCCGACCTCGCCCCGCTCCCCGGCCTCCTCGGCCTCGCCAGCACCTGAGCCAGCCCCACATGACCCTGCCCGTCACCTATGCCGACATCCAGGCCGCCGCCGCCCGGCTCGCCGGCCACGCCCGCCGCACGCCCCTCCTCTTCAGCGAGGCGCTCGACGCAGCCGTCGGCGGCCGCCTCCTGATCAAGCCCGAGCCTTTGCAGCGCACCGGCTCCTTCAAGTTCCGCGGCGCCTGCAACACCATCGCCCAGCTCCCGCCCGGCCCCGTCGTCGCCTGCTCCTCCGGCAACCACGCCCAGGGTGTCGCCGCTGCCGCCCGCCTCTTCGGCCGCCACGCCACCATCGTCATGCCGGCCGACGCCCCCGCCATCAAGCTCGCCAACACGCGCCGCCTCGGCGCCGAAGTCGTCACCTTCGACCGCTTCAGCGACAACCGCGAAGCCATCGCCGACGAGATCGTGGCCCGCACCGGCGCCCACCTCGTCCGCCCCTATGACGACCCCCGCATCATCGCCGGCCAGGGCACCACCGGCCTCGAAATGGCCGAGGACGCCCAGGCCATGGGCCTCATACCCGACGCCGCCGTCGTCTGCTGCGGCGGCGGCGGCCTCGTCGCCGGCAGCGCCACCGCGCTTCTCGAACATTTCCCGAAGATCGCCGTCTACACCGCCGAACCCGCCCATTTCGACGACACCGCCCGCTCCCTGAAAAGCGGGCGGCACGAAACCAACGACCCGAACGCCCGCTCCATCTGCGACGCCCTCCTCGCCCCAACCCCCGGCAACCTCACCCTCGAAATCAACCGCCAGCTCCTCCAGGGCGGCCTCGCCGTCACCGACCCCGAAACAGCCGCCGCCATGCGCGCCGCCTTCCGCGAGCTCAAGATCGTCACCGAACCCGGCGGTGCCGTAGCCCTCGCCGCCTGCCTCTCAGGCAAGCTAGCGTGCAAAGGCAAGACCACCCTCGTCGTCCTCTCCGGCGGCAATGTTGATCCCGAGCTCTATGCCCGGGTGCTGCGGGAGGAAGTTTAGGCGGGACGAAAAGAATGGCGGGGAGGCAACGCCTCCCCGCCGGCCCCTCCGGTTTTTTTGGGGTGATCGGTGAGCGTTAGGCCGACCCGCGCTTGATCGTCGCGTGCCTTAGTTGAACCTGCCGGCGATGGAGTAGGCGAAGGTGTCCACTCGAATGAGGGTGGACATAGCCTCATCTAAGGCAGCCCATACGGGGAATGTCAGGTAAAGAAAGCGTCCATGACAACCAGCGTGGGGAAAGTTCTGGCATCCGTGCGGTCGTTGCTGGCCGGCGGCGGTGCCTTCATCGTCGGCAACAGTCTGCTCGGCATCGTGCTGCCGCTGCGCATGACCGCGGCCGACTATCCTGTGATGCTGATCGGCCTGGTGATGGCTGCCTATTATGCGGGCCTGGCGCTCGGCGGGAACTATGGCAAGCGGATCATTCTGCGGGTCGGGCATATCCGCGCTTTCGCCGCCTTTGCGGCGGTGCTGGCGACGACAGCACTTGCCTATCCGATGCTGTTCACGGCCGTGGCCTGGATCGTGCTCCGGTTCGTCAACGGCTTCTGCATCGCCGGGCTGCAGGCGACAATCGAGAGCTGGCTCAACGATCGCAGCAGCAACGCGACGCGCGGGCGCGTGCTCGGCCTCTACATGATGACGTTCTATCTGGCGGTGGCGTCGGGGCAGGTGCTGGTCAATATCGCCGATGTCGACGGGTCCGAGCTCTTCATGCTGGCAGCGGCGCTCATCACGCTCGCGCTGGTGCCGGTGGCACTGACCAGCCTCGGCGCACCGGCGCTCGCCGGGAACCGCCGGCTGAGCGTGCGCTCGCTCTACGCCAATTCCCCGGTCGGGGTCGTCGGCGCCGGCGTGGCCGGCATGCTGGTGGGGTCGTTTTACGGTCTCGGCGTCGTCTTCGCCCGCGGGATCGGGCTCGACGTGGCCGAGTCGGCCTTGTTCATGACCATGGTGGTGGTTGGCGGTTTTGGCTTCCAGTGGCCGATCGGCATGCTGGCCGACCGATTCGATCGGCGGATCGTTCTCGCCGCCGTCCTGACGATGGTCGGTGTCGCCTGGGCGTTCGTCGCGTTCGCCAGTGTTACGGCGCTGTCGCTGCCGACGCTGCTCGGCCTCGCCGTGGTGTTCGGCGGTGCCATCAGCAGCGTCTATCCGATCTGCGTCGCCCAGACGTTCGACCGGCTGGACCGCGCGCACTACGTCTCCGCTTCGGGTCGGCTCCTGATGATCTATGCCTTCGGCGCCATGACCGGCCCCCTGTTCGCCTCGGCGGTCATGGCCGTGCGCGGGCCCTACAGCTTCTTCGCCTTCGAGAGCGTCGTGGCAGTCGGCTTCGCCGTCTTCGTCGGGTATGGCATCTGGCGCCGGCCACCGATTCCTGCGGACGAGCAGGAACCCTTCATTGCCGTTCCATACGTCACGCCGGTCGCGGCCGATCTCGATCCGCGATGTGAGGGGGCAACGACGCGACCGATCTGATCGTCGTCTTGATCTGCGGCTCGTTCTACTTCGCCGATCACGTGCTCCGCGGCCGCGCCTGAGCGGTTGCCGGTCGCAGCCGATCCGACTGCCGTCTGTGGCGCCGTTCCAATGGGCGGGACCCCAATACTTCTCGTAGACGGTGGCGGCGACCTTGCTGGCCACATCCCAAGGCGCGCCGCGATTTGTGCGATGCCGCGCAGGCCGCATGCTTCTTTGGCTGCGGCTATGCCTCCCGGTCGAGGCGGCGACACCAATCAGCCAAGGTGTCGCCGCTGTGCCTCGCCGGCTACGCTGCCAGCGCCAGTTCCTCTCGACGCTCGTTCGTTGATTGGTCCCGTTCGGCCGGCCGTTCCCAGGTCTCGCCGCGACGCCGCAGCAGGCCATCGACAGCCAACTCGATTTGGTCGCGTCGCAACCCGATATCGGCCAGGACGTAGTCGTCCAGCGTACGGAGCTGGTCAATGGCGATCCTGCGCCGGCGCCAGTCTGCGTAGGAATCGAGGATCGAGCGCCCGATCCGCTGCGCCGGCCGCAGACCCAGCCAGAAGGCGCCGACGCCACCCGGGACTCGATTGTCGTTGGCCACGAGACCGCGTTCCGGCAGCTTCCGTCCTGCCAAGCGCTGCATGGCACGCCGCAAGCTCGTCCAAGCCCAGTGGACGCTGTCGACGATCGCCTCCGCCTGCCGTCGGCGTGCCTCCAGGTCACGGACGAAATGATCGTGCCCGCCACGCCGCCCGGCATGACCGCTCTCGATTGCATTCCCCCGCATCTCCAACCGCGCCGACATTTTTACTATCTCCATGTTTGTGAATCTCAATATTATATATGGTGGTAGCAATATTTATTTCAATAGAGCTTATATTCTTCTTGATATAAAGAAAAACGCATCTTTTCTGTTAATGCAACTGCCGTTGTTTTCTTTGGAAAGGCAAACGTCGGTCGGGCACGTTGCGACGTGCATCGCTTGTCGAGGTCAGCCGGTTCTTGAGGGGTCGCGTCGGTTGCGGCCCAGCGTCCAACTCGGCGGATCACTCGCCGGGAACGAATCGATCAGCGTCTGGTCGACGAAGTCGTCCAAACGACGGGCGTCATCACGTCCCGACGTCCACTCACTCCCCGTCGTAGTCGCTTTCTGTCTCCGCCTTGCGGACGAGACTGAGTCACCGCTGCCCATTTCTAACCGCGCCCACATTTTTTCTATCTCCTTGTTTATGAGTCTCGATACTGCATATGGTATTGCTAATGTTTATTTCAACAGAGCTTTTATTCTTCTTGATATGAAGAAAGGCGCATCTTTTCTGTTAATGCAACTGCCTTCATTTCTTCTTGGGAAGTCGAGGGGTACGTTTTGGCAATGCAATTCGGGTCCGCGAGACTCTTTTGACGTTTCCCCCACCGCGCCTGCCGTCGCCCATTCGAGAATACGGGAGGGGCCAGTGGGGAGGCGGTACGGACCGGCCCCTCCCGGTCCTTTGGAGTGGTGAGGGCTTGAGCGGTGTCGCGAAGATTGGGGGATGTCGCGGAGGCGAGGGATGCGCGAAGCCCTCGGACGTGGCATGATCGCCATGGCCGATGCGACCGGAGCGATGATCGGATGGCGGCAATCGTGGAGCAGGACCTGACCGAGCGGTTGCGGGCTTGGCTCGCGCGGCAGGCGGCGACACTCGCAGCCAGTGGCGTGCGCTCGGTTTCGCTGGTCGGCTCGGGCGCCCGCCGCGAGGGCGGGCCCACGAGCGACGTCGATCTCCTCCTCGATCTCGCTCCCGGCTCGAGCTTCGATCTCTCCGATCTCGTGACCTTCAAGGAAGAACTCGCCGCCGAGCTCGGTCGCAAGGTGGACGTCCTCTTCAAGGATGGCCTGCGCGCCTACGTGGCCGAAGCCGTCGAGCGCGACGCGCTGCGGCTGCTCTGAGTGCCACCATGGCAGCGCCCGATCGTCTCCGCCTCGCCCTCGATCACATCGCCGAGGCCCTCGACGACCTGACGGCGCTCACCGCAGGCCAGGGACCGAAAATTCGGCCTCGTGGCCCGGGGTTTTGCGGCAGCCCATCCGAGGAGAACGTCAGCTTCCCTTCGTTGTAATCCCGCCGCCCTGTTGCGAAAATGACACAAATTTCGACTCCGCCCCGGAATTCAGTCGCTCCGCCGACGAATGCGTCTTGTGCCCGGCTACTACCTACGCCTAGCATTGATACTTGACAAAAGCGGCGCCGAGAAAGTGCCGCGCCAGTAAGTGTCGCCTGAAACCACCTCGTCTTCGTGCCTCAACATCGTCTGTTGACTTCGTGCCTTTGACCTTCATTGGCAGGCGACGACGACTCGCGACAGCCGCCGCGGAACCGGAAAGGGTTCCGCTCTCCGTATACGGTCGACTTCCTTCGCCACGAACCGTGGTGGATGCGCCCTGACGTCAGGTCCGGCGTCGAATGGGGCATGTCGGCTCAGACGCCTCCAGGCAGGGCCATCGTGCCGGCAAGCAATGCCATCCGGGACATCTTCGGTCGATAGACTGGACAAGAATGGAGAATGGCAATGGCAGACCTGGTCGGCGGTATTCCGCCTCGTCTCGGGACGAACAACCTCATCTTTGGCACGGCTGAGTCCGACAACATCTTCGGCGACCCGTTCACCGAAGGCAATCTGGAGGGGCTGCCGCCGCATGCCGGCATCCTGTCCTCCGGAAAAGGCGGAAATGATCAACTCTACGGCCTCGGCGGCAACGACACGATCATTGGCGACGCCGGCCTCATCGCCGGAACGGGCCGCGGCGGCAACGACCTCCTGTTCGGCGGTCCCGGATTCAACTTCATGTCCGGCGATGCCGACAGCGGCATGTCGGAGGAGGCGCGGGGCGGCGACGACTGGCTGCTCGGCGGCGACGACGGCAACTGGTTGGTCGGCGACTCCGGCGCGGACATCGTCGACAACGCCCGAGGCGGCGCCGATCGCCTCTTCAGCGGCCTGGGTGACGACATACTGGTCGGCGATGCGTTCGGCGAGTTGTCCGGCGAGGCCCGCGGCGGCGACGACCAGATGTTCGGCGGCGGCGGCAACGACCGGATCATCGGCGACGGATTCCTTAGCGGCAACGCGCACGGCGGCGACGACCACCTCTACGGTGGCGCTGGCGACGATCAGATTCAGGGCGACTCGTGGTCCAACGTCACCGGCACGGCGCAGTGCGGCGACGATCGCCTGTACGGCGGCACGGGCCGCGATGGCCTGTTCGGCGACGGCTGGCTCTTCGAGGACACCCAGGGCGGCAACGATCGGCTGTTCGGCGGCGACGACAACGACTCTCTCTTCGGCGAGGACTTCATTGTCGCTGATCAGGCGCGATGCGGCGACGATCTCCTGGATGGAGGGTCTGGCGATGATTCCCTGTGGGGCGATGGCTCGATTGTGACGGGGAGCGTCATCTGCGGGAACGACGTGCTGATCGGTGGTTTCGGGAATGAGCGACTCTTTGGCGATGCCGATCCCACCAGCAGCGACCTCACCAACGTCACCCGCGGCCACGACCGCTTCGTCTTCGCTGACGGCAGCGGCCATGACACGATCTTCGACTTCGAGAACAATTCCGACGTGATCGACCTGAGGCTTGTCGAGGGTATCGACAACTTTGGCGAGGTTGACGCCGCAGCCAGTCAGTCCGGTGCCGACACGGTGATCGACCTCGGCGCCGCGGCCGGCGGTGCGCCCGACACGAACGTGCTGACCCTCGCGAGCTTCGATGTGAGCTCCCTCGACGCGGCGGATTTCCTGATCTAGCCGGCCGTCGAGGAATGGATGCAAGGGCTCGCCGGCGGGTGCCTCGAGGTCAGGGGGACTGGTGTCTGGTTGGCCGGGAAATTCGGGGACACGAGACCGGCCTGACCAATCCCCCCGCCCCGGCCATCACCCGCGCGCCGCCGGCGTTCCTGCGCATGCAGCCGCTTCCCGGCCCGGTTCGGCCTGCTGCTGCTGCGCGGTTGCGGACATGCTCCTGTTCTGAGGAAAGGTCGGAGATTCCGATTCCTCTCAAAATAAAAATAAGAAATCCGATAGGAGCATCAAATCTCTTGTGTTACGATTGCGAATCGCAAAGACGTTTTCCTTTGCGTTGCTTCAGTCTCTTGATTGAGAGGCACGAGTCACGTCAAATGTGGCTCGCTGCCGATGATCTGCCGTGAGTGAAATCATGGTAGAACCGAATTGCTGTGCAAGATTTGGCCCTTCTTCCAACAAATGATCACACTGGAGGAATTTTGGTGGCCAGGAAACACGTGTACAGATCATGGACTTTCGTACCATTTCTCTGCGGGGCCGCAGCCATGCTGCTGCCCGGCGAGGGTGCCGCGGACGGCGAGGCCAGGTTTGCCGTCGAGATGATCGCGGAGAAGTCCATCGCGGCCCTGCCGGAGGGCAAGCTGTTCTGGACGGCCGAGACCTTTCCGACGCTGGCGGAGGCCGCGGCTGCTGCCGGGGAAACGAACGTTCCGGTCGAAATTGACGGCAAGGCCTGGCTGCTGACGATCGGGCCGGAGGATGACAAGGGGCATGGCGGGCAGTTGGTGGCGTCGATCGGCCCCATCCAGCGGTTCGACGCCCCGGCATATCTGCTCCGGATCAACATCAGCAACGCGCCGCCAGGCACCGAGACCAGCGTGCATTCGCATCCCGGGTCCGAGGCCATCTACGTCATGTCCGGGGAAGTGACGGTGCGCTGGCCGGACAGGACCGAGGTCTTCGGGAAAGGCGAATCGCAGCCTGGAGAGCCACCGCACACGCCGATGGTGGCCACCAGCACCGGCGAGGAGGATCTGGTCGAGCTCATCATGTTCGTGGTCGACCCGACCCAGGATTTCGCCCGGCCGGAGACAATGAACTAGCGCTCACTGAACTGGCGTCGTCGCGCATCCAGCTTGCGGAGCGCAGCGCGCATGCCGGTACCGGTGGCCCTGGCGCCGACCCTGCATGCGGTCGAGCATCAGGGCCACCGGCTTCTCGGGCCACAGTCCTGGATATCGGGACGGTGGGCCGCCAACCCTCGCTGGATCGGCTCGTGGCGAGCCGCTACTCCGGCATCGAATACTCGCCTTGCCACTTGCTCACGGCGCGTTTGCCACCGGGCAGAGTGGTGGTCGTGTAGGTACCCTGCCCGGAGATACCCTCGTATCTGCCGGTGCCATTCAGGATTTCCCATTTGCCGACGTCGCTGCCCTTTTCCAGTTTCCAGGAACTCGTGCGGGTATCGTCCTCGGTGCCGTACAGGCAGATGCCTTCGCCCCACCCGCCCTCGCTGTCCCAATAGCCGGAGCCATGGCATTCGACGGCCTCGGGTTCGAACTTGTTGTCGTCGAAGACCGCGACACCCTGGCTGTTGGTCATCCAGTAGCCGCCATCGTCGCTCGTTGGATAGCCCGTGGTTTCGACGACCAGGCTATTGGTGCCGCTGATCTGCTCTGCCGCCAGCGAGACCGCAGGAACGAGAAAAAGTGCCGACACCATCCAAAGACGCTGCATTGCCGCCCCCCGCCATTATTTGACCGACATTGCCCATCTGGCGCCGGATTGGACGTCAGCCTACGCAGGATTGTAGCGCAAGGGAACCGGTTGCGCCGCCAGCGCGTCACCGCCCGACCCTCGGGCAACCGCCGTCGGATCGGCTCGTGGCGAGGCCCTCGGGTTTCCCTGCGCACCGGTTCTGTGCTCTCCATTGTCGCGGGAACCTGGTTTCGAGAGACATCGGATGATCAGTCTGCGCAAGGCGACCCATGCGGATTCGCCCGCGATCGTGGCGTTGAACGAGGAGGTCGTCGCCGTCACCAGCCCGATGGACACAGGCAGGTTCGGGCAGCTCTTCGAGCTGAGTTCCCACTGTGTCGTGGCCGAGAGGAATGGCGCGGTAATCGGCTTCGTCCTGGCGATGCAGCAGGGGGCGGCCTACGCGAACGGCAATTACAACTGGTTCGCCGAGCGCCTGAACAACTTCGTCTATGTCGACCGGATCGTCATCGCGAAGGAGGGCCGGGGGCACGGCCTGGGCGACAGGCTCTACCGCCACGTGGCCGAAGCGGCCAGCAAGGACGGCTGCCTGGTGATGGCAGCGGAAATGGATCTGGAGCCACCGAACGAGCCGTCGCTGAAGTTCCATGAAAGAGAAGGCTTCGTCGAGCTCGGCGTCCGCAAGCTGGAGAGCGGCAAGCTCGTCTCCATGCAGGTCAAGGGCCTGGGCTAGCCCGGGAGGCCCGGACCCTCATTGCCCGTACAGGCCAAAAGCAAAGAGTCAGGTGGGGCCGGTGGGGAGGCCGCGCCTCCCCACCATCCTCGAGTCCACCTGATCGAGGAACGTCCCGTCGTTCACTCGTGCTCGTGGACGTTGATCACCGCGTATTTCTGCAGCTTCATGGGCTCGCGGCGGAGCGGCTCGAGCTGCTCGAGGACGTCGAGGCGGCCGGTGAACTCGTGCCATTCCTCGACGCTGGCTTCGTCGCCGAAGAAGGAGATGGCGACGACCTCGTGGTCCTCGGGGTTCTCGAGGAAAACGGTCATCCGCTCGTAGTCGGCTTCCTTGATGGCGTCGCTGAAGCCGTTGACGACGAGGTCCCGGCCCGCCTCGTAGTCGTCCGGGCTGAAGAGGTGGGTATAGATCACGACCTCGGCGCCGATCCGGGTGGGCCCGTCGCCGGCGTCCTGCGCCAGGCCGTGCGTGGCGAGCGAGCCGGTGGCCAGGAGTGCTGCCGCGGTCGCGGCTAACAGCGTGCGTGTCATCGAACGATCCTCCCTTTTCTTCTGCCAACAGGCTTCTTCATCCTGCCATAGAGCAAGCCAAGGGTCCACCACACCGCAAGTTGTTGAACGACCAATGCCGATCCGGTGCTCACCACCACGACTGTCAGCGAACCTCGAAGAATGGTGGGGCCGGCGGGGAGGCCGCGCCTCCCTGCCATCACGAACGCTTATGGCACCCGCTCCGTCAGCGCCGTTGGAGCGGTCAAGAAGCCCCGTTTCGGCGCTCCGGGCCTCGGGTTGTCGCATACACCGCGACAGTTGCGCCCGGGATGTCGCGTTATGTGCGACAGTAGGCGGTCAACTGTCGCGTATCATGCGACATAAGCATTCGTGATGTCGCGTATACCGCGACACCTGCCCCTGAATGTCGCGTCATATGCGACAATTGCCGACGAACGAACCCACGGAATCGACGAGCAAACCCACGGAATCGACGATCGAACCCGGCGATTCGACGAACGAACCCGGCCCGCAGCGAACGAACCCGGTGAACCCTAAAGACTTGAAACAACTAGAAAAAACGCCTCGACCGGCCCCGGCTCGGACAGCAAATCGTGCCGGAGATGCCGATTTGCCGAAGGAACCCGCGGCCTCTTGCGTTGCGCGTCGAACTAGGCTATAAATCCTATATCAGACCCGTGGCGCACGGCGACGCACCCGGGCTTCGCCGGTCGTGGCGGAGCGTTTGGGCGCCGGCAGCTCGACCGCCTTCGCCAGCTCGGGGGTAGGCGCCGTCTTGTGCGGGATGGCCATGGCGGCGACGAAGTGCTCCTGGAAGCGGGGCTCGATGGCCGTCTCGATCTTCTCGATGCGCCGGACCAGCGCCTCGATCTCGCGCCGCGCCTGGACGTTGAGGAGGGCGATGCGCGCGCCGGTGCCGGCGGCGTTGCCGGCAGCGGTGACGTGGGCCAGCGTACAGTCGGGGACGAGGCCCAGGAGGAGGGCGTAGAGCGGGTCGATATGGCTGCCGAACGCCCCGGCGAGGCGGATGCGGTCGACCTTGTCGATGCCGAGGTGGTCCATGAGCAGGCGGCAGCCGGCATGCAGGGCGGCCTTGGCGAGCTGGATGGCGCGGATGTCGGTCTGGGTCACCCGGATTTCGGGCTCGCCCGCCTGCAGCACGTAGGTCCAGGTGCGGCCGTCCTGGACGAGGCGGGGCGTGCGGGCGGCGAGGCTGCCGTCGATGACCCCGTCGGCATCGACGAGGCCGGCGAGGAACATCTCGCCCACCGCCTCGATGATGCCGGAGCCGCAGATGCCGGTGACGCCGATGCGCCGCGTGGCGTGGGCGAAGCCCTCCTCGTCGGACCAGTAGTCGGTACCGATGATCTTGAAGCGGGGCTCGAGCGTCTCGCGGTCGATCCGCACCCGCTCGATCGCCCCGGGCGCCGCCCGCTGGCCCGAGGTGAGCTGCGCCCCCTCGAAGGCCGGCCCGGTCGGCGACGAGCAGGCCAGCAGGCGGTGGCGGTTGCCCAGCACGATCTCGGCATTGGTGCCGACATCGACCACCAGCATCGTCTCGTCCTGCAGATGCGGCCCCTCGGAGAGCAGCACGCCGGCCGTGTCCGCCCCCACATGGCCGGCAATGCAGGGCAGGACGTAGACGCGGGCGGAATCGTTGACCGCCGTCATGCCGATCTCGGTGCCGTAGAGCTCGATGGCGCTGTCCGTGGCCAGCGCGAAGGGGGCCCCGCCGAGCTCCGTCGGGTCGATGCCCAGCAGCAGATGGTGCATGACCGGGTTGCCGACGAAGACCAGCTCGAAGATGTCGTTGGCGTCGATCAGCGCCTCGGCAGCGAGCTGCGCCATGAGCGCGTTCAGGGTGCCGCGCACCGTCTCGGTCAGCTCCCGCTCGCCGCCCGGGTTCATCATGACGTAGGAGACCCGCGACATCAGGTCCTCGCCGAAGCGGATCTGCGGGTTCATCATCCCGGCCGAGGCCAGCACTTCGCCGGTCAGGAGGTCGCAGAGATGGGCCGCGATGGTGGTCGAGCCGATGTCGGTGGCGATCCCGTAGGCCTTGTCGTGGAAGCCCGGCCGGGTGGCGATGATGCGCTTCCTGTCGTGCACGACGGCGGTGAGCCGCCAGCCCCCCTCCCTGAGTTTGGGCTGCAGTGCCCGGAGCGTCGGCAGGTCGATGGTGAGCTCGTCCAGCCCCCATTGCGCGTCGAGCGCCTCCTTCAGCCGCTCGAAATCGCCCCTGGCCTTGTGCATGTCGGGCTCGGCGACCTCGACATAGTGCAGGCGGAGGACGGGATCGAGGGCAATGGCGCGGGCCTCGGCGCGCTTCCTGACCACCTGCTTGTGGACCTGGCTCTCCTGCGGGACGTCGATGACCACGTCGCCGCGCAGCAGGGCCTGGCAGGAGAGGCGGCGGCCGGCCGGCAGGCCCTTCCGCTCGTCGAAGCGCATCTCGGTCGCCGTGGCGGCGTCGAGATGGGCGGGGGTGCTGGTCAGGCCGTGCTTGGCGAAGCGGCCCTCGCCGACCTCGACCTGGCAGCGGCCGCAGAGCGCCCGGCCGCCGCAGACGCTGTCGATGTCGACGCCGAGCTGGCGGGCCGCCGTGAGCACCGGCGTGCCTTCGGCGAACCGGCCGCGCTTGCCGGAGGGGGTGAAGACGACGAGGCAGTCAGCCATGGCTCAGGCGCGCCGGCGCCGCCTCTCGCCGCGCTCCCCCCTGGCACCGGCACCCTCGGCCTGCGGCTCGCGAAACCGGGTGAGCCAGCTTCGGCAGTCCCGGTCCTTGCCGAGCAGGACGTCGGCCCCCATGACGGCCGTCATCTCCTCGGCATGGAGCGGGTTGAGGATGGCCGAGGTCATGCCCGCACCCGCCGCCATGCAGAGGAAGGCGGCATTAAGCCCGTGCCGGTTGGGCAGGCCGAAGCTGACGTTCGAGGCCCCGCAGGTGGTGTTGACCCGGAGCTCCTCCCGGAGCCGGCGGATCAGGCGAAAGGCCGAGTTGCCGGCCTGCCCGAGCGCGCCGATCGGCATGACCAGGGGATCGACGACGATGTCGCAGGGCTTGATGCCATGGTCCTGGGCGCGCTCGACGATCTTCCTGGCGACCGCGAAGCGGACGTCCGGATCCTCGCTGATGCCCGTCTCGTCGTTGGAGATGGCGACCACCGCACAGTCGTACTTGCGGATCAACGGCAGCACCGCCTCGAGCCGCTCCTCCTCGCCGGTGACCGAATTGACCAGCGGGCGGCCCTTGTAGACGGCGAGCCCGGCCTCCAGCGCCGCCACGATCGAGCTGTCGATGGAGAGCGGGAGGTCGGTCAGGGACTGCACCAGCTCGATGGTCCGGGCGAGGATGGCCGGCTCGTCGGCGAGCGGAATGCCGGCATTGACGTCGAGCATGCTCGCCCCGGCGGCGACCTGGGCCAAGGCGTCGGCCTCCACCGTGGAGAAATCGCCCGCCGCCATCTCGGCGGCGAGCTTCTTGCGACCGGTCGGGTTGATGCGCTCGCCGATCACGCAGAACGGCCGCTCGAAGCCGATGCGCACGGTCTTCGTGGCGGAAGCGACGACAGTCTCGGTCATGGGTGCCAGGCTCCGGGTCAGGCTCTGCGCCCTGATGCCAGAGCCCGCCACCCCCCACCCGCGTCGGCGCGCCATGGACGCGCCGATTTGCGGCGTGGGCGAAGTTCGGGCAGCGCTACTGGGCCGGTGCGGCCTGGGCGGGCGCCTCCTGGGGCGGCTCGGTGGTGAGCTGACGGCGCAGGGCCTCGAGCTCACCCTGCTGCGCCTCGAGCTGGCTCTGCGTCTCGCCCACAAGCGTCTCGATCTGGGTCCGCTGGTCCTCGAGACCCGTGATCTGCTGGCGCAGCGCCTGCTCGGCGGTCTGCGCCTGCTCGAGCTGCTGGCGGGCCGCGTTGGCCTGCTCCTGCAGCAGCCGCACCTCCGCCTCGAGCCCCTCGAGCGCTGCCTGCTGCTCGGCCGTCGTCGCCTCGGTTTCGGCCAGCCGGGTCTCGGCCTCGGCAACGGCACCCTGGCGTGCCGCGAGCTCGGCTTCGGCCGTGCCGGCCTGGGCCTGGATCTGCTGCAGCTGCGCCTCGGCAGTGCCGATCTCGTTCACCAGGGCGGCCCGACGCTCCTCCAAGCCGCCGATTTCCGCCATCGTCGACTCGTGCTCCGCCTTCGCGGTGGCAAGCGCCGCCTCGGCCGATTCGAGCTCGGCGGCGACCGTCTGGAGCGACGCCTCGGTCTGCTCGCGCTCACCCTGCAGGGCGGCGAGCCTCGATTCCTCGCCCGCCACCGTGGCGGTGAGCTCGGTGATCCGTTCCTCGAGTCCGCGTGCCTCGCCTGTCTGCTGCTCGGCGCGGCTCTGCGCCTCGGCCAGCATGGCGGTGACCTCCTCGTGCTCCGACCGGCTGGCCGTGAGCGTGCTTTCGACGCTGCCGGCCTCCTCGTTGAGGGCGGCGAGGCGGCTCTCCGCGGCTGCCACCTCGGCCGAAAGCTCGGTCACCCGGGCTTCCAGATCGCCCACCCGGGCGAGGGCCGTCTCGGAGCGGGTGACCTCCTCGCTGCGCTCGGCGAGCGTCGCCTCGGCTGCACCAATCTCCTGCGTCACGCTGGCCAGCCGTGCCTCGGCCTCGCTCGCCTGGCTGGTGAGATCGTTCACCCGCTGCTCGGCTTCCGTCACCGTGCCCCGGGCGGCCTCGATCGCAGCCTCGGCCTCACCCTTCGTCGCCTCGACGGTTTCCAACTCGGCCTGGGCCGCCGCCAGCTGCTCGTTGAGCGCGGCGAGGTCGCCCGCCGCCTGGCGCTCGTCGGCGAGCGTCGTCTCGAGCTCGGCGAAACGCTGGTCGAGCGCGCTCTGCTCGCCCTCCAGCACGGTGATCTGCGAGGCGTGCTCGCTCAGCCGCCGGTCGCGGTCCAGGGCGTAGCCCCAGCCCAGCACGGCGATGACGACCAGCGCGCCCACCACGATCCAGGTTGTTCTCGACCAGTTCGAAAGTTCGTCCATGTCCCCGTGTCCCCCTTTGTCGTGCCGCAGAGCGCAGTCAACGGAACCGGTCGACGGAAGGCGAGGTTCCCTCGCGATCCGTCAGGGGCGATCTGTCAGCGCCCTTCAGGCTTGAGAAAGAGTGTGGCCGCCATTGCGGACGTAGTCACGCAATTGCTCCGGCATGAAGGCGCGGACCTCGTGCCGAAGGCGAGTGGGGCGTGCTCCCCCATCACGGCGACGTTTCGCCGTAATGGGGGTTCAGAGGCCGGGTTCAGTCGACGAACTTGTGGATCTCGCCGGTCTTCAGGCGCCCGAGATAGGAGTTCATCTCGCGTTTGACGACCGGCATCAGGAAGTAGAGCCCGACGATGTTGACCAGCGCCATGGCGAAGATGGCGGCGTCGGAGAAGTCGATCACCGGTCCGAGGTTCATGGCCGCACCGATGACCACGAACACGCAGAAGATGATCTTGAAGACCAGCTCCTTCGACTTGCCCTCACCGAACATGTAGGTCCAGGCCTTGAGGCCGTAATAGGACCAGGAGATCATGGTGGAGAAGGCGAAGAGGATCACCGCGATGGCCAGGACATAGGGGAACCAGCCGAAGGCCGAGCCGAAGGCGGCCGAGGTGAGCTGGACGCCGCTGACGTCACCCTCGGTGGCGATCCGGCCGGCATCGGCGTTCCAGATGTAAAGGCCGGTTTCGGGATCGATCTGCAGGACCCCGGTGATGACGATCACGATCGCGGTCATGGTGCAGATCACCACGGTGTCGATGAACGGCTCCAGCAACGACACGAAGCCCTCGGTGATCGGCTCCTTGGTGCGCACCGCCGAGTGGGCGATCGCCGCCGAGCCGACGCCTGCCTCGTTCGAGAAGGCGGCGCGCTTGAAGCCCTGGATCAGCGCGCCCACGAGGCCGCCGGCGATGCCGAGACCGGTGAAGGCGCCGTCGAAGATCTGGCCGAAGGCCCAGCCGATCTTGTCGGCGTTCATGCCGATGATGATCAGTGATGCGCCGACATAGACGACCGCCATGAACGGCACGACCTTCTCGGTCACCCTGGCGATGGACTGCAGGCCGCCGACGATCACCATGAAGACGATGACGGCGAACACCACACCGGTGATCCAGCCCGGATAGCTGCCGACGATGCCCGAAATCTGCGCATGTGCCTGATTTGCCTGGAACATGTTGCCGCCACCCAGGGCACCCAGCACGCAGAAGATCGAAAAGAGGATCGCCAGGAACCTGCCGAGACCGGCCCTGCCTCGCTCGCCCATGCCCTTGGACAGGTAGTACATGGGGCCACCGGAGACGGTGCCGTCCGGATACTCGTTGCGGTATTTCACGCCGAGCGTGCATTCGGTGAATTTCGAGGCCATGCCCATGAGGCCGGCGAGGATCATCCAGAACGTGGCACCGGGGCCGCCGATGCTGACCGCCACCGCGACGCCGGCGATGTTACCGAGGCCGACCGTGCCGGAGAGCGCGGTGGCCAGCGCCTGGAAATGGCTGACCTCACCGGCGTCCTTCGGATCGGAGTAGTCGCCCTTGACGAGCGAGATGGCGTGACCGAACGCGCGAAACTGGATCAGGCCGAAATAGACGGTGAAGATCGTGGCGGCGACGACCAGCCACATGACGATCCAGGGAAAGCTGGTGCCCGGAATCGGCGCGAAGATGAAGTTGACGAAGGGTCCGGTGACGGCGCCGACGATCTCGTTGATGGTCTCGTCGATGGTCGGTGCGGCGACCGCATCCTGGGCCCGGGCCAGAACCGGTGCAAAAAGGATGGCGAGCGCCACGAGTGGCGCGAGTTTTCGATCGAGCATGATGGTCTTCCCAGTGGCGGGGCGGGGCCTGAGGCGGGTCAGGCCTGGAGACGGATCAGGGGACGATGACGGTCGGTACCGTTGCCGACTGGGCAAGACCGATGGCGACACTGCCGAAGAGCCGTGAACCGAGCGATGACGAGCCTGCGCGTCCGCAGAAGATCATCGAGCCACCGCACTCCTTGGTGACCTTGAGGATGAGGTCGACGACCGAGCCGTAGCGGAGCTCGCCATCGGCCTCCACGCCTTGGGCCCGCAACCTGGCGAGCACAGGCTGCATCAGCATCTGGTCGGCCCGCTTGAGCTCTTCCTGCCGGCGCTTGTGCCGTTCCTCGAGCTCCTGTGGCGTCAGGAAACTGTACGGCGACCATTCGAGGACATGCAGGACATGCAGTCTCGCACCATCCTTTTTCGCTCGTTCGGCGGCGTAATCGACGACACTCGTGTCGTCGCCTTCATAGGCCACCACAAATGTTTCATTCGACAAACTGGCGTCCTCCAGTTCTCAGTTAATCAATTTTTGCACAACCGAGTGTCGAGTTGATTGCGGAGCCAGTTTGCGCAATGTGCAGTCGATGTCAAATTGCGCCCCGTCCTGCCTTGTTTCCTTGCAATTGCGCTGACGTATGACTGTTCTTGATGCATCTGATTCAATTGGACGTGCCTCTGGCATTCTCCGACCCGGGCCGAGCGCCCGGAAGGGCGAGCGTCGTCAGTGCCGGAAATGCAGGTCGCACCAGGACTTCGGGGCTGCTGACAATGTCTGGCGAAGGACCGCCGCCGCAAGTCGCTGGCCGGCGAGCGCCTTGTCGCTACAGGCGTGGCGGACCGATGCTACGCGACCGGCGATGGAACGACTGATCAGTCACTCCAGTGGCGCGAAGCCACCATTCTCCACATACCGCCGTACGCGCTCGGCGGTGAACCCGGTCTCCAGCCGTCGCGCGGCCGCCTCGGCCTCGGCCTCGAGATCGTCGCCGCAAGCGGTCGGGTCAGATTTCCGCCACTGCTCGAGATAGGCGTCGGTGCCGGTGAGCCCTGCCCGCATCGCCGCCCGGTCGATCGCCTGCTCGAAGCGGGCCGGAAGCTGGCGTCTGGCCGTCCGGCGGCCCGCTTTCGCGATCACCTGGGCCGGGATGTCGCGCCAGTAGAGAATGGTCAGTTGCGCCATGGATGGTCCCGTCGGCGGCGGCCTGGATGAAGGTGGCGAGCTCGCCCATGCCGGTGGCGATCCGCTCGAAGGCAAGGCCGAGCCTTCGGGCCGCGGCTTCGGCCTTCGCCGTCAGCGCCGGATCGTCGCTCTGGGCGAGATGGACGAGCCGCGTGTAGTTGCCGAAATAGGCATCCCTGAGCTCGGGATGGCGATCCAGGCCGAGGCCCTGGATGACCAGCGTGTCGAACTGGCGGGCGAGGAAGTCGGTCAGGTAGAAGGTGCCGGGCTCGGCCTCGGCGAGGGCCGCGAAGGCGTCCTGGCCGGCATAGGCGGCGTAGCAGTGGGCGCCCTTCAGGCGGACGACCCCTTCCTCGGCGAGCACCTTGTCGAGGAGGCCGCCCGTGCCGCAATCGGCATAGGCCACGACGATCCGCAGCGCGCCCCGCTCGCGCGCCCGGCGGATGGCGCCGCGCACGGCCTCGGGGATGCGCTCGGGGTGGTTGTGCAGCGTCGCCGGGAGGCAGGCCAGGGTCACCCAGTGCAGCTTGTCGACAGCGATCAGCCGCGTGATCTCGCGGGCGAGGGCACCACAGGCGATGACGGTGAGCGCCTCCGGCGTCATGCCTCAGGCCTGGGCGCGCTGGTTGTGCTTGCGCGCCATGAAGGCCTGGGCGGTGTCGACCGCCACGGAGGCATCGCGGCAATAGGCGTCGGCGCCGACCGCCTTGGCGAACTGCTCGTTGAGCGGGGCACCACCCACCAGCACGACGTAGTCGTCGCGGATGCCCTGCTCGACCAGCGTGTCGATGACCACCTTCATGTAGGGCATGGTGGTGGTGAGGAGCGCCGACATGCCGAGGAAGTCGGGTTTGTGCTCGTCCAGCGCCTTCAGGTACTTATCGGCGTCGCAATTGATGCCGAGGTCGATCACCTCGAACCCGGCGCCCTCCATCATCATCGAGACCAGGTTCTTGCCGATGTCGTGGATGTCGCCCTTGACCGTGCCGATCACCAGCTTGCCGACGGTCGGCGCCCCGGTCTCGGCGAGCAGCGGGCGGAGCACCGCCATGCCGCCCTTCATCGAATTGGCGGCGAGCAGCACCTCGGGCACGAAAAGGATGCCGTCGCGGAAATCCACGCCGACGATGGCCATGCCGCCGACCAGGGCCTCGGTCAGCACCCGATAGGGTTCCCAGCCCCGCTCCAGCAGGATGTCGACACCCTCGACCACCTCGTCCTTGAGGCCGTCATAGAGGTCGTCCTGGATCTGCTTGACCAGCTCCTCGTCGTCGAGCTCGCGCAGGTTCAGTTCGGCTTCGTCGCTCATCGTCGCTTGTCCCTGCCGGAGGCCGTCCTCGCCACTACCGGCAGCAGATAGGTCGTCGTCGCCTGCCCGGCTTTGTCGCCGGCGACGCGCCACCCCGGTTTTGCGACAGCCGGGCCCCGGACTTGCGACAGCGGGGCAGTGTGCCGCTGTAGTGCTTTTTTAAGAGCGGCTGGCCTAGGATGTCCGGACGAGGACGAAAACGTCCCGTGGAAGAGGAAACGCGCGGTGTCGCACAGGACGTGCACGGCACCCCGGCCAGTGCCGTTCGCGGTGCCAAGGCCGGGGGCCGTGCCGAACATCATCCGCCCGCGGCCGGTGCCGTTGGTGCTGGGCTCTGCCCTGACGCTCCTCGTCTGGGTGGCGCTGAGCAATGCCCATCTGGCGCTGGCGCCGGGTCTCGCGCGGGTCATCGGCCCCTCGCCCCTGCCCGGGCTGGGCGCGATCCAGCTCGCCAAGCTGGCGCTCCTTGGGGCGCTGGCCCTCATGGTGCTGGGTGCCATCCTGGTGGCATTGCATGCGCCGCACGATCGCCACGAGCGGCGGCTGGCACGGCGCTTCGTCCTGACCCTGGTCCTGGGCGGTGGCCTTTCCGTCGGCCTGGACCTCGTGGCCATGCTCGGCCCGGTCCGCCTGCCTGCCGTCGAAGCCCTGGTCGAAGGGGCCACTTTCACCTGGTGCCTGCTGCTGCTGGCCGGGCACGCCGTGCGATCTTCCGCTTCGCTCCGGCAAGTGGAGGCGGAATTCGCCCGATCAGGCGGCGCAGCCGACACAGGTGGGCACCGCGGGATCGGCCTCCAGCCGGGCTGAGGCGATCGCCTCGCCACAGCGCACGCACCAGCCATAGTCGCCATCGGCGAGTCGCTCGAGCGCTGCCTCCACGCGGCGAATGCGCTGCTGCCGCTGGCGATCCGCGGCCTGGGCCATGGCCTGGACCTGCATGGCGTCCATCCGCGACAGCCGGCCGACCGAGGCCTGGTCGAGCTCGACCGGCTGGCGATCACCGGACGTGGCCACCGAGGCCGCGCGCAGCTCGGCAAGCTCCGTTTCCAGCCTTACCCGGGCCTCTGGCATCTCGTCGGCGGACATCGTCAAGAGCTCCTCACCGGGGCCATCCCGCAGGCGGCAGTTGCCGCCAGAAGCAGGAGACCGGATGAAGAGCCGCCGGTCAACACGCTGCCGGTCGGGAAGGGCAGGCGACGAAAAGGCTGGGGGAAGCTCGCGAGGCCTTGTATTCGGGAACGGGTTCTTTCGAGGTGCGCGCATTTTCGAGCTCGAGGCGTTCAATCTGGTGCTGCTGCTCAGCGGTGCCCTCATTGCCGGTTTCGTCAGCGGTTTCGCCGGCTTCGGCACCGGCCTCGTCGCGTCCGGCTTTTGGTTCGTGGCCTTGCCGGCGACCAGTGTACCGCCGATGATCGTCTTCACCTCGGTGATCGCCCAGCTCATGGCGCTCTACCGCCTGCGCCAGTCCTTCGACTGGCGCGGCGTCAGGCCCTATCTCATCGGCGGCGTGCTGGGCCTGCCCTTCGGCATCATGGCGCTGCAGGTCGCCTCCGCGTCCCTGCTCCGCATCACCGTCGGCGTCTTCCTGGTTGCCTATGCCCTCGTGCAGCTCAGCGCCATCCGCAACTGGTCGGTCAGGACCTGGGGCGGCTGGCAGGCCGACATGGCAATCGGCGGCGGGGGCGGCTTCCTCGGCGGATTCGCCGGCCTCTCCGGGCCACTGCCCCTGATCTGGCTGCAGCTGCGTGGCGGGCCGAGCACCAGCCAGCGGATGACCTACCAGCCCTTCAACCTGATCATCCTGGCGCTCGCCGGCCTCGGCATGCTGCTGGCCGGGCAGATCGACGGCTCGGTCGTCCGCGCGGTCGGCTGGTGCCTGCCCGTGACCGTGCTCGGCACCTGGATTGGCCTGCGGCTCTATTCCGCCGCAGGCGAGGCGCTCTTCAAGCGTATCGTCCTGATCCTGCTCTTGATATCGGGCGGCATTCTGGTCACGCAGTCGATCACCGCACTGCAATGACCGGCGGCCCTGCCGGTCCGTCTTGCGCCATCCAGGAGGCCTGTCATGTCGGAACGTCCCCTTGCCATCGTCACCGGCGCCAGGCGGGGTATCGGCCGCGCCATCGCCCTCGGCCTCGCCGGCCGCGGCTTCGATCTCGTGCTCAATGATCTCGGGCCGAGCGACGAGCTCGAGGCCACGGCCGAGGCGGTGCGGTCGGCCGGCGCCAGGGCGATCCCCGCCCTTGCCGACATCGGCGACCTCGCGAGCCATGCCGGCCTGCTCGATGCGGCCTTCGCCTCCGGCCCCGTGGCCTGCCTCGTCGACAATGCCGGGGTGTCGGTCATGCAGCGCGGTGATCTCCTCGACCTCACGCCCGAGAGCTGGGACAGGTGCCAGAAGGTCAACACGCGCGGCACGTTCTTCCTGACCCAGGCCTTCGCGAGGCGCCTGATCGAGCAGACGCCGCCGCCGGTCCATCGCTCGATCGTCATCGTCAGCTCGGCCAACGCCACCGCGGCCTCGCTCAACCGCGGCGAGTACTGCGTCTCCAAGGCCGGGCTCGCCATGGTCACCAGGCTC
>JAUIID010000040.1 GCA_030431615.1 Alphaproteobacteria bacterium
TCTTCCGCGAGCCGCTGCCGCAGCCGAGCAAGTACTGGATCTTCATTCCCACGCTCCTGGTGCTGGCCGGGCTCGTGGCGCTGCAGCGGCGGCGCCTCGGCGCGTCCGCCGGCTGACGGAAGGAGGCCGGCCGTGTACACGCATATCCTGATCGCCGTCGATCCCGATGCCACCACCTCCTACAGCGCGGCCCTGCCGCAGGCTGTCGGGCTCGCCCGGGCGCACGGCGCCACGCTGCACGTGCTCACCGTGGTGCCGGATTTCGGCTCGAGCTGGGTCGCCGGATTCTTCCCGGCGGATTTCGAGAAGAAGGCGCTGGCCCAGGCGGAGAAGGCGCTGCAGAAGCTCATCGCGGCCCAGGTGCCCGCTGACCTGCCGCACCAGCTCGTGGTGGCGCATGGCCGGATCTATAAGGAGGTCTGCCGGGTCGCCGAGGAGGTCGGGGCCGACCTGATCGTCATGGCCTCGCACAAGCCGACCGCGCAGGACCGCCTCATCGCGCCGAACGCGCAGCAGGTGCTGCAGCACACATCGGTCTCGGTGCTGATCGTCCGCTAGCCCTCACCAGACCAGCCAGGCGACGAGGCCGTAAACGGCGAGCATCAGGACGCACCACCAGAGGAGCGCCGGGAGAGGGCTCTCTTTTCGGCGACTGTCGAACACTTCTTTACCGCCCGCGGGTCGTTCAGACCCTGCAAGATCAAGATAGTCAGGCTCCAGAATCTGTACTGCGCGGTTGCGTTCACAAGGCGATTGGGCCGATGGACGTACCATCGGGCGAAGAACGGCATGTGCGGGCATTTTCGAAACTTTGTCCTTCTGCGGGAGGGCTGGTCGGGCCGGAACTGGCAGGGCAGGGGCGCGCCTCAAGCGTGGCCCAGGCGATGGGTCAGGTGGTCGGCGAGGCGCAGGCTCAGCATCACGAGGTTGAAGGTGGGGTGCTGGCTGCCCGAGGTCGGGAAGACCGAGCTGCCGGCGATGTAGAGGTCCTTCATGGCGTGCACCCGACAGTCGCCATCGACCACGCCTTGGCGCGGGCTCCGGCTCATGCGTGTCGCACCCATGTGATGCGCGCTGTTGCCATGCGGCGGGAAAGGCAGGGTCTCGTCGGTCACCCATGGGGCAAGCAGGGCGCGGCCGAGGCCGCTGGCGGCGAGATGGTCGGCGAGGTGGCGGGCGAAGCGGCGGATCGTCCGGCGGTCGATCTCGCCGAGCCGCCAGTCGACCCTGGCCCGGGGACGGCCGAAGGGATCGCGCGCCTGGTCGAGGGTGATCCGGCTCGCCGGGTCGGGGCACTGCTCGAGCAGCGTGCTGACCGTCAGCCGGCCGGCCTCAGGTGCCAGCCAGCCGAGCTTGACCAGTGACTCGTGCACGAGGCCGGGCAGGTCGCCCAGCATCTCGCCGCCGTCGCTGATCAGGGACGCATCGATCTGGCCGCGGCCGAGCTTGCGCTGCAGCCGGCGGGCGGCACGAAAGCCGGGCGGGCCGAACTGGCCGTCGCTGTAGAAGGCGGCGTCGATCGCGGTTGCCTCGAGCAGCTCCTGGCCCGTCCGGTTGAGATGCAGGAGCCCCTCGATGTGGCCATCCCGGGGCGTGACCCGGTCGTGCAGCAGATCGGGCAGGCTGGCGTCCGCGGCCAGCGAGAGCTGCAGCGGCTCGAAGATCGGATGGCCCATGAAGTGGCGGCCGACCTGGTCGTGACCGTTGCCGATCCCGGCCTCGAGCTGGCGGTTGCAGGCGAGCAGCAGGCGGGCGTTCTCGATGCCGCCCATCGCCAGCACGGTGATCCTGGGCCTGAGCCGCAGCGTCTTGCCGGAACGGCTCATGAGCTCGAGCCAGGCTATGCGGTCGAGCGAGGGGGCGAGCTCGATGTCGACGAGGGTGGCGTCGAGCAGGAGCGTCAGGTCGGGCATGGCGGCGAGCTCGGCCCGCCACCGCTCGCCCATCTGGGTCGGCGGGCTGAAGCGCCACAAGGCGGGCTCGAGGGTCGGCCCGCCGAGCCGCTGCGCGGCGCTGTCGCCATCGGCCGGCGCGTCCCAGGCCTCGCCCGGTGGCCGGTCGATCTCGAGCAGCCGGCAGGCGGCATCGAGGTGGCGGTGCAGCTCGCCCGCCTCGAGCGGCCAGGCCGGCAGGCCGAGCCATGGCCGGGCGGCGAGCGTGTCGGCATCCAGCGGGCGCGAGCGCCCGCCCCAGTGATTGGTCGAGCCGCCGAGCTGGCGCAGGCGGGTCAGCTCCGGGTCGAGCGGCAGGTCGCCGACGGAGCTGCCGGCATAGAAGGACTGGTGCCAGGCTTCGAACCCCTCCTCTCCGGCTTCGGCGAGAACGATCGCAAAGCCGGTTCCGGCGAGGCCGAGCGCCAGGGAGAGTCCGGCAGCGCCACCACCGACGATCGCGAGGTCGCAGGTGCGATCGCTGCCGCTTTCGAGGGAATCGAGCGTGACGAGCATGGCGGAGGGCACCGGATGCTGACGTGCACGCAACGGTAGTATTGGATCTGCAAAAAATCAACCCGGTGACACAGCGTCGCCGGGCCTCCGCCGGGCCGTGCGGCGCTTTCGCTTCATGCGGCGGACCGGGGCCGGCGCCGGCCCGTCGCGAATTGTCCTTGTCCCCGGCGCGTCCAAGGTTTATAAATGCTCGCTAAGTAATCGCACCGGGCGCTGATCCGGTGTGACAAGATCTGTCTTCTCGACGACTTCACTCAGGTCCTCGGCGTTGCGAAGTTTCGTTCGACACGCATTGTTGGGCAAGCTGTCATGTTGTCGAATCCGATGCTCGATGTCGCCATCGGGCTGATCTTCATGTACCTGCTGCTGAGCACCATCGTGACGGTGCTGCAGGAGTTCATCGCCTCGACCTTGAAGCTGCGGAACAGGAACCTGCAGCGGGCGATCGTCGAGCTGATCGGCAAGGCAAACAAGAAGTCCTTCTTTGCCCACCCCCTGATCTTTCCCCTGTTCCAGGGTGACCTCGACGACAATGGCACGCCCAAGTCCGGCGGGCCGGCCTATGTGCCGAAGCGGAGCTTTGCCCTCGCGGTGCTCGATCTGAAGGGGCGCAACAAGGATGCGGCTACGGCGAACGACGCCGAGGCTCCCGCCTTTGCACTGGCGCGCTTCTTCGAGGACGCCGGATCCGCCGTCGGCTTCGCCACGAGAATGAACAGGTTTGGCGTCACGGCGGACGAGGTGATCGCGCAAATCCCCAATGTCCAGGTCAAGGCGGCCGCGGCCGACGCCCTGAGTGCTGCCGTTGGCGAGCTCAAGAGCTCGACCGATGTGGTGGCCACCGCGATCCAGGAGTTGGAGCGGCTGTTCGACAGTTCGATGGACCGGGCCAGCGGCTGGTACAAGGTCAATGCCCAGTGGATCGCCTTCTTCATCGGACTCTTCCTCGCGGTGCTGCTCAACGTCGACACCATCCATGTCGGCAGGAATCTCTGGCAGAACGAGGAGCTCCGGGCGGCGGCGGTCCAGTCCGCGGGCGCCCATCTGGCCGGTGCCGAGGGGCAGGAACAGCTCGGCGCGTTCTGCGCCGCCGAGGCCGGCGACGCCGAAGGCGCCGACGGGGAGCTCGATCTGGCGGCCTGGGAGAAGTTCAGGGATTGCGCCCTGCGCGAGAGCAAGGCCGCCCTGACCTCGCTGCAGGAGGTCGGGTATCCCATTGGCTGGGTCAGCGGCGAAAGGGGGTGGCCGACATTTCAGCCGGAACAGTCGGCCGTGGAGGCGGTCATCGGCATCCTGCTGACGGCTATGGCCCTGAGCCTCGGCGCCAGCTTCTGGTTCGATCTGCTCGGCAGGTTCATGAAGATAAGGATGACCGGCAAGCGCGAGGCGACGGAGACGCCCGGATCGCTGCCCAGCAGGTCACCGTGAGGCGTGCTCCGGTGCTCGCTTCCCTCCTGCCGGTCCTGACCGCCTGCGCGAACGGGACGGTTGGTATCGTCGCCGGCGACGTCATGGCCGCCGACGGCGCGCGCGTGATCGTGGTCAGCGGCTATGGCCTGTCCCTGCGCGGCCTGCCGGCCGACCGGGGGATGACGGTCGGGTTCTCGAGGCGCGCCTACATCTACCCCGACGGTGCGAGCGATCCGCCTGATCCGGGGCACTATGCCGGCTGGGTCCCGTTGCCCGCGTCGCCACCGGTGGCCTGGCGGACCCAGTCTCTTGGTCTCGATGTGAAGGCCTCGAGCGTGGGTCTCGGTGTTTCACTCGGCTATCTCGAGGAGACGGTCATGGCCTATCTGCCCGATTCCGCCGATCTCGTGTACCGCCTGCACTTCATTGCCGATGACCCGGCGGCGACGGTCCTGACCCTCTGCCAGGGAGGGCAGGCCTGCGGGGAGGCCCGGCCGTGAGGTCCGCGCCCCTGAGCCTCGGGGCGACCTTGCTGGTGCTGCTGTCGGCCGGGTGCGAGGACTGGGGCAACCAGCTCTACATCGCCAACACCACGAAGCTCGGCATCAACGCGAGCCTGAACACGACGCGCCAGGCCGGCAGCATCGGCCTGGGCTACGATCGGTACTTCGTGACGTGGGTCCCGCGGTCGGTGGATCGGTCCGATGCATCGCCTGACGCAGATCCGGCGGTGGGCGCGACGCGCGACGTCATGTCGGTGCTCGCCTGCTCGCGGCTCGAGGTCGACGGCCTGAACATCAAGGAGTTCGACGAGACTCTCGCCACCGGTGAAGCGGCGCGGATCTTCGCGGCAGCCCTGAAGGACGAGCATTCGTCGGCCATCACCGACTATTTCCGTTGCTTCCAGGCCCCGCAGAACCCTGGTGCCGGAGAGCCGCGATGAGGTCGGCGGCGGTTTGCGCGATGGCCATCGTTGCCGGTTCCCTCGCAGCCTGCTCGGACGCCCTGGTGTTCGGCGATCGCACCTCGATCGAGGTGGCGTCCGTGCGCCTCAACGACGATGTCGCCGAGCCCATCCGCGTCAATATCGGCTTCGATCGGCAACTCGTCACCAATGCGCCGGCGCTCGGCGGCACGGTCGAGCGGACTGACGCGGACGGGCGTACGAAGACGGCGGCCAGTGGTGAGGCGATCAACCTCTTCTCGAGCTTCTTTGCCGAGGTCGGGCCCGAGATGATTGGCGGCGAGGAGCGCAACCTCCTCAAGGTGCATACCCGGTTCGCCTCGGGTGCCGCGGCCGTCGAGATTGCGGGAGAGCCGCCGGTCGTGGCACGCGTTCTCGGGTTGCAGGAAGTCGCGGCGCCGACCGTCGAGCTGGCGGATCTGCAAACCGCCTTGAACGCATGTCTGGTCGCCACTGGCACGGCCGACGATGGCCCGAACCGCATCGACCGGATGGCGACCGATCTTGGCCTGGAGACCGGGCTCGGCGCCGATGACGAGATCGCGGGGCGCATCCTCAGGATCGCCGATCACTCCGCCTACGAAGCAATGGCGAGGGTCATGCAGCCATTCTGTCCGGAGGTTCGCCTGCCATGAAAGCGTTCGTGGTCATCACCGGTCGCGACTGGACCCTCGTGGAAATCATGAGGGAGATCGGGATTGTGGAAGCACGTCGCACCCGGTTCGTGGCGTTGACCGGCACGACCATTCTGGGCCCGGACCAGAACTGCCTGGTCTTCGACGAATCGAAGGAGCCGGCGGGCAGTCTGCGTATCGACCGGATCGCCGACGAGAACACGCCGCAGCCGAACCCTGGCGAGGCGGTTGTCTGTCACGGCTGGGCTTTCGTGGAAGGTCGGCGACAGGCGCTGGCGGTCTATCGATCCTGATTATTGCCCTTGGGCTGCTCAAGAAACGGGAGGCTGACGATGCAGGTGTTGCGACTGGGCTCGACGGGTTTGCAGGTCCGGCGCTGGCAGGTGTTCCTGGTGGGGCAGGGACACGACCCGGGGGGTCTCGACGGCGAGTTCGGCCCGAAGACGGAGCGGGCGACGAAGGCCTTTCAGAAGGCGGCCGGTCTCGATCAGGACGGGGTCGTCGGCAATGCGACGTTGGGTGCCGCTGGCTTGCGTGATTTCGAGCTGACGACCGGTTCGGCGGACGATCAGAATGGCCCCGGCTGGCCGCCCTTGCCGGTAGCCCGGCCGCTGGTCGGCAATGCGGCGCGCGCACGGGTGTTCGGCGCCTTCTCCTTTGCCCACGAGCCGCGCCCGGACAACAGGGAGCACATCAGGATCACCGACGGCTGGGCCGAGCAGAACATCGTCAGCGTGCCGATCCCCGAGCTGGAGCGCGTCTCCGGCGCACCGTCGTCGGGGAAGGTGTCGTTTCATCGGCTCGCCGAGAGGCAGCTGCGCGAGCTGTGGCGGGCGTGGAGCGCTGCCGGGCTGCTGTCGCGGGTCAAGACCTGGCACGGCTCCTTCGTCCCGCGTTTCATCCGGGGCAGCACGACCACGCTCAGCAACCACGCCTACGGCTCCGCCTTCGACATCAACATGAAGTGGAACGGGCTGGGGCAGCAGCCCGCACTGGTCGGCCAGGAGGGCTGCGTGCGCGAGCTGGTCGGCATCGCCAACGACCACGGGTTCTACTGGGGCGGGCATTTCAGGAACCGCCGCGACGGCATGCATTTCGAGGTCGCGGAGCTGCGCTGAGGGCGAAGTGTCAGCGGCCGAGCGGGACCTCGCCCGGGATCAGGCCGGTGGCGGCGAGCTCCTGCCAGAAGGGGGGCCGGATCGGTAGGGCCATGAGCTCGAGGTTGCGGCTGACCTCGGCGGCCGAGCGGCAGCCGGTGACGACGCTCGCGATGGCCGGGTGGGAGGCCGAGAACTGGAGGGCGGCGGCGGCCAGCGGCACGTCGTGGGTGGCGCAGACGGCTTCGATCCGGCGGGTGCGCTCGACGATCTCGGCATCGGCCGGGGTGTAGAAGAAGGTGGCGCCTTTGGTGGCGCCGGTGGCGAGGATGCCGGAGTTGAAGGGGCCGGCGAGGAGGACGCCGATGCCCTCGGCGGCGCAGTAGGGGAGGAACTCGTCGAGTGCCGTGTGGTCGAGGAGGGTGTAGCGGCCGGCCAGCATGAAGCAGTCGAAGCGGCCGCGCGCGGCGAGGTCGAGGCAGGCCCGGCTGTCGTTGACGCCGACGCCGATGGCCTTGATGTCGCCCGAGTTGCGCAGCTCGTCGAGGGCGCGGTAGGCGCCCTCCATGGCTTCGTCGAGGCGGCGGGGCAGGTCGGCGCCGTGCCAGCGGGGGCTGAGGTCGTGGATCAGCGCGATGTCGATCGCGGCGAGCCCGAGCCGCTGCAGGCTGTCCTCGAGCGAGCGCATCGTGCCGTCATAGGAGTAGTCGAAGACCGGCTCGAACGGCAGGCCCTCGACGAAAGGTGCTCTGTCCGGCGCCGGGCCGCGCCGCGGGCGCAGGAGCCGGCCGACCTTGGTCGAGAGGACGTAGCGGTCCCGCGGCACATCGTGCAGCGCCCGACCGAGGCGGTGCTCGGCGAGACCGGAGCCGTAGAAGGGGGCAGTATCGAGATAGCGCACACCCTGGTCGAGGGCGGCGGCGACCGTGGCTGCCACGGCGGCGTCCGTGTTGGCCTCGTGCAGGCCGCCGAAGGGCGTGCCGCCGAGGCCGAGGCGGCTGAGCTCGAGCCCGGCCGCCCCGAGACGGCCCGTGGGCGCCATCACGACGCTCCGGCGGCCGGCAGCCGCACCTCGACGCCGGCCTGTTGCTCGAAGAGCTTGAGGAGGGCGCCGACATCCTCGCGCGCCATGCCGGCCTCGCTCGCCCGGCCGAGCAGGTCGAGCGTCACGGTGCCGACCGGCGAATCGACGCCGAGCTCGGCGGCCAGCGCCTGGGCGAGGCGGACGTCCTTCTTCGCGAGGTCCACCATGAAGCCCGGGGTGAAGTCGCCGACGAGCGACTTCTTCGGCATGTTGACGGAGAGATGGGCATTGGCGGCCATGGTGGTGCCCATGACCTCGCGCATCAGGTCGAGGGAGAGCCCGGCCTTGGTGCCGGTGACCAGCGCCTCCGAGACGGCGCCGATGATGGTGGCGGCGAGGCGGTTGTTGACGAGCTTGGTGGTTTCGCCGGCGCCGAGCCCGCCGCAGTGGAAGAGCGTGTCACCCATGCACATGAGGACGGGGCGCGCGCGCTCGACCAGAGCCGCGTCGCCGCCCGCCATCAGGGTCAGCGTGCCGGCGACGGCGTGGTCCTGGGTCTTGCCGACCGGGCAGTCGATCAGGCTGAGCCCGCGCTTGGCATAGGCCTCGCCGATCCGCCGGGTGGTGGAGGGTGCTATGGTGCTCATGTCGACGTGAAGCGCATCCGTGCGCAGGCCCTGGGCGATGCCGTCCGGGCCGAGTGCCACCTTCTCCACGTCCGGCCCGTCGGGCAGCATGGTGATGACGATGTCGGCGGCCGCCGCCACCTCGCGCGGCGTGGCCGCTGCCGTGGCACCTTTCGCCACCAAGGCGTCGACGGCGCCTCTGTCGACGTCGTGGACGACCAGCCTGTGGCCCTGCTTCATGATGTTCAGCACCATCGGCCGGCCCATGAAGCCGAGTCCGATGAAGCCCACGGTGGTCGCGGTCATTTCTTCTTCCTTGTTCGAGCGGAGAGGCGTGGCGCGGGGCAGGACCCCGCGCCACCTTCGTTTGGTCAGTGTCGCGGCCGGTCAGTCACGCGCCTGCCACTTGTCCATCTCCCAGACGGGCAGGCCGCGCAGGTCCTGCGTGTCGGCTGCCGTGAAGGCGGCCTCCTCCGGCACCTTGCCGGTCATCTCCCAGGCCTTCTGCATCAGGCCGGCCGCCGGGCGCATGGCTTCCTTGACCTGCTCCCAGGTGAGCGGCTCCTCGATGAGCCCGCCCTCGACCATGAACTGCGAGATGGCGAGCAGGGCTCCGGCATCGCCCTCGGTCGGCCAGACCCAGCCGCGGATGAAGAGCACCTCGTCGCCGACCACCTCGGCCCCCATCTCGGGCGGCAGGTTCCAGTACTCGGCCGAGATCTCCGAGACCTCCTCGGGCGCCATGGCCGAAAGCTCCTCGACCGCCTGTTGCTGGGCGGCGATGAAGGCGGTCACGACGTCCGGATGGGCGTCGAGCACCGAGTTCTGCACGACCCAGAAGGAGCGGTGCAGGTAGTAGCCGTCCGGCCAGAACTGCGACTGCTCGGCCGAGGGCAGGAGGTGCCCCGCGCCCTCGCCGGCCGGGCCGCTGTAGCCGGGCTCGGTGTAGCCGAAGGAGTTGACGATGCCGACGATGCCGAGCTCGTCCTGCGCCTTCAGGTAGAAGGGCGAGATGACGATGGCGGCATCCATGCCGGCCGGCACGGTGGCGGCCTGGGCCTGGGTCGGGGTGTTGACGATGCTGATGTCGTTGGCCGCGGGATCGCCCGAGCCGAGCTCGCCGTAGAGGATCTGCGAGAAGGCGTTGTAGGGGTCGCCGCCGAGCAGCGCGCCCACCGTCTTGCCCTTCAGGTCCTGGATGTTCTTGATGCCGCTGTCGGGGTGGGTGACGACGATGAAGCGGAGATGGCCCTCGCCGACATTGAGCACGGTCCAGGGCTGGCCCTGCGCGATGCCGCGGACGATCGGCGTATTGCCCCACATGCCGAAGTCGAGATTGCCGCCGACGAAGGCCTCGACCTGCGGCATGGCCGAGGGGTAGTCGCGGTAGTCGACCGTGAGGTCGTAGCCGAGCTCCTTCGCCTTCGCCTCGAACAGGCCGTTCTGGATCATGTACTGGGTGATCGGCGAGTTGCCGGCGGCCCAGGGCTGGCGGCCGACCGACACCTCGAGCTCCTTGAGGTCCTGGGCGAAGGCGGGCAGGGGCGTTGCCGTCAGTGTCAGGGCCATGATGGTCAGGGCCCCGGTGAGCCCGATGGTCCCGCGTCTTGTCTCCCTAGTCATCGTCGCTTCTCCCTTTTGGCTCGGTTGCTGGTGAGCTGGTCGTCCGTCAGTCGCCTGCCCCGCCTGCCGATCCGGCGGCGGTGGCGGCGCGATAGACCTCGTCGCGAATGAGGTTCCAGATGGTCTGCGAGAGCGCCTGGAACTCGGGCCGGGTGCGCGTCGCGTCGGTGCGCGGGCGCGGCAGGTCGACATCCAGGATCTCGATGATGCGGCCGGGATGGGCGCTCATCACCACTACCCGGTCGGAGAGGAAGACGGCCTCGTCGATGGCGTGGGTGATGAAGACGACGGTGCGCCGCTCGGCCCGGTCGCCGGTCTCGCCCCAGATGCGCAAGAGCTCCTCCTGGAGGATGATCCGCGTCTGGGCGTCGAGGGCGGCGAAGGGTTCGTCCATCAGGAGCACGTCGGGCTCGTTGGCAACGAGGCGGGCGATGCCGCAGCGCTGGCGCATGCCGCCGGAGAGCTCGTGCGGGTATTTCTGCTCCGAGCCGCCGAGGCCCACGAGCTCGACGCAGCGGGCGACGCGGCTGCGCCGTTCCGCGGTGGAAAGGCCCTTGCCGTGCGGCCCGTAGCGCAGGCCGAACTCGATGTTCTCGAAGACGGTCTTCCAGGGAAAGAGAGCGTAGTCCTGAAAGACCATGCCGCGCTCGGCCGCCGGGCCGGTGATCTTCCGGCCGTCCATGGCGACGGTGCCCCCGGTCGGCAGCTCGAGCCCGGCCAGCATGTTGAGGATGGTGCTCTTGCCGCAGCCCGACGGGCCGACGATGGTCAAAAACTCGCCCGCCTCGATGGCGAGGTCGGCCGTCTCGACGGCGACCACCTCCGCACCGCTGCGCGGCACGGTGAAGGTCTTGCGCACAGCATCGAGGCGCAGCTTCGGGCCGGTGGTTGCTGGATGGCTCATCGGTACTGCTCCGCCCAGGGCATCAGCCAGCGCTGCAGCCATCTCAGGCCGTGATCGATGGCGAGGGCGACGAGGCCCACGGCGATCATGCAGACGACGATGCTGTCGAGCTCGATATAGTAGGCATAGAAGACGAACATCATTTCCCCGACCCCGCCGCTGCCGCCACCGCCGCCCTTCGAGCCGACGGCGAGCTCGGCGGCGATGATCGACATCCAGGCGAGGCCCATGGCGACCCGCACGCCGACGAAGATGGAGGGCAGGGCCGCCGGCAGGACGACGGTGCGCAGGATGGTGAGCTGCGGCACGCCCAGTGTCTGCGCCGCCTGGACGAGGCGGCGCTCGACCCCCTTCACCCCGGCGATGGTGTTGACGATCATCGGGAAGAAGGCCGCATAGGCGACGATGAAGACCGCCGCCGGCGTGCCGGTGCCGAGCCAGAGGATGGCGAGCGGCAGGAGGGCGATCGGGGCCACCGGGCGGAAGCTCTCGATGATCGGGTCGAGATTGCGCTCGACCGGGCGGAAGAAGCCCATGAGCAGGCCGAGGACGAGGGCGATGGCGCCGGCGACGAGGAAGCCGAGGCCGACCCGGCCGAGGCTCTGCAGGATGGCCATGGGCAGGCGGCCGCTGGCGACGAGTTCGACCGCGGAAGCCAGCACGTCGAGCGGCACGGGTGCACGGCTGCGGGCCGGCAGGGTCATGCCCCAGAGCTGCCAGAGGACGATCAGGGCGACCGGCAGGATGAAGTAGCGGGGCCAGCGCGTCGTGCTCATCGCCCCGCCCCGATGCCGGTGCTCCAGGGGGTGAGCCGCCGCTGCAGCCAGCGCAGGAGCCGGTCGGTGAGGTAGCCGAGCAGGCTGATGACGACGATGACGGCAATCACCTTGGGCGTCATCAGGAGCTGGCGGTACCACTCGATGGCGAAGCCGAGGCCGCTGGGTGCGCCGATCAGCTCGGCCGCGACCAGGGACATCCAGGCGGCACCGCCGGCGATCCGGGCACCGGTCAGGATCTGCGGCAAAGCCGAGGGGATCATGACGTGACGGATGATGGTGCGCTGGTCGACGCCCATGGTGCGGGCGGCACGGATCAGCGTGCGGTCGGTCGTGCGCACACCGGCCATGGTGTTCAGGAGGAAGGGGAAGAGGGCGACATAGGTGATGATGAAGATCGGCAGCTCGTTGCCGACGCCGAAGATGAACAGGGCAAGCGGGATCCAGGCGATGCCGGAGATCGGCCTGAGGATCTCGACCACCGGGTCGAGGAGGTCGCTGGCCCAGGGCCAGAGGCCCATGAGCAGACCGAGCGGAATGCCGATCAGGGCGGCAAGCGCGTAGCTGAGCACGAGGCGCCAGAGGCTAACCGCGGCGTGGACGAGCATCTCGCCGCTGATGACCAGCCGGAAGAGCTCGTAGGCGACGCTCGTCGGCTGCGGCAGGATCACGTGATTGCCGACCCAAAGGGCGATCAGCGACCAGATGATCGCCAGGGCGAAGAGCGAGCGCAGATAGAGGAAGACGGTCGACTGGCGCCACTGCCGCGCGGGCGGTGCGCCGATTTCGGCCGCTTGCGCCAAATCACCCTCCCTGTCGTCGTTTTGGCTTTATGGTAGCGTTTCCATCGCCGCTCTAATAGGTTTTGCCGGCCACCGCAACCGCCTGTCGTGGGATTCTGTGGACGGAGAGTGCATGGACGGAGATCGGGGAGCGGTGCGGATGGTGGACGTGGCGCGGCGCGCCGGGGTCGCCACGGTGACCGTGTCGCGCGTCCTGCACGAGGCCGACAAGGTGGCGCCGGCGACCCGGGCGCGGGTCGAAGCGGCCATCGCCGAACTCGGCTATCTGCCGAACCTCGTCGCCCGCTCGCTGGTGGCGGCCCGCACCGGCATGGTGGCGGCGCTGATTCCGACCATCGACAACTCGCTGCACGCCGAGATGATCCAGGGCATGGACGAGCGCTGCGCCGCCGCCGGCCTGCATCTCCTGATCGGCTGCACGGCCTTCTCGCTCGAGGTGGAGGAGCGGATGCTGCGCGCCTTCCTCTCACGCCAGCCCGAGGCGGTCTACCTCACCGGCAGCAACCACAGCCCGGCGACGCGCACCATGCTGAAGGCGTCACGGGTGCCTGTGGTCGAAGTCGCAAGCCTGCCCGAGCTCCCGATCGACATGGTCGCCGGCTATTCCAGCTTCCATGCCGCCGGGACGGTGCTCCGCCACCTGATCGAGCGGGGCTACCGGCGGATCGGCTACGTCCATTCGCCGATCGGCGTCAACGACCGGCTGGTCGAACGCCACCGCGCCTATCTCGAGACCCTGGCCGCCGCCGGACTCGAGACGCCGGAGGCCTGGCGCTTCGAGAGCGAGCTCGGCATGGCGGGCGGCGGCCGGGCGCTGGCCCGGCTCAGGCAGCAGGCGCCGGAGCTCGACGCCGTCTTCTGCTCGACCGACGTGCTCGCCGTCGGCGTGCTGCTCGAATGCCTCCGCCAGGGCATCTCGGTCCCGGGCGAGCTCGCCGTTGCCGGCTTCGACGACCTGCCGATCGCCGCCGAGATCGTGCCGGCCTTGACCACGGTGCGCATCCCGCGCCGGCGCATGGGAGAGGTAGCGGCCGGGCTGATCCTCCGGCGCCTCGGCGGCGAGGCGGTGGCGGAGCCGGTCGTCGACCTGGGCTTCGAGCTGCAGGTGCGGGCCAGTGCGTGAAGCTGCCCGTCGCGGGTCGAAGGCTTGCCGGTTCATCGGCGACGAAATAGACGGGGGCGGCGGCGAAGTTCGGCAATGGGACGGGGACTGCGATGACACGGACGGTGCTGATCACCGGTGCGGCCGGGCGCATCGGGCAGAAGGTGGGTGCCCATCTCGAGGCCCGGGGCGGCTATGCGCTCCGGCGGCTCGATGTCCGGGCCGACGGGCCGGACGTGGTCGCGGCCGATCTCGCCGCATGGGACGAGGGCTGGGCCGGGGCGTTCGCCGGTGTCGACACGGTCCTGCACCTCGCCGCCCACCCGAGCCCCGAGATCGACTGGGCGACCGCCCAGCGGCTCAATCTCGACCTCACCTTCAACGTCCTCCATGCGGCCGAGAAGCACCGGGTGAAGCGCTTGGTCTTCGCCAGCTCGAACTGGGTCATGGCCGGCTATCGGGACCAGAGCGGCCCCCTGACGCCGGACATGGCGCCGTTTCCGGTCAATCCCTACGGCATCAGCAAGCTGCTCGGCGAGCGGGCGGGCCGGAGCCTCGCCGATCGCGGCATCTCGTTCATCGGGCTTCGGATCGGCTACAGCGTCAGCGGCGAGGGGCGGCCCGCGAGCGAGCTCAAGATGGGGCTCTGGGGCCGGCAGATGTGGCTGAGCGACCGCGACCTCTGCCAGGGCTTCGAGCGCTCGATCCTGGCGGAAGGTGTCGGGTTCGCCGTGCTCAACCTGATGTCCGACAATCCCGGGATGCGCTGGTCGCTCGATGCGACGCGGCGGGTGCTCGGCTACGCGCCGGTCGACGGCTACCCGGAAGAGGGCTGAATATCCCCGAGCGCCGGCGCCGCCGGGCTCAGCGGTTGCGGACCTTGGGCGTTCGCTCGCTTTTGGCGAGCCCCCACGCCTCCAGCCAGAAGCGGGTGCCCTGCTCCATCATCTCGCGCGCGAGCGCGTTCTGCTGGCGGTGCATCTCGGTGGTCCAGTAGCCACGCGCACTGCCGGTCCAGCTATTGGCGGCGCTGAGCCACATGCTCAGCCAGGGGTTCTTCATCAGGGTCTCACTTTCCAGTTGGTGCCGCGTGACGCGGCGGGTGGGTCATCAGGAATTGGCATCCTCGCCCGGGCGACCCTGGACGCCGGCCAGGGTCGAGGTAGCGCCGGCGGGGAAGGGCTTCTCGGGCGATGCGGCGATCACGCTGAACGAGCCATCGGTCTCGAGCACCACGGCCGCCGCGTCCGTCAGGTCGCGCAGGCCTTGGGAGCGGATGACCGACATCACCTCTTCCCGCGTGACCCGCTGCGCGCGCAGCGCCCCATCGAGCATCCGGCCGGCATGCACGAGCAAGGTCGGCTCGGACTTGACGAGGGAGCGAAAGCGGGGCGAGCGGACTGAAAGCCAGGTGATGACGAACTGGAGGAGGACGAGCAGGCCAAGCGCCAGGACACCTTCGGCAAGGGGCACGGAATTGCTCAAAAGGACCGTCGCCAGGGTCGAGCCGAGAGCCACCGTGACGACGAGGTCGAAGGCGTTGAGCTTGGTCAGCGTCCGCTTGCCCGAGACCCGGAGCAGGATGACGAGGAAGACATAGGCGGCGATGCCGACGAAGAGCACGCGGCCGAGGCCGGTCCAGCTGTCGAAGATCAGGGGTGGTGTCATGGTCGGGCCTTCCGTGCGGCGGTCGGTCGACCCTACCCTGTGCCGCTGCTGCGGCTCGTCACGACTCGCGGCAGGTAAGGCATAGCCGTGGGCGGTTGAACCCGGGGCTGTCGTCAGGGTTCCATGCAGAAGCGATTAGCCGGCCTCGTGCTCAGTCGCCCTGCTCCTGGCCTTCCCGGATCTTGTCCTGCGCTTCCTCGCGGTCGGCGTCGTCGGCTGTCGGTGCCTCCTGCCGTGCTTCGGCCTCCGGCTCGAGGCAGAGCTCGATCAGCACCGGGAAGTGATCCGAGCCGTAGTACCCAAGGCGCTGCATCTCCACGAGGGTGAAGCTGTCCGTGTGGAAGACATGGTCGAGCGGCCAGCGCAGGATCGGGTACCTGGCGTGGAAGGTGCTGAACCGGCCGCGGCCGATGCGCGGGTCGAGTGCGCCGCTGGTGCGGCGGAAGAGGCGGGTGGTGTGCGACCAGGCGACGTCGTTGAGGTCGCCGGCGACGATCGCCGGCCGCTCGCTCTGCTTCATCTCCCGGCCGACGATCAGGATTTCGGCGTCGCGCTGCTCGGTGTCCTGGCCCGGGCGCGGCGGGCGGGGGTGCAGGCCGATGAAGTCGATCCACTGGCCGGAGCGCAGCCGGACGGCGGTGCGGACCGAGGGTACGTCATCCTCGACGAGGAAGCGGATCTCGGGCGAGCCGAGCTCGAGCTTCGAGAAGAGATGCAGGCCGTAGGTGTTCTCCAGCGGGCGGGCGAGGCCGAAGGGATGGCTCTCGGCGAGCACCTTCAGCTGGTCGTCCCACCATTGGTCGGTCTCGACGGCGAAGATCAGGTCCGGGTCCGCCTGCCGGACGATGTCGAGGAAGCCCTCGGCGCCGCGGTTCTCCATCAGCACGTTGGCGATCATCAGGCGAACCCGCGAGTCCGGGCCGCAGTCGCCGCTCGTCATCACCTCGGGCGTGGCGAGCGGCGTGTAGGGAAAGATGCGCCAGGACTGGTAGACGAGGGCGGTGGCGAGGAGCAGGAGAAAGGCCGCGTCGAGCAGGTGCCTCGGGTTGAAGAAGAAGATGGCCGCAACGAGCAGGCAGGCCAGGGCGATGGCGATCTGGAGGCGGGGGAAATCGAAGGCGCGTATCCACCACTGATCGCTGCGGATCATGGGTGGCAGGCTCGCCAGGACGAGCAGCATGCCGATGACCAGGATCGTGGTCTTCATCGAGAGGAGCCTCGTCCGATCCGTGCCGCCATGCAGCCGGAGCTAGGTTCGATGCCGGCCGGGTCAAGCCGAAGTGGCCGTCAGGGGCCAAAGAGCCAGAGCGGGCCGAGGGTGAAGACCGGGACGAAGGTGACCAGCATCAGGACCACGAGCAGGGCCAGGATGAAGGGCATGACGGCGCGGAAGACCGAGGTCACGTCCGCCTTGCCCACTCTTGCCGTGATGAAGACCAGCATGCCGAGCGGCGGGGTCAGGGCGCCGATGACGAGGTTGAGGACGAGGACGATGCCGAACTGGATCGGGTCGTAGCCGGCGGCCTTCACCATGGGCACCAGGATGGGGACCAGGATGACGAGGGCCGCGATCATCTCGATGAAGAGGCCGACGAAGAGGAGGAAGAGGTTGATCAGCAGCAGCAGGATGACGAGCCCGGCGTCGAGCGAGCCCATGGCTGCGGCGAGGCGCTGCGGCACCTGCTCGGCGGCGAGCACCCAGGCGAAGGGTGCGGCGGCGGCGATGATCACGGCGATGGCGACCGTGTCGAAGACGGCCTCGCGGATCGACGAGATGAAGTTCGTGACGGTCAGCCGGCGATAGATCAGCGCACCGCAGAAGATGGCGAAGACGAAGGCGATGGCCCCGGCCTCCGTCGCGGTGAAGACGCCGAAGCGGACCCCGCCGACGATGACCAAGGGCAGGAGCAGGGCCGGCACGGCGTTGCGGAGTGCTATCAGCCGCTGGTGGCCGGTCGAGCGGGGGACGTCGGCGCCGTAGCCCCGCGCGCGGGACACGAGGTAGACGACGACGGCCAGCGCCAGGGCGGCCATGAGGCCGGGCACGATGGTGGCAACGAACAGGGCGCCGACCGAGACCGAGGCGAGGGCGGCATAGATGATGAGCCCCAGGCCTGGCGGGATCAGGTTGGCAAGGGTCGAGGCGGCGCTGGTCAGCGCACAGCTGAAGGCCCTGGCATAGCCGCGCCGCTCCATCTCGGGCACGAGCAGCTTGGTGATCGCCGAGGCGTCGGCCGAGGAGGAGCCGGAGACGCCACCCAGGAGCGTGTTGGTGACGACATTGGCCTGGCCGAGCCCGCCCCTGAGGTGGCCCACGAGGTGGGTGGCGAGATCGACCAGCTTCGTCGTGATGCCACCGGCGTTCATCAGGGCTGCCGCCATGATGAAGAAGGGGATGGCGAGCAGCGTGAACGAGTTGAGCGAGGACGACATGCTCTGCGTCACGATCACCAGCATCATGTTGCCGAGCGGCGCGAAGGCGGCGAAGGCGCCGAAGGCGAGGGCGAAGGCGATCGGCACCTCGAGCATGATGAGGGCGAGGCCGACGATCATCAGGACGGCCGCACTGCCCGCCTCGCCGTAGAGGAAGCCCGCACCGAAGCGGACGGCGAGATAGACGAGCCCGCCCGCCAGGATGGCGGCGAGCCCGGTCCAGGCGGCACCTTCGCGCGGCCGGGCCAGGTAGCAGAGATTGAGGGCGCCGCCGACCGGCACGGCAAGGAAGAGATATTTGAGCGGCCACTGCATGGCCGGCGAGACCTGCATCGCCCGGCTGAGGAAGTCGATGCCGTGGACGACCAGCATGACGCTGGCGGCGGCGACCATGGTCGCGACGAAGAAGCGGTGCGCCGGGCGCCATGCGGTGGGGATGAGGCGGGAGACGAGGTCGATGGCGATGTGCCCGCCCCGCCCGAGGGCGACCGCCATGCCGATGAAGACCGCCCAGCCGAAGGCCCAGAGCGCTACCTCCTCGGGCCAGGCAAGGGAGGCGTTCATGACGTAGCGAAAGAAGACCTGCAGGCAGGCAATCCCGGCCGCGGCCAGCATCAGGAGCGCGGCGATGGCCTCGAGGGCAAGGTCGAGGACGCGCCACAAGCGAGCCGCCGCACCTTTCGATGCGGCGGCCGTGCTATCGGACAGAGCCGCGTCGGTCACCCGAGCGCGCGGATCTTGTCGATCATCGCCTGGGTCTCGGGGCTCTTCGAGCCGAATTCCTCGAAGAGCGGCGAGGTGAGCTCGGCCCACTTCGCCCGCTCGGCGTCATCGATCCGGTAGACGGTGACACCCACCCCCTCGAGGTCGACCAGCGCCTGGTCGGCCTTGGCCCGGTTCTCGGCGCGCTGGGCGGCGAAGGCCTCCTTGGCGGAGGTGCGGACCAGCTCCTGCAGCTCCGGCGGCAGCGAATCGAGCCAGGCGGCGTTGACGCGGACCGCCTTTGGCAGGAACCAGTGATAGGTCAGGGTCAGGTTGGTCGCCTGCTCGTGCCACTTGAAGCCGAGGATCGAGAAGAAGTCGGAATCGAGACCGTCGATGATGCCGGTCGAAAGCGCCGCGTACTGCTCGCTATAAGGCAGCGGCGTCGGGTTGGCGCCGAGCTTGGTCCAGAAATCGACCCAGATGCGCAGCTCCGGCACGCGCAGCTTGACCCCGCTCAGCGTGTCCAGCGAGGTGACTGGTGTCTTCGAGAGGACATGGCGAAAGCCGGTCTCGCCATAGGCCACGAACTCGACCCCGGTCTTGGCCCGCGCGATGTCGGAGACCTCCTGGCCGAGCGGGCCCTGCAGGACCCGGTCGACATGTTGCTCGTCCTTGTAGATGAAGCCGGGGGCGCCGCCGAAGGCGGCGATCTCGGGGGCGATGGCCTCCTCGCTGTCGGGACCGGCCGTGGTCACCTGGATGGTGCCGATGCGGCTGCCCTCGAGGAGCTGGGCGAGGCCGCCGAGCTGGCTCGCCGGGAAGTGCTGGGCATCGATGCGGCCGCCGCTCTCGACGTTGAGCGTGTCCTTCCAGGCCTCGAAGGCGTTGGTGAGGGGCGAGCCGATCGCCTCGGAATGGGCGATCCGGCAGGTGAACTCGGCGGCATGTGCCGGGCGGATGATGGCCGGCATGGCGATCGCCGCCGAGCCGAGCGCGGCCCCGGTGGCGACGAAGCGACGGCGGCCGAGCGCCGTTCGGCGCGTAAATCCGGTTGTCATTTCTTGTGCTCCCTGATCTTGCCTGGGTGCCGGACGGTATGCCGCATTCGTGCCCCGGGCAAGGGATGCGCTCGCTTGTCGGCAGTGGGCGCAGGGGCTATCGATCGGCCATGGCCGGTTTCGAGCTCACCTCCGACAGTCTCGCCTTGCCGCCGGGGGCCTGGGCCAGGACCCATCGGCGCCGGCTGCGACATGACGGGCGCACCGTCCTCGCCCTGACACAGGGCGCCTTTCGGCCCTATGTCTTCCCGCTGGTGACGCCGGCGGGGTTCGCCGTCACCTCCGAGGCACCGGCCGACCATCCGCACCACGCCTCGCTCTGGATCGGCGCCGACCACGTGCACGCGCTGACACCGACGGCACCGGGCGCGGTCGAGGAATACACCTACAATTTCTACACCGACGAGACCTTTCAGGGGCGTGCGCCGGGCCGGCTGATCGAGCGTGGCTGCGACGGTGCGGCGGATGGCGAAGCCTTCGTCATCGACCAGGCGATCGACTGGCAGGGGCCAGGGGAGTGGGCCGCGGCAGCGGGGCGGCTGGTCGCCCGGGAAAGGCGGGTGACGCGGGTCGCCCTCGGCCCCGGGCACTACCGGATCGACGTCGCCTCGACGCTCGCCGCCGGCGAGAAGGCGATCCGGCTCGGCCCGACGCGCCACGCCTATTTCAACGTGCGGGTCGCCGACAGCCTCGCGGTCGCGAATGGCGGCCGGGTGCAGGACGACCGGGGCCGCGATGGCGGGGTTGCTATCAGCGGCGAGGGCGCCCGCCGGGTCGACTTCTCGGGCCCCGTCGGCGGCGGGGCGTGGGCCGGGGTGACGGTGATCGCCGAGCCGATCGGCGACCGCGTCCCCTCCTGGTTCGTCTCGGACTGGGGGGTGATGACGGTCGGCCCCTTCCGCGCGCAGGCGCTCGAGCTGGAGCCGGAGCAGGATTTCACCGCGCATTACACCGTCATCGTCCACGACGGCGATGCGGCCGCAGCCGGCATCGACCGGCTCTGAGCCCCTTGGGAGGAACGAGGACCATGCACATCGCCCGCTACCTGCACGACGGCGAGCCCCGCTACGGCATCATGGAGGCGGACGGGCTGCACCGCCTCGCCGGCAGCCCCTTCGTCGGCATCGAACGCACCGGTGTGGTCGACGCGCTGCAAGCGTCGCGCCTGCTCTGCCCGATCGAGGCGCCCCGCCTCTTCGGCATCGGCCTCAACTATGTCGACCACATCAGGGAATCGGGCAGCAGCACGCCCGAGATCCCGCTCGTCTTCATGAAGCCGTCGACCGCCGCCATCGGCCCGGGCGAGCCGATCGTCTACCCGCTCGAGGGCCAGGAGGTGCATTTCGAGGCCGAGCTTGCCGTCGTCATCGGCCGGCGGGGCCGGCGCATCGAACGGGCCGACGCGCTCGACCACGTGCTCGGCTACACCTGCGCCAACGACGTCAGCGAGCGGGTGATCCAGAAGGCCGAGATGCAGCAGGGTGCCCTTGTGCTCTGCAAGGGCTTCGACAGCTTCTGCCCGCTGGGCCCGACCATCGCGACGGGGCTCGATCCCCGCGATCTGCGGATCGGGGCACGGGTCAACGGCAAGCAGCGGCAGTCGAGCTCGACCTCGGACCTGCTCTTCTCGGTCGCCGATCTCGTGGCCTATCTCAGCACGGCGCTGACCCTCCTGCCGGGCGACGTCATCCTGACCGGCACGCCCTCGGGCGTCGGCCCGGTGAAGCCGGGCGACGTGGTGGAGATCGAGGTGGAAGGTGTGGGCGTGCTCGAGAACCCGGTCGTCGCCGAGCGGTGAGGGCCCGGCTCAGCGGGCGACGAGCAGCAGCAGGATGCCGCCGACGATCAGGATGCAGCCCAGAAGCTCGCTCCGGTTGATCCTCTCCTTGAAGGCGAACCACGAGGCGAGGAAGGTGAAGACGAGCTCGATCTGCCCCAAAGCCCGCACATAGGCGACCTTCTGCAGCGTCATGGCGGTGAACCAGCCGGCGGAGCCGGCGACGCCAACGAGGCCGACCCAGATAGCGATCCGCCAGTTGACGAGGCTGGCGCGCAGCTGGTCGGGCTCGCGCCGCCACATCCACAGGACCATGACGAAGGTCTGGAAGAGGGTCACGAAGGCGAGGGTGAAGGCCGCCTGCATGATGAAGTTCGGCCCGTCGAGTGCCGTCGACGCCTGCCGGTAGAGCACTGCCGACACGCCGAACGAAGCCGCCGAGGCGAGCCCGATCAGGGCCGGGCGGCCGGTGAGCGACGCGACCACCGAGCGCAGCGTCAAGGGCTGGCGGGCGATCGAAATCAGCACCACGCCGGCGACGCCGATGAGGATCGCGGCTACCGCACCGGCCGTCACCGTCTCGCCGAGCAGGACGAGGCCGAAGATCGCCGCCTGCACGGGCTCGGTCTTGGAGTAGGCCGTGCCGACGGCGAAGTTGCGGTACGAGAAGAGGTGCACGAGCAGGAAAGTGGCGACGATTTGGGCGAGGCCCCCCAGGGCACCGGCGGCGAAAAAGGTGACGTTGGGCGTCGGCAGCACGTGGCCGAGTCCGGCATGCAGGAAAGCGAGATAGAGAAGGGCGAACGGAAAGCCATAGCCGAAGCGCACGAAGGTGGCGCCGGTGGTGCCGAGCCGGCCCTTGAGATGCTTCTGCAGGGCCGAGCGCAGGTTCTGGCAGAACGCCGCGACGATGGTGATGGGTATCCAGAGCTCGAGCAAGAGGCGAGGCTTCCTTTCGCCCGAGAGTGGCGGCCTGCCTGGCAGACGAGCACGCCGCGCGCCGCGCCGCAACCTCCAGCTCGTCGCGCTTGGCGGCGACGGAACTTCGTTTATATTCTAGGAGATGGTCAGGACGCACACCGGGGATAGCCGTTCCGCCGGCGATGCGTCGCCGGCCGCTGGCGCCGTCGTGCCGATCGTCGGCATCGGTGCGTCCGCCGGCGGGATCGAGGCCGTCGGTCTCCTGCTCGATGCCATGCCGGCCGACAGCGGCATGGCCCTGGTCATCGTCCTGCATCTCGATCCGACGCACGAGAGCCGGTTGGCGTCCATCCTCGGCCACCGCACGTCGATGCCCGTCGCGGAAATCACCGACGGCATGACGATCGAGCCCGACCATGTCTATGTGATCGCACCCGACTCCTACGTCTCGGTCGAGCGTGGCCGGATCACCCTGAGCGAGCCCGCGGAACCACGCGGCCGCCGCTACCCGGTCGATGTGCTGTTCAACTCGCTCGCCGACGATCTCGGGGAACGGGCCATCTGCGTCGTCCTTTCCGGCACCGGGCACAATGGCACCGAAGGGCTGCGGCGGGTCAAGGCGGCGGGCGGCTGTGCCATCGTGCAGGCACCGGCGACGGCCAGGTTCGACGGCATGCCGAGGAGCGCCATCGCGGCCGAGCTCGCGGACACGCTGCTCCCCCCGGGGGAGATGCCGGCGTTCATCGTGGCCTATGTCCGCCACGACTATTTCGCCAGGCCCGAAGCAGTCGAAGGCGATGGCGGAAACGGCGCGGCGTCGCTCGATCCGATCCTGGCCCTGTTGCGGGTTCATGCCGGTCACGACTTCCACAGCTACAAGCGAAGCACCCTCGAGCGCCGTATCCATCGGCGCATGGGCATCGGCCGCATCGAGGACCTGGCCGGATACGCCGACATGCTGCGCTCTCGCCCGGAGGAGATCGAGGCGCTGGTCGTCGACCTGATGATCAGCGTCACCAGCTTCTTCCGCGATGGCGATGCCTGGCGGGCGCTGGACGAGCTGGCCCTCGAACCACTGGTCGAGACGCGCGGCGCCGACACGGAGCTCCGGCTCTGGGTGCCAGCCTGCGCCACGGGCGAGGAGCCCTACTCCCTGGCCATGCTGCTCGTCGAGCGGAGCGAGGCCAGCGGGACGCCGCTGACGGTCAAGATCTTCGCGACGGACAGCCAGGAGAAGAATCTTCGGGTGGCCCGCGAGGGCATCTACCCGCCGGCCGCCCTGGCCGGCATGGCGCCGGCGCGGCTGGCACGCTTCTTCGAGAGGCTGGGCGATGTCTTCCAGGTAAAGAGGGAGCTGCGCGAGCTGATCGTGTTCGCGCCGCACAACCTGCTCCGCGACCCACCGTTCTCCCGCCTCGACCTCATCACCTGCCGCAACCTGCTGATCTACCTCGAGCCGGAGATGCAGAAGAAGGTCGTGGCGCTCCTGCATTTCGCCTTGCGCGAGGGCGGGCATCTCCTGCTCGGCAATGCCGAGAGCGTGGGCCGGCACGACGATCTCTACGAGACCGTCTCCAAGAAATGGCGGATCTTCCGCCGGCTCGGGCCGACCCGCCACGACATCGTGAGTTTCCCGCTGCTCGGTGCGCCGAAGGCCGACCAGCGCCCGGCGGCCGACCCGAGCGGGCCGGAAGGGGCTCGGGGCGACGCCGCCGACATCGCCCGTCGGGCGCTGCTCGAGCGCTTCGCGCCGGCCGCCGTGCTGATCGACCGCAAGGGCCGCATCCTCTACTTCCACGGGCCGACCGGGGATTTCCTCGAGCCGCCATCGGGCGAGCCTACGCGCGACCTGCTGGCCATGGCGCGCGACGGCCTGCGCTCGCCGCTCCGCAGCGCGGTCCGCACGGCCATTTCCGGGGGCGAGAGCATCACGTTCACCGCCCGCATTCGCCGCGACGCGGCGACCCGCCGCGTGAGGGTGACGGTGGCGCCGCTGGCGTCGTTCAGCACGAACGGTGGCCAGCTCCTCGTCAGCTTCGAGCCGGTGAAGGAGATGCCGGCTGGCACGGCATCGAAGACGTCGGCCGACGGCGCCGACGACCCGACGGGCCGGGGTGCCCTCGAGCTGGAGCTGACGACGACCCGCGCCGAGCTGCGGGCCGTCACCGAGCAGATGGAGAGCGCGAACGAGGAGCTGAAGGCGTCGCACGAGGAAGTCACCTCGATGAACGAGGAGCTTCAGTCGAGCAACGAGGAGCTGGAGACCTCGAAGGAGGAGCTGCAATCGTTCAACGAGGAGCTGCACACGCTGAACAACCAGCTCCGGCACAAGATCCAGGAGCTCGAGGAACTGGCCGATGACCAGCGCAACCTCCTGGCCGGCACCGAGGTCGCCACGATCTTTCTCGACGAGTCGCTCAGGATCAAATGGTTCTCGCCGGCGAGCCAGGCACTCCTGGATCTGGTGCCGTCCGACATCGGCCGACCGATCGGCAACTTCGCCTGGAAGGTCGCCGACAGCGAGCTTCTGCAAGACTTGCACACCGTGCTCGAGAAGCTGACCCGTGTCGAGGCCGAGGTCCGGGGCGAGGCAGGCCACTGGTACCAGCGCCGCGTGCTGCCCTACCGCACCCGGGACAACCGCATCGCCGGTGTCGTCATCACCTTCACCGACATCACCGAACGCAAACGTGCCGCGGATGCGATCGACGACGCGCGGATCTATGCCGAAGCGATCGTCGCGACCCTGCGGCAGCCGCTTTTGATCCTCGATGGCGAGCTTCGCGTCATCTCGGCCAATGCGGTCTTCAACGAGCTCTTCGAGGTGGCGGAGGACGCCACCTCGGGACGTCTGATCTACGAGCTGGGCAACGGGCAGTGGGACATTCCGGCACTGCGCGATCTCCTGGAGGAGACCCTGGCCGAAGGTGATCAGGTCGTCGACTTCAAGGTCGAGCACGATTTCGAGAGGCTCGGCCAGCGGACCATGCTCCTGAATGCCCGCCGCCTCGAGCTGCCGAATGAGGGATCACGCCGGATCCTGCTCGTGATCGAGGACGTCAGCGCGCGGGCAGTAGCCGCGGATCGACGCGAGATCCTGATCAGTGAACTCAATCATCGGGTGAAGAACACGCTGGCGATGGTGCATTCGATCGCTTCCCAGACGATCCGGCAGACTTCCTCCGTTGAGGTTTTCGCAACGGCATTCGAAGGCCGGTTGCATGCGCTCGCCGAGGCGCACGACCTGCTGGTCAAGGAGGACTGGGGTGACGTCCGGATGGGCGATCTGGTGCGCCGCATTCTCGAGCCCTATCGCCGCCAGGGGTCGGTTTCGATGGACGGGGCGGAGATCGCGCTTCGGGCACAGGTCGGCACGGCGCTCGTGATGATCCTCCACGAGCTCGCCACCAACGCCGTGAAGTATGGCGCGCTCTCGGCGCCCGACGGCCACCTCGACGTGTCATGGCGGCTGGACGGGGTACGGTCCAGGGTCGGCCTCGTCTGGAAGGAGGCGGGCGGGCCCGCCGTCGTACCCCCTGAAAGACGAGGCTTCGGCACGCGCCTGATCGAGCACGGCGCCAGGCATGATCTCGGCGGTTCGGCGAAGCTGGACTTCAGACCCGAGGGGCTCGTCTGCGAGGTGAGCTTTCCGTGGCGACCCACAACCGACAAGGCGGCCTGAGCCATGGGGCAGGATCACGCGAGGCTGGCGGGGCAGCGCATCCTCGTCGTGGAGGACGAGGCGCTCATCGCGATGGAGATCGAATCGATCCTGGAGGACCTGCACTGCGAGGTCGTTGGCAGCGTCGCCACCATCGAGGCGGCACTCGCCGCGATCGCCGGCGACGACCGGCTCGACGGCGTGTTTCTCGACCTCAACCTCGCGGGTCGAACGGCGTTGCCGATCGCGGAGGAGCTGCTGCGGCTGGAAATCCCGTTCATTCTGCTCACCGGCTACGCCAGCAACCCGAGCGACTCGCCGGTGCTCCGGGGAGCGCGCCGGCTGAAGAAGCCGTTCCGCGCGCAGAACCTTGCCGAAGCGATGGCGGAAGCCTTCGATCGACCGTCCGGGGCTCGAGCGCAGGGGTGAGCCCGTCGGGCTGCTACAAGGCGCGGAGCCAGGCTTCCCAGCGGAAATCGTGCATGATCGAGCGGGCGCGGAGATATTTCCACGCACCGTATTTGTGATAGTCGAAGTCGAGTTCCGAGATCTGCTCCTGGACCATGGCCCAGGTGGCCCACTTGACGTCGGCGAGGGCCCGCATGACGGCGACGCGGGCGACCAGTTCCGGGCGGAGTGAGCCGGCATAGGCCTCGAGCAGCCTGGCGGCCGTGTCCTCGGTGAGGAACATCTCGCCGAGCCAGACGCCGAGCTCGTAGGAGCGCTCGTTCATCGAAGCGAACTCGTAGTCGACGAGCTTCATCGGTGCTCCCGGCTTCACCAGGAAATTGCCGGGCATCGGGTCGTTGAAGCAGGGTACCAGGTCGAGGCCGGCGGCCAGGAAGGCGGCCCGGGCATTGCCGTAGAGCCGCTGCAGCCAGGGCCAGTCCTCGGGCAGGCTGCCGCCGAGCTCGGCCACCTGCTCGATATGCTCGTCGATCATGTCGAAGATCGTCTTGGTCAGGCCCAGCCCCTCGCCGGCGTGGAACTGGCGGTAGCAGTCGACTGCGGCGAGCTGGATCGCCTCCGCCTGGAAATCGGCATTGGTGCAGGCGCGATAGCCTTCGAGCAGCTCGGCCACCTCGAGCCCGCTTGCCGCATCGAAATGCACCACCTCGGGCCCGAGCCCTTTCGCGTGCGCCAGCCGGGCCGCCTCGTTGGCGGCCTCGCGGTCGACGAACATCTCGGTCCCGGCACCCGGTATCTTCAGGAAGTAGCGGCGCTCGTCACCCGCGACCGCGATCCGCCAGTTGCTGTTGGAGATGCCGCCGATCATCCGGGCATAGCTGGCACCCTTGCCCCGCCAGGCCGGCACTCTGGCGATGGCGGCTTCGACGGCCCGCTCCTCGTCGGTCTCCGCTTCGCCCAGGGTTCTCTCGCTCATGTCAGACCCTCCGGACCCGTTCCTCGAAGCGCTGGTCGCGCATCGCCATGCGGCAGCGCAGGAAGCGCCATTCGGCATATTTGAGGAACTCGAGGTCGGTCCTCGCCGAGGTCCTCGCGAGGATGGCGCCGATCAGTCCCCAGCGCAGGTCGTCGGCGACGCCGTAGAGGCGGGCCCGGTTGAAGAGGCGCTCGTCGAACCTGCCGTGGAACGCCTCGAAGCTCTCTCTGGCGGCCGGGTCGAAGGCGTGCGCCTCGACGAGGAAGCTGCCGAGATCCTCGAACGGGTCGCGATTGGCGGCGAGGTCGAAATCGACGAGGCGGACGCCGCCGGCCTCGTCGATCATGACGTTGCTGGCATTGCCGTCGCCATGCGCCGGCATGGTGTCGATGCCGGCGGCCCGGATGGCACCGGCGACGCTGCGGCAGTTGTCGAGGAGCCAGGCCTGGTCCTGGGGCAGCGCCACGCCTGCTTCGCCGGCACGCCGGAGCAGGTCCTCGATCTGGTCGAAGACCCCCAGCGTCCGCGGCAAGGGTGGTCCTGCCTGGAAGGCACGCTTCGCGGCCAGCACGGCATCGCGGATGGCGGGCTCGGCGAGGCGATTCAGGGTGGCGACCCGATGCGAGGCGGCAAGGTCCCGCATGACGAGGTCGCCGGTCCGTGGATCGGCGGCGAGCACCTCGGGGCCGATCCCGCGGGCACCCGCTTCGCGCGCGGCGGCCACGACGCTGGCGGGGTCGGCGAAGAGGGCGGCATCGGCATCGGCGATCTTGACCCAGAGGCTCTCGCCCGATGCCGTGTCCCGGGCGCGCAGCGCCGTCGCGTCGACGCCCTGGTTCATGGGCGAGGCCATCGGCACGACGCCCGGGCGGAACGTGATCTCGCGCCCGCCCCAGCCCGGCACGGTGGCGACGAGTGCCCTGGCCGCGGCCATCGCGTCCCTGTTGCTCATGGTGTCGTCTCCCCGGCATGGGCGAGGGCGGGCCCTTCGACCAGCAGCCGTTCGAGCATGCCGGTCAAGAGGTCGAGGCCGAGGGCCAGGTCCTCCGGCTTCGTGTCCTCGAGCGGCGAATGGCAGATGCCGCCGATGCTCGGCGTCGCCACGACGATCGAGGGGCAGAGCCTGGCGACGGGCACGGCATCGTGCGCGGCGATGGTGTCCAGCCGCATGGCCGGCCCGCCCAGCCCTTCCGCCACCTCGCTGGCGAGGCGCTGCAGGCCCGGGGCAAAGCGGCCAGGGCGGCGGAGCTCGTCGCGGACGAAGGACCAGCCGACGCCGGCGCTCTCGGCTTCGGCCGCGATCAGCGCCTCGGTCTGGCTGAAGGCGGTCTCCAGTACGGCCGGGTCGGCGGAGCGCAGCTCGGCGAAGATGGTCACGGACGAAGGCACGACGTTGGGCGAATTGGGTAGGGTCTCGATCCGCCCGACCGAGGTGTGCAGCTCGCCCGGCGGGGCCGTCTCGACCAGCCGGCGGAGCCCGGTGATGACGCCCGCGGCGGCGAGGAGCGCGTCCCGGCGCTCGGCCATGGGTGTCGGCCCAGTGTGCGCCGGCACGCCCTCGAAGCGGATCTCCAGCTTGCGGCAGCCCCACCAGCGATCGAAGGCGGCGAGGCGCCTTCCGGCGCGTTCGAGAAGCGGGCCGCATTCGATGTGCAGCTCGACATAGGCGACCGGGCGCGGCGCCGGCTGGTCGGTGCCGAGATGGCCGATGGCCTCGAGCGCCGCCCTGACAGTGATGCCGTCCCGGTCCTGCCTCGCCAGCGCCCAGTCGGTGTCGATCACCCCCGCATAGGCCTGCGAGCCGAGCACGCTCGGCTGGAAGCGCGCGCCCTCCTCGTTGGTCCAGGCGACGACGGCGAGGTTCATCAAGGGTGCGTCGAGCCGGTCGCGCAGGTCGCGTGCGGCGATGACCGAGGCGATGACGCCGTAGGTGCCATCCAGCCGCCCGCCATTCGGCTGGCTGTCGATATGCGAGCCGGTAAGGAGCCAGGGCGCCTCGGGGCCGGCGATTTCGGCGAGGCCGAAGATGTTGCCGATGGCGTCCACGCGCACCTCGAAGCCGGTCTCGCGCAGCCAGCCGACCAGCGCGTCCCGGGCCTCGCCATTGGCGGCGGTCGCCTCGGGCCGATGGATGCCGCCGGCTTCCGTGGCGCCGAAGGTGGAGAACAGGGCAAGCCGCTCGTGCAGTTCCCGATGGGTGTCGTCCGGCCGCGCCATGCCTGCTCCCGCCTCGCTCGATCTCGTCGTGCCCGCTTGGGCTCGTTGCCCGTTTCTGTGGGATTTGACCGTTTGATCCCTAAAAGTCGTTGACGCCTCGGGCAAGTGTCAAATAGCGTCGGCCTGTCACTGGTCGGTCGCCCAGGCACGAAACCGCAACAAGCAGGAAGGGTCCACCCTCATGTCGAGTCTCGTGATTCCCGGCAAGGCGCGCCTTCGGTCCAATCGTCGCCGGGTGCTCGGCGGCATGGCCGCGGCAGGCGGGCTCGCGGCCTTCCCCGCACCCTACATCAAGCGGGCCTACGGCCAGGCGCGCAACCACATGATCTTCGCCAGCGCCGAGCCGGTCACCGGCAACTGGGACCCGACGAGCCACACGACGCTCGCCCAGATCAATTTCGAGGGCTTCGTCTTCGGCAAGCTCTTCCAGACCCCGATGCGCCCGGAGAACCCGGACGAGATCGTCTTCGAGCTGGCCACCAGCCAGGAGGTGCTGGACCTCCACACCATCGAGTACAAGCTGCGTGACGGCGTTACCTTCCACAACGGGGCACCCTTCACCGCCGAGGACGTCAAGGCGACCTTCGAATACGCCTCGCAGCCCGGCCGCCCGGCGGCCTGGTACCCGGGGCCGTGCGAGGTCGAGGTGGTCGATCGGCTGACCGCCCGCGTCCACACCGGGATCGGCGACTATCCGGCATCGGCCTTCTATTTCCTCGCCGGCTTCCTGCCGATCATGTCGAAGGACGACATCGCCGATCCGACCGTCCTGCAGGAGCGGCCGAACGGCACCGGTCCCTTCAAGTATGTCGAGCAGCGCGGCAACACCACGGTGCTGGCGGCGTTCGACGACTTCATGC
>JAUIID010000041.1 GCA_030431615.1 Alphaproteobacteria bacterium
ACCCGCAGCATCTCGTTGCCGCCACGCTGGAACTCGTAAGGAACCCGCTCCACGCCGACCCGGAATCCGGCGTCTGCCAATGCCTCGATCAGCTGCGACAGATGCGGCGAGGGCTCCATGGCCAGGGTCAGGAGCGGAAAGACGCGGACCTCCCGCGCCACCCTGAGCAGCTCCAGCATCGACCCGAGATGAAAGGCGCAAGACAGCTGCTCGCTGTAGAGAAAGAGGAGATGCGAGCAAAGTGCGAGATCGAAGGAGGCGTCGGCGAAGGGCAGGTGCGGCAGCTCGCCCGCGACGTAGCGGCCAGGAGCGCTGGGCCCCGCGTAGTCGGCGAGGAACCGCTCCATGGCCTGTCGGCGCATGCGCCGCCACGCCTCGACGGACGGGATGTTGCGCCAGACGAAGAGCTTCCGGTTGGCGCCGACCTGCGCCGCCATGTCGGCGAAGGTGGCTTCGATCCTTCGGCGAATGGCCGGCGCAGCGTGGCGGTAGAGGGGATCGACGGAGATCACTCGCCCGCCTTCGGAGCTCCACTCCGCATTGAAACCCGCCGGGCCGTCGCCGCAGCCGAGAATCGTGCGGCCGTGGTCGGTCGGCGCAAGGCCGAACATGCCGACATATTCGGCCATGGTGCGACCGAGAGGAACTATATGGTCGAGATGGATCGCCATTGGCGGTCTTGCTTCGGCAGTTTCGCCCCGCGGTGAACCGCCCTGCCGGCGACTCGAGGCTCAGCCGGCCGGCAGCCCGGGCTGCCGGGCCGGAAGGTCGCAACCGGGGTGATTGTCCGCGGCCCGCCTGGCGGGCGCAAGTAGCCAATTCGGGCTTGCCCTGCCTTCTGGACTCGGCGAGTGTCGGGATGCGGCAACCGACGTTTCGACTTCAGATTCAGGCGCAGCCGCCGCCGACTGGTGGCGATGCTGGTGACACGTCAGAGCCTGGTCGCAGCTTGGTCGAGCATGTGGTTCAAGGGCGGGACCTTCCGGTTGCGCAGCGGTGTCGCTCTCGCCGTGACGGCGGTCGTGCTGCTGGCCAACGGCCTTCTTTTCTACAACAGCCATGTCCGGCTGACGGCCGCGACGCGCGACGTGGCGGAAAGCGTCGATGCCCGCCAGCTCCTTTCCGAGATGCTGACGGTGCTGCTCCGCGCCGAATCGAGCCATCGCGGCTTCATCCTGACCGACGAGGAGAGCCATCTCGAGCCGTACAACGAGTCGCTGCAGCAGGCGGAGCAGCTGCTGGCGAGGATCGGCCCGCTCCTGCAGTCGGATGCGCCGCAGATGCAGCGGCTCGCCAGCGTCCAGGCGCTGGTGGCGGAGCGTTTCCAGGAGCTGTCGGAGACCCTGGCCGTCCGCCGGCTGGAGGGCTCCGAGGCGGCCCGCCGCCTGGTCCGGGACAACCACCAGCTCGGCACGCTCGACGAGCTCCGCGACGTGGTTGGCGAGCTGCAGAGTGTCGAGGGCACGACGCTCGAGACCCGCCGTGCCGACTGGGAGGAGGCCCGCTTCCACGCCTTCGCGGCCTTCGTCGTCTTCCTCGCCGTGTCGGCCGCCCTGGTCGTGGCGCTTTTCGGCTTCATGCGGCGTGAGGTCGTCGACCGCATCGCCTACAACCGGAAGCTCAAGGCCTATGCCGACGAGCTCGGCACCAACCTTGCCGAGCTGCGCACCGAGCGCAACGAGATCGCCCAGCTCGCCGTGGCCAGCACCTCCCTGCAGAGCTGCGAGTCGCTCGGCGAGCTGCCGGCCGTTCTGGGCCCGCTGCTCGAGCCGCTCTTCCCGGGCCATGCCGGCGCCGTTCATGGCCGGACGGTGGCGGGTGACGGGCTCTGGCGCCTCGCCGCCTGGGGTGGCCTCGACCAGCCCGAAGAGCTCGTGGCGGACGACTGCCGGGCACTCGCACACGGCCGGGTGGTGCGGCACGGCCCGGGCTCGGCGGAGCCCCCATGCCCGCATCTCCGGGCGGCGCTCGCCCGGCAGGACACGCCGACGCTCTGCATTCCGCTCGCCGCTCATGGCGAGACGCTGGGCCTGCTCAGCCTCGTCGCCCAGCCGTCGGCCGATGGCACCGCGGCGGAGGAGACGGCGGGCTCGGTGGAGCGTCTGGCCGCCATGCTGGGGCAGCAGCTCGGCCTCACCCTGGCCAGCCTGCGCATCCGCGAGGTGCTGAAGGAGCAGTCGATCCGCGATCCGCTCACCGGCCTCTTCAATCGCCGCTATCTCGACGTGGTGGCGCCGAAGGAGGTCGCCCAGGCCTTGCGCGCCGGCCACGAGATCGCGCTTGCCATGGTCGACATCGACCACTTCAAGACCTTCAACGACCGCCACGGGCATCAGGGCGGCGACGCGGCGCTGGTCGCCGTGGCCGGCTTCCTGCAGGCCAGCGTCCGGCTCGGCGACTGGCTCTTCCGCTATGGTGGCGAGGAATTCCTGCTCCTGGTCCAGGGACACGACCACGCGGCGCTGGCCCAGCAGCTCGAGCGCCTGCGCCAGGGCGTCGCCGCCGTGGCGGCGCGGGTCGACGGGCAGAACCTGCCGCCGGTCACCATCTCGATCGGTGCCGCGATCTGCCCCGACCACGGCCGGGACCTCGAGCATCTCCTGGCGGCGGCCGACCGGGCGCTCTATGCGGCGAAGCAGGGCGGGCGGGACCAGGTGCGGCTGGCCGAGCTGCCCGGCAGCGCCGGTTGAGGCCGCCGCGGTCATCCGTCGAGCCGGTGGAACGCAGCGCCGCGCCCGACGTTCTGGACATGGATGCCAGCGCCGGCGACGAGGCCGCGCTCTCCGGAACCTTTGCCCGATGACCGAACCCGCCCCCGCCGCGACGCGCCCGCGCCGCCTCCTTCTTCTCGCCAATCCCCGGGCGCGCAACGGGGAGGATGCCGCCGACTTCGTGGCGCCGCTCGCCGAGCAGGGGCTCGAGGTCGTCTTCGCCGAGCCGGACGGTATCGAGGCGCTGCTAGAGACGATCCGCACGACCGGGCGGACGGTGGACCGCATCGCCATCGCCGGTGGCGACGGCTCCATCGCCGCCGCCCTGCCGGCCCTGCTCGAGGTGCAGAAGCCCCTGGCGGTGCTGCCGCTCGGCACCGCCAACGACCTCGCCCGCAATCTCCGCCTGCCGACCGGCCAGGAGGACCAGCTCCGGCTCGTGGCTGGGGGCAGGGTGTGCCGCATCGACATCGCCTCGGCCAATGGCCGGCCGGTGCTGAACGCCGTGAGCATCGGCCTCGGCGCCGCCGTCGCCGCGAAGCACCAGGGACTGGCCAAGCGGCTCCTGGGTGTCCTGAACTATCCGCGGGTCCTCTATGCCGCCTGGCGCCGCATCCATCCCTTCACCGTACACATCACCTGCGACGGCGCCACCCATCGCGGGCGCTTCATCCACGTCGCCGTTGTCAACGGCCGGTTCCACGGCGGCGGGCTCGAGCCCCGGCCGGAGGGCACCATTACCGACGGCCTGCTCGACCTCTATGCGCTGCGTGACGGCCCGGTCTTCCGCCTGATGCAAATCATGGCGAGCCTCAAGATCGAGGGGGCCGAAACCGACCGGGCGTTCCGCCTCCAGGGCCGGCATATCAGCATCGCCACCTCGCGTCCGCGCCGCGCCAATATCGACGGCGAGCTGGTCGGCCAGACTCCGCTCGACATCGAGATCATGCCCGAGGCGCTGCCCGTCGTGGTGCCGGATGAGGCTGCGAGCGACGACGTCTGATATTATTCCTATCATGATCGGGCTCGGCAGGCAAGGACTGCTTCGGTTCGTTCGGCAATTTCGCCCTATTCGGGTCCCCGATCGTCCGTCCGGACGCTGCCGGGGCTGATTTCGTGCGCAAGAACAGCAGGTTATCGGGTCCCGGGTTCGTTTGCTCGACCTCGGGTTTGTTCGTCGATTTCTCGGGTTCGCTCGTCGAATCGGCGGGTTCGTTCGTCGATTCCGTGGGTTTGTTTGCCCTCAACTGTCGCGGATGATGCGACAATGGTCATCGAACTGTCGCGGATTCCGCGACAGCTCGGGTTCGACTGTCGCAGATTCCGCGACACCTGCCGCCGGGCTGTCGCGGAAGATGCGACAACCCGAGGCCGCTGTCGCATTACACGCGACAGCGGCGCTGCGGAAATGGGGGCATGGTCGTCGTCGCATGCTTCTCTTGACCGGTGCTTGGATCGCGCCATTCTCATGGCCTGCGGTCATATTGCTGGGAGGCAGATGATGTCCCGATTGGTACAGCTTGCGAGGTCCACGGCGCTGGCCACGATCGTCCTCTTGCCGGGCGGCGCCGCCCTGGGCCAGAAGGCCCTGCCGGAAGCGCCGGGGCATGACCTCGTGGAGGGGGTCTGCACGGGCTGTCATCAGGTCAACCAGATCCTGAACAGCTCCGGCTACACCGAGCCGGAGTGGCGCGAGCTCATCGCCACCATGATCAATCTCGAGGGCACGGCCGAGCTCGACGAGATCACCGCCTATCTGGCGGCGCAGTTCCCGCCCAATGACCGCCGCAAGCCCAACCTGGTCCCGGGCGAATTCCAGATCACCTTCGAGGAATGGGTGGCACCGACGCTCGGCCAGCGCTCGCGCGATCCGGTGGAGGCGCCGGACGGCTCGATCTGGTGGTCCGGCATGTGGGCCGACCTCGCGGTCCGGGTCGATCCTGCGACCGGCGAGATCCGCGAATACGCCCTGCCACCCGGCACGAAGGCGCATACCGTCACCGTCGATGCAGAGGGCGGTATCTGGTTCACCGGCAACGGCAACGGCACGATGGGCCGGCTCGACCCAGCGACGGGCGAGACCACGATCTACAAGATGCCCGACCCGAACGCCCGCGATCCCCACTCCGCCATCGTCGATGCCAACGGCACGGTCTGGTTCACGCTTCAGGGCAGCAACATGATCGGCCGCCTCGTGCCGGAGACGGGGGCCATCGACCTGATCACGGCACCGACTCCCGGCACGCGCCCCTACGGCATCAAGCTTAGCGCCGAGGGCGTGCCCTGGGTCGCCGCCAATGGCAGCAACCAGCTCCTGCGGATCGATCCCGTGACCATGGAGGTCACCGAGTTCGAGCTGCCCGACCCGGAGACCACCGTCCGCCGCCTCGACTTCGCCAGCGACGGGGCCATCTGGTACGTGAACTCGTCGCAGGGCCGCATCGGCCGGCTCGATCCCGCGACCGGCGAGGTGCAGGAATGGGATTCGCCGAGCGGCCCGCGCTCGCATCCCTATGCCATCGCGGTGATCGACGACATCGTCTGGTACAACGAATCCGGCATGCGGCCGGACGTGCTCGTCCGCTTCGACCCGGCGACCGAGACCTTCCAGAGCTGGCCGATCCCGTCGGGCAACATCTATGCCGGCATCGTCCGCCACATGCGGCCGACCAGTGCGGGCGACCTCCTCATCCACCAGAGCAGCACCAACCGGGTGATCCGGGTGGGGATCGGCGGTCCGGTCGCGACCGAGTAGGAGCCTACTGCGCCAGGAAGCCGCCATCCACGGCGAGGGTGTGGCCGGTGACCATGGAGGCGGCGTCGCTGGCGAGGAAGAGCATGGCGTGGGCGACCTCCAGGGGCTCGGCCAGCCGGCCCATCGGGGTGAGCGCCTCCAGCTTCGCCGTCAGCTCGGCATTGTCCATGAGCGGCTTGATGAACGGTGTCTTCGTCCAGGTCGGGGCCACGGCATTGACCCGGATGTTCCGGGGCGCCCATTCAACGGCCATGCTGCGGACGAGGTTGACCAGCGCACCCTTGGTCGTGGCGTAGGAGATGTTGGGGTAGGCGCCGCCGCCCGAGAAGCTCATGATGGAGGCGGTGACGACCACGGCACCGCCCTTCTCGGGCATGTGCCGGGCGGCAGCCCGGGACGAGAGGAAGACGCCCGTCAGGTTGACCTGCAGCACGGCGTTCCAGTCGTCGAGCGAGCACTCGACGGCGGTCCGGCGGATGTTGATCCCGGCATTGGCGACCATCACGTCGATCCGCCCGTGCCGGGCGGCGATGTCGGCCAGCACTTGGTCGATCTCGGCCTCGCTGGCGACATCGAGCGCCATCGCCTCGCACCCGCCACCGATCTCTCGGGCCGTCGCTTCGGCCGCGGCAGCGTCACGATCGAGAATCACGACCCGGGCGCCAGCGGCTGCCATCAGCCGGGCGGCGGCGGCGCCGATGCCGGAGGCCCCGCCAGTGACACAGACGACCTTGCCGTCCAGCCGCTGCCGGGCGAGCGGGTCGTTTTTGTCCGCAGCTACATTCTCCATGCTTCCCTAACCTCCAGCCATTTCCTTTGAAAGATTACGCGCGTTCGTCCGTAGCCGCGTTTGCTCCTTTTCCTAGCGGACCGTCCAAGGAACACACAAGTCTCGCCGACCGCAGCGGGGCTCAATGTAGCTTGCCTAAGTAACTTCCCCGCACGAAGATGAGCGTGTTTCAACAGGGGGCGAAAATGATGAGCATTCCAGAATATCTGGCATCCGGCGAAAAGGCACGATTGATCCCGGTTGCAGCAGACGTAAGCAAGGAAGGTCGGGCAGCTTCGATTCTCCTGGCCACGCTGATGAGTGTGCCTACTTTTGCCCGCGAGATGCTCGGGTCGTTGGAGCAACGAGTAGGCACTCGAACCAACCTCGATTGCTTTACCGAGATAGTGTTCAAGGAAACCGCCGCCGCGCCAAAGATTCGACCGGATGGTCTGATGATACTTGATGGAGGGCGAGGTCGATCGTGGCGATGCTTGGTAGAAGCAAAAATTGGTCGAGCCGAACTCGACAACGAGCAGCTTGTCAAATACCTTAACCTCGCCCGAGCCCACAAGATTGATGCAGTTCTGACCATATCCAATCAGTTTGTTGCTTTTGCCAATCATTCGCCGGCGGTAATTCCGAAGAATGCGCTGCGTGGCGTTTCTCTGTTTCACTGGTCGTGGATGTATTTACTAACCCATGCGATGTTGATACTTAATAATGAATTTGACCACTCGGAGCAGCGATTTATTTTAGCAGAAATGGTGCGATATTTTTCTCATCCATCGGTCGGGGTTTCGACATTCGATCGGATGAACCCGGAATGGCGAGAGCTGAATGCTCAGATTCAGGCCGGTGCTAAACTCAACAAGTCGGCGGCGATGGTAGAGAATTCTGTCGCCGCTTGGCATCAGGAGGTTCGTGATCTCTGCTTGCTGTTGACGAGGAAGATTGGTCGTCCTGTCCAAACGAGGTTGAGCAGGGCACATACCGACGATCCAGCACAACGTGTCCGGGACGATGGTGGATTGCTGGCGGAACGGCATGAGCTGAACTGCTCCCTCAGCGTGCCAAACGCGGCGGCGCCGATTGCTGTCGTCGCCAACCTAGCTCGCCGCAGCCTCTCAATTTCCATGACGCTTGCTGCACCACGCGACAAGAGCAGAACAAGCAGCAGAGTGACATGGCTCATCCGTCAGCTCACGAAATCCCGGCCGGAAGGCTTGCACGTACGCGCCTACTGGCCGGGCCGTGCGCCACCAACCCAGGCCGAACTCGCCCAACTTCGAGAGGATCCGTCAGCCATTGAGGCCGACAATCGGGCGGTGCCTTCGCAGTTCGAAGTCATTTTGGTTCGCGATCTGGCCGGCAAGTTCATCGGCAGCAAGACATTCATCGAGCAACTGGAGCAGGCCGTCCCCTATTTCTATGATCAGGTCGGCCAGCATCTCCGCGCGTACGTCGTGCCGCCTCCTCGGCTCCGTAAGGAGGATAGTGGCACCGAGCCCGAGCCACCTCTGGTCGAGGTCGCGGAAAGAGCCGAGGTGATGGCATCTGAAGCCTCTGATGAAACTCAGGGCACGGCAAACGCCTCATCGTCTTGATCGGTGCTCGGCAGGAATCGGGTATCGAGGAAGCGCCGCTCAGCCTGTCTCCAGCCCGAACCTTGCCACCACTTCAGGCTGGGTGAGGCCGGCGTGGAGGGTGAGGAGGACGAGGCGGGCGTCGAGGCTGTCGCCGGACTGGATCGCGGCTTCGATGCGGGCTTCGACGGCGGCGGTGAGCGTCGCGTCGGTGGCCTGGGCGAAGGTTTCGGGGCCGGTCATGCAATAGGCGAGGAGCTCGGCGGCGGCGGCGAAGTCGGCGGGCTGGGGCTTCGTGCCCGTAGCCTGCCGGAGCTGGCGCAGCGTGGTGAGCTTGACGGCTTCCGGCACCAGAGCCGGGTGGAGGTCGACGGCGCGCAGCGCGGTATCGAGCTGGCGCAGGCCTTCCGCCCTGCCGAAGCGGCCGAGGAAGCCGAGCATCGTCAGGCGGCCTCGACCGGGGTGCCGGCGAGCCAGTTGCGGAACGTCGGAAAATCCAGCCGGCCGGCGATCACCTCGGCGAGGCGCTCGCCGATGAGCGGGCCGAACTTGAAGCCGTGGCCGGAGAAGCCGGCGAGCGTGATGGTGGGGCCGGTGGCCTCGGCGATGAAGCGCTCCTCCGGGCTCAGCGTGTAGAAGCAGGTCCGGGCCTCGGTGATGCGGTAGGCATCGGCATCGCGGAGGCGGCGCCTGGCGGCTGCCATGACGCGGGCGATCTCGTCCTTCGTGGCGGTGCGGTCGGCATCGACGTCGCCGCTCTTCGAGAAGCAGTGGTCGCCGAACTTGATCGCGGTGCCGCCGACCGGCGGGACGGCGTAGAAGACGCTCGACGCCTCGCCGGTCAGCACGTCGGTGAGCATAGTGGTGGTCTGCCACAAGCCGGCGAGGGCGGGTGGTGGGTCGACATAGAGCACGGCCTGGCGCGACGGGGTGAGGCGAGGTGCGAGCGCCGGCAGGAGACGGCTGGTCCAGACGCCGGCAGTGACGACGAGGGGCTCGCCCTGTAGCTGCGTGCCGTCGGCGAGGCGTACCTGGCCGCGGGCCGGGTCGATCTCGCGGACTTCCGTTCCCGGGCGGAGCTCGACGCCGGCTTCGCCGAGCCAGGCCGCGAGGTCCTGGCAGATCCGGTCGGCGAGGAGGGCCCCGGCGGTTGGCGAGTAGAGGGCGTAGTCGGTAGCCGCCGCGTCGACCAGCGGGAAACGGCGGCGAATCGCGCGGCGGTCGAGCTCGGCCATGGCGATGTTCAGGGCAGCGAGCGAGCGGCGGCTGCCGGCCACCCAGGGGTCGTCCGCCGGCCCGGCCAGGAGCTGGCCCGTCGGAGCATAGTGGATGCGGCCGAGATCCGCCCAGAGCCGCTCCCAGGCGGGGTAGGCCTCGGCGACCATGGCGGCGTAGCCGTGGCTCTGGCCGTACATGAAGCGGATGAGCCGGTGGCGATCCATGGAGGACGCGAGCGGGTTGGGCAGGGGCCCGCGCTCGACCAGGGTGACCTGGCGGCCGGCCTGCACGAGCGAGCGTGCCGCCGCGAGGCCCATGATGCCGCCGCCGACGATAAGGGCGGTCAAGGCTCGATTCGGGCGTAGACCAGCTCGGCCGCCACGAGGTCCTCGATCGCGGCGCCGACCGACTTGAAGACCGTCACCTCGTCGGCCGTCCGGCGGCCCGGATGGTCGCCGCGGCAGAGCTCGGCGAGATCGGCCGCTATGGCGTCCTCGGTGATCGCACCGCTGGCGATCGCCTGGACGATGTCGCCGGCTTCGCCGAGCGCACCGCCACGGGTGTCGACGAAGAGCCGGGCGCGCGCCATGAGCGCATCGTCGCTCTCGCGCAAGGTTCGGTTGAAGGCGCCGACCAGGTCGACATGGGTGCCCGGGCGGACGAGCTCGCCCTTGACCAGCGGCACCGCACTCATCGTGGCGGCCGAGACGATGTCGGCCTCGCCCAGGGCCTTTTCGAGGTCGGTCGTGACGGCGACGTCGAAGCCTTCCGTGGTCAGCCGTTCGGCCAGCTTGTCGGCCCGGGCGGTCGTCCGGTTCCAGAGCGTCACGCGCTCGATCGGCCGGATGGCGGCGTGGGCCGGGACCAGCATGGCGGCGACCGCACCGGCGCCGAGCACGAGGTGATGGCGGGCATCCTCGCGGGCGAGGCAGCTCGCCGCCAGGGCCGAGGCGGCGGCGGTGCGGCGCTCGGTGATCGCCGGGCCGTTCATCACCGCGAGCGGCCGGCCGGTATGGGCCTCGAAGAGGAGGTAGAGCCCGTCGACGGTCGGCAGGCCGAGCGCGTCGTTGCCGGGCGAGATCTGCACGACCTTGACGCCGAGCCGGCGGCTCCGCTGCCAGGCCGGCATGATGAGCAAAGTGGCGTCCGGCGCATCCTGGCGGGGGACGGTGTGGTGGTGGCGCACCGGCGCCTCGCAGCCCAGGGCGAAGCCGGCGCGGAGCGCCTCGATCAGCTCCGGGAAGGGCAGGGCCGCGTCGACCGCCGCCCGGTCGAGGAGCGGCAGCATGGCAGGCGTGCCCAGGCTGCGCTCAGCGCCGGGGGGCGGCGAGGGCGAGGGCGTCCTGGCGCTGGCGCGAGCGCTCGGCGGCGGCACGCTCCTCCTCCTGCTCGCGGAGCTGCCGCTGGTGCGCCTCGGCGCGCGCCTTGCGGCGGAGCTGGCGCCACTCGGCGCGCATGCGGTGCTCGGAGAGCCACAAGGCCAGGCCGCCGATGATGGCGCCGAGGAAGATGCCGATCAGGAAGACGGCATAGACCGGCAGCGGGATCGTCGGGATCGGCAGCGGGAAGAAGCTGACGTCGACGATGCCGCGATTGGCGACCGAGAAGACAACGATGACGAGCAGGCCGAGCAGCCCGACCACGGTTCGCAGGAGTTTCGCCATGGGGGCGGTCCTCGTGATGAAGAGGGGATTCAGTTCAGTTCTTGTTGAGCCTCTCGCGCAGCTCCTTGCCGGTCTTGAAGTACGGCACGAGCTTGCTCGGCACCTGCACCTCGTCGCCGGTGCGCGGGTTGCGCCCGGTCCGTTCGCCACGCGGGCGCACGGAAAAGGCGCCGAAGCCGCGCAGCTCCACCCGGTCGCCCTCGGCCAGCGCGTCGCCGATGCCGTCGAACACGGTCGAGACGATCCGCTCGATGTCGCGCAGGAAAAGGTGCGGGTTCGCCTCGGCGAGGCGCTTGATGAGGTCCGACTTGGTCATGGCGCTTCCTACCCGGCCGAGGCCGCAAGCTGCAGAGGGAGCTTGGCAAAGCCGGGCGGCAGCGTCAAGCGACCCGCCGCCGGTTCGAGATGGCGGCGGCGGGTCAGGGCTTCAGCCGCCGTCGCCGGCAGCACCGCCGGTCGGTGCGGCCGGCATGCCGGTTCCCTCGATGAGATAGCGGCCGTTCTCCGTCCACGAATCCAGGCCGGAATGGTCCGGATTGCCATTGTAGCACTCGCGCCGGCCGTCCAGGTAGACGATCACGTAGTCGTAGCCCGGGCACTCGACCTCATCGACATCCATGGGTACGGTCTGGTCGTCGGGCATGGCTGGCTCCTCTGCCGGTGGGATACTCGAAAAAAGCTGCTCAGGGCCCCTCGTCGTCCTCGAGGTAGATCATGCCGGGAGCCCTGGCATTGGCCGTGCGCGACTTGATCACGGCGAGCGCCTGGTTCTTGAACTGGCGCTGCAGGATCAGACCGCAGCCCTCGATCAGCGGCACCAGCATCTGCGGCGAGTAGTAGGGGCCGCGGCAGTAGAAATAGCCCTCGTCGTCGACGTCGTAATTGGCCCGGTCCCTGGGCACGGCCCACGGGCTGAAGGCGAGCGACTGCGCCGGCTCGCCGCCGATCATGCGGGTATAGGCGTAGCGGTAGCGCACCTGGTAGGGGTCGGGCCAGGTGCGGCCGGCCTGGTTCGCGTTGTAGCTCGACGACATGACGAGCGGCGCGATCGTCGCGTTGGGGACGACGTCGTCCGCGTTCACCGGGGCGAGGTCGACCAGCGTGTCGGCGGTCATGTTCGGCACGGGGATGACGTAGGTGACGGCATTGTTGCCCGAGGTGTCGTCCGCCACCTCGCGATGGACGATCCGGGCGATGGCGAGCTTGGAGGGGTCGGTCGGCAGGGTGACGGCGGGGCAGCAGCTGTCGTCCTCGTCGCATCGGTGCCAGTCGGAAGCGGGCGAGGCTGGGCTGTTGCAGGTGGCACCTTGGAAGAGCACGGCATAGCGCACCTGCTTGCCCTTGAACTTCCAGGCCCCGGCCCACTCCGTGTCGTTGTCGTAGTCGACATCCGGCCTGGTGCTGGGCGGAGCCGGGTCGGCCATGGTGTGGTCCATGATCGCCTTCGCCGTCCTGAAACTCTCGAGCGCTTCCGTCTTGAAGGCGTCGCGGCGGGTGGCGATGGCGCCGACGAAGGCGGCGCGCGCCGCATCGGCGTCGCCCTTGGCGTCGTACGTCTGGGTCCAGGTCCGTGATTCCTGCATTTCGGCGCCCATAATGGTGATCTTCGACGGCTCGCCCTCCACGTAGCTGTTCGGATAGCTGTAGGGCTTACCGGTCAAGGTATCGATGAATGAATATTGGACTGCATTGTGCGGATGGTAATCCGAGGGCGCATCACCGCCCTGCAGAACTGGCGTGACCATGGCCTGCAGCGTCGTCTTGACCGCATCGCAGCGGCTCTCGATGTCGCCGATCGCCGCCTTACTCGCGATGTGGTTCTTGATGAAGGTGTGGGCCATCACGAAGTCGGTCTCGAGATTGCGCGCCTGGTTCAGCATGTCCGCCTGGTCCTGCTGCTGGTTGCTCTCGCGGTAGAGCGTCACGAGCTTCTGCCGCAGCAGCACGCGGAAGTTCAGGATCGCCGCCATCGAGACGCGCAGGCCGATCAGCGTCGAGATCTTGGCCTCGGACAGGGCCTCGTAGCTGGCGTTCACCGGCACGGTGATGTCGAGGTGGTTGATGACCTGGTCGATCCTGTTGACCGGGCCGTCCAGATCCTGGTGGATGCTGTCGAGGACGCGCAGGATTGTCGTGGGGTTGCTGTCGAGGTCGTCATAGCCGCTGGCGTCGTCGAGCCAGCTGCGCAGGCTGGCGATGTAGTTCGTGCTCTCCTGGATGTTGTTCCGGGTCTGGAAGGTCTCCAGCGTCCTGGCGAGGTTGTCGATCGCGTCGAGGACCGGCTTGTTCGGATCGGGCTGGTCCGGATCGAGAATACCGCCGAGGAATCCGTCCAGGAGGTGCAGGCCGGCGCTGGCGATCGGCCCCCACGGGCCTGGCAGCACGAAGGCGATGGTGCCGAGCGCGTCGAGGGACTGGTGGAGGGCCGATTGCGTCATGACCCCGATCCGCTGGCGTCGAGGGGCCCGGGACGGCTCACCCGATCGCGTCCGCCACGGCGATCTCGCCGAGATTGGCCTGCACGCCCCGCGGCACGGGCTGGCCGTTCACCTTGATGTTGGCGAGGCTCTTGATGAAGTTGACCTTGCCGCTGATCGAGGGGTCGTAGACTTTCCTCAGCTCCTCGACCTTGTCCGCCTTCGCCTGGGCCGTGCTCCAGGTGAAGTTGGCGGTGAGCGGCACCGGGTTCAGGATCGAGGAATAGTGGAGGATGAGGACGAGATCGGCGCCGGTCGGCTCCGGCTGGACGCCGGCCGCATGCGCCGTGTTGACGACGGCGGTGTGGGTCTGGAAGTAGTCGGCGAAATGGCTCCAGTAGTCCTGGTCGGTCTCGCCCTGCCACTGCCGCGCCAGGGCCATGATCGCCGCCTCGTTGACGGCGTCGCCGAGCGCTCCCGAGATGTTCTTGCCGTCCATTGCGTCGCGAAAGAGCTGGAAGACCTGGAGCATGAACGGGCCGCCGGCGGTGACGATGGCGCAGAAGGCCGCCGTCTTGCCGAGCTTGCCTTCCGTGGCGGCACCGTTGCCGGTGCCCTTGTCGTTGTTCTCCGCCTTCCTGAGCACCGTCTCGACCTTTTTCTCCTTCGCGGCGAGTTCCGTCTTGCCGGTGGTCTCGTCGGTGGTGACGACACCCTTGTGCTCGGAGACCTTGGGCTTCATCGCCTCGGTCGAGACCTGGGTGTTGAGCGTCTTGACGAGGGTCTGGATCTCGGTCACCAGCGCCTTGTTGCTGGCGACGACGTTGTCCATGGCCTTCCTGAGCTCGATCTGCGCGGCGGCGCGCTGGTGCTCTTCCTTGCCGACCCGATCGAGCTCGGCCTCGTGTGCCGTGGAGCTGGTATCGTGCTCCTCGGTGAAATGCTCTTCCGGCTTCGCCATCGCCCGCTCCCGTGACTGAACTCATCAGGCCGGCCGGCGCCGCGGCACCGGTGCCGCAACTATTGCTCGAGGAATGCCCGCCCCCGTTGCAGGCACTTGTCGACGATCGTGTCCGAGCTGCCCTCCGCGCGAAGCGGCATGGCGTTTCCCCTTTTCCTTCTTCTTGAGCCCACGCTACGCGCCGAAGGGGAGGGGTCAACTCCTTATTCGCGGTTGCGCGGCGGCGGTCGGGCCAAAAGGAAACGCCGCCGGGGTTTCCCCCGGCGGCGTCCCTGTCGCGTGAAACGGAACGGATCGGTTACTTGTCGCCGTCGTCCGTCTTTGCCTCTTCCTGCTTCTGGCGCAGCGCCGCGCCCAGGATGTCGCCGAGGCTGGCGCCGCTGTCGGACGAGCCGTACTCGGCCATGGCCTGCTTCTCGTCGGCGATCTCGAGCGCCTTCACCGAGAGCGTCAGCCGGCGGCTGGCGGCGTCGATGTTGGTCACCCGGGCATCCAGCTTCTCGCCGACCGCGTAGCGCTCGGGGCGCTGCTCGTCGCGGTCGCGGCTGAGCTCCGCCTTGCGGATGAAGCCGACGGCACCCGACGAGGTCTCGACCTCGATGCCGCCCGTGGTGATCTCCTTGACGGTGCAGGTGACCCGGTCGCCCTTCTTGATGCCGGAAGTGGCCTCCTTGAAGGGGTCGTCCGAGAGCTGCTTCATGCCGAGGCTGATGCGCTCCTTCTCGATGTCGACATCGAGCACCACGGCCTTGACCACGTCGCCCTTGTTGAAGGCCTGGACCGCTTCCTCGCCGGGCTTCTCCCAGTCGATGTCGGAGAGATGGACCATGCCGTCCACCTCGCCGTCGACGCCGACGAAGAGGCCGAACTCGGTGATGTTGCGGATCTCGCCCTCGACCGTCGAGCCGACGGGATGCGCCTCGAGGAAGGCATCCCAGGGGTTGGCCAGGGTCTGCTTCAGGCCAAGGCTGATGCGGCGCTTCTCGGGATCGACCTCGAGCACCATCACCTCGACTTCCTGGCTGGTCGAGACGATCTTGCCGGGGTGGACGTTCTTCTTGGTCCAGCTCATCTCGGAGACGTGGACCAGACCCTCGACCCCGGGCTCCAGCTCGACGAAGGCACCGTAGTCGGTGATGTTGGTCACCGTGCCCTTGAACTTGGTGCCGACCGGGTACTTGAGCTCCACGCCCTCCCAGGGATCGGCCTCGAGCTGCTTCATGCCGAGGCTGATGCGCTGGGTCTCGCGGTTGAAGCGGATGACCTGCACCTTGACCTGGGCGCCGACGCCCAGGACCTCGGTCGGGTGGTTGACGCGCTTCCAGGAGATGTCGGTGACGTGCAGGAGGCCGTCGAGGCCGCCGAGGTCGACGAAGGCGCCGTAGTCGGTGATGTTCTTGACCACGCCGTCGAGCACCTGGCCCTCGGAGAGGGTGGCGAGCAGCTCGTCGCGCTGCTCCTTCCGGCTCTCCTCGAGCACGGCCCGGCGCGAGACGACGATATTGCCGCGGCGGCGGTCCATCTTGAGGATGAGGAAGGGCTCGGGCTTGTTGACCAGCGGGGCGACGTCGCGCACCGGGCGGATGTCGACCTGGGAGCCAGGCAGGAAGGCCACGGCACCGCCGAGGTCGACGGCGAAGCCGCCCTTGACCCGGCCGAAAATGGCGCCCTCGACCTTGTCCTGCTCGTTGAACGCCTTCTCGAGCCGGTTCCAGCTCTCCTCGCGGCGGGCTTTCTCGCGGCTGAGGACGGCCTCGCCGCTGCGGTTCTCGAAGCGCTCGACATAGACCTCGACCTCGTCGCCGACCTTCACCTCGACGGGGTGGCCGGGGGTCGAGAATTCCTTGATGGGCACGCGGCCTTCGGACTTGAGGCCGACATCGACGACCGCATCCTCGTTGTCGAGGGCGATGACCGTGCCCTTGACCACCGAGCCTTCCAGCTTCGAGCTGCCGCCCAGGCTCTCGTCGAGCATCGACGCGAAATCGGCCTGTGACGGGCCCTCGGTGATCGCGATGGCTTCCTGCATTCTTGCTCCATGACCGCCGGCCGAAGCCGGGCGGGGCTAGGGTTTACCAGGACGTTCGATTGGCGCTGGATCCGATGCGTGCCCTGTAGGCTGCCTCGAGCGCGGCGTGCGACTGCTCGACGTCGAGCGTCGAGGTATCGATCACCAGCGCATCCTCGGCAACGGACAATGGCGCGACCGCCCGCTCTCGGTCGCGGCGATCACGCTCGGCCACCTCCAATAAAACGCGCTCGTGTATAGGCGCTTCGCCGCGCGCCCGCAACTCCTCGAAGCGGCGCCGGGCACGCTCCTCGATCGAGGCGGTGACGAAGATCTTGAGGGTCGCGTCGGGGCAGACGACCGTGCCGATGTCGCGGCCGGCGAGCACGGCACCCGGCGGGGTCCGGGCGAAGCGCCGCTGCAGCTCGAGCAGGGCCGCGCGCACTTCGGGGATGACCGCGACCCTCGAGGCATCGCCGCCGATCCCCTCGCCGTGCAGCGCCTCGGGATCGAGCCCCTCGGGCTCGATCGACTGCGCCGCCGCGGCGGCTGCCACAGCATCCCCGGGCGAGCCGCCAGTGGCCCTGAGGCGGGCCGCGACCGCGCGGTAGAGCAGGCCCGTGTCGAGGAACCGCAGACCCGTCGTCGCCGCCAGCCGCTTCGCCAGCGTGCTCTTGCCGGAGCCCGCCGGGCCGTCGATGGCGACGACGACCGCCCCGCTCACGGCTCGACCACCACGAGCCCGGCGCCGAGCCGGTTCATGAGGTCGGCGAAGCCCGGGAAGCTGGTCTCGATGGTCTCGGCCCCGGCCACCGTCACCGGCGCCGCACCGAGGCCGCCGAGGACAAGGAAGCTCATGGCGATCCGGTGGTCGTGATGGGCGTCGATCCGGGCCGCCCGCGTGGCGCCGACCGGCCCGGTGACGAGGAGGTCGTCGCCCTCGACGGTGACCTCGACGCCGCAGGCGGCGAGGCCCTCGGCGACGAGAACGAGGCGGTCGCTTTCCTTGACCCGAAGCTCGGCGAGGCCGCGCATCCGGGTGGTGCCTTCGGCGAAGGCGGCGGCCACGGCGAGGATCGGGTACTCGTCGATCATCGAGGGTGCGCGTGCGGCCGGGACGTCGACGGCGCGAAGGCGGCTCGCCTCGATGCGGAGGTCGGCCACGGGCTCGCCGGCGACGCTCCGCTCGTTGGCCAGCTCCAGCTTCGCACCCATCTCGCGGAGCGTCGTCAGGAGGCCGGTGCGCAGCGGGTTGACCGAGATGCCCGGCAAGGTGAGCGACGAGCCCGGTGCCACCAAGGCCGCCACCAGCGGGAAGGCGGCGGAGGAGGGGTCGGCCGGCACGAGGAAATCCTGCGGCGCGAGCTCGGCCTCGCCCTCGATCGCCACCGTCCAGCTGCCGTCGGCGCCGGCCTCGCTGGTCACTTTTGCCCCCATGGCGGCCAGCATGCGCTCCGTGTGGTCGCGCGACGGCAGGGGCTCGACGACGGTGGTCCGCCCCGGGGCGTGCAGGCCGGCGAGCAGCACGGCCGACTTGATCTGCGCCGAGGCGACGGGCGAGCGCCAGGTGATCGGCACGAGGTCATTGCGGCCGGTGATGGCGAGCGGCAGCCGGCCGCCGCTGCGACCGAGCACCGCGGCCCCCATGGCGACCAGCGGCTCGGTGACGCGGCGCATCGGCCGCGAGCGCAGCGAGGCGTCGCCGGAGAGGAAGGTGGTGAAGGCGTGCCCGGCGAGCAGCCCCATGAGCAGCCGGGCACCCGTGCCGGCATTGCCGAGGTCGAGCACGTCGGCGGGCTCGGCGAGCCCGGCGACGCCGCAGCCCCGGACCGACCAGGTGCCATCGCGCTGCCGCTCGACGGTGGCGCCGAGGGCGCGGAGTGCGCCCGCCGTCGCCATCACGTCGGCGCCCTCGAGCAGGCCGGTGATGTGGCTCTCGCCCACGGCGAGGGCGGCGAACAGGAGCGACCGGTGCGACATCGACTTGTCGCCGGGAACCACGGCTTCACCCGTGAGGGCGCCATGTGGGGCCGCCTGGAGCAGCATCGTCAAGTCCTCGAAATCGCTGGCGGGACGGGGCACGAGCCGAGCCCGGCCAGGCGGACCCGCGGGCGCTCCGGCCATGTTCCGGAGAGCGAGCGGCAGAGCCGCCATCGCCTCGCGCGATTTGCTTTTGACAGCCCCGGGCGATCATGGCAATTGCCTTGCCCGCTCCAGGGCGCCCCATGCGAGGGGCGTCGCCCTCATCCCTGCCATCATGACTGGGGACCGCCTTGCCCAAGCCGGAACTTGGAACCAAGCGCACTTGCCTCGCCTGCGGTGCCCGCTTCTACGATTTCGGCAAGACCGCCGACCTCGCCTGCCCGGCCTGCGGCGCTGTGTTCGATCTCGAGCTCATCGCCCGTGCCAGACGGCCGCGCACCGCGACCCGTGCCGCACCGGCGGCGGCCGCCGCCGAGGAGGAAGAGGTCGACGAGGCCGAGACCGAAGACACCGAGGACGATGTCGACGAGGTCGACGAGACCGAAGAGGAAGAGGCCGACGAGCCCGAGGTCGTCGAGACCGAGGACGACGACGAGGAGGAGGACGCGCTGATCGAGGACGCGTCCGAGCTTGGCGACGACGACGCGCTCGGCGACGTCATCGACAAGGACTCCGACGGCGAGGAGGAGGAGGGGCGGCGCTGAGCGCCGCCCGCCCCGACTACCGTCTTCTCAGCTAGTTCGGGTCGTTGCCTTCCGGCGGGGCCGGCCGGCGGTGCTGTCCGCCGCGCCGGCCTTCGCCGTGCGGGCGCCGCTTGAGCTCGTCGCTGGTGACCACACCGTCGCCATCGCGATCGTGGCGCTCCACGAGGTTTTCGGTGGTGAGGGTGAACTCCTCTACCGTGACCAGGGCATCGCCGTCGCGGTCGTGGCGCTGGAAGCCGCGCACCATCCGCTCGCGCATGACGTCGAGCCAGAGCGCCTCGTACTCGGCGAGCGAGAGCGCGCCGTCGCCATCGGCGTCGAACTCGGCCAGGCGCTCGGCGCGCACCGCGTCGACATCCTCCTGGGTGAAGCTGCCGTCGCCGTCCCGGTCGAAGCCCTGCAGCAGCTGGCGGCCGCCCATGGAGTCCCCGCCCCGCCCGCCATCGGCGAGCGCCTGGCCGCCGGCCAGCGCCAGCAGGCCGAGCATGGCCGAGGAGAGGATCAAGGTTCTGTTCATCATCGAGATTCCTTCGGTGGCTCAACTACGCTGGTCATATCACCCGAGGTCTGTTGCTGAACTTCGTCGCGCTCGGCCCTCTTTGGTCACGGACTGTGCCGGCTGGCGGCGGCCGATACATTCCGCGACATTTTTCCCTGTCCACCGGCGGCCGGCCCGGCCTATCCGACTGTCACCATGAGTGACGGACCCCATCTCCTCGTCGTCGACGACACGCGCGACGTGCGTGACGCGCTCCGCCAGTACCTGCAGAAACAGGGGCACCGCGTCACCACGGCCGACAGCGCCCAGGCGGCGCGGCGCGAGCTCGCCCGGGCGGCCATCGACCTCGTCATCCTCGACGTCATGATGCCGGGCGAGGACGGGCTAGCGCTCTGCCGCGAGCTGCGCGCGCGGGGCAACCTGCCGATCATCCTGCTCACCGCCATGGCCGAGGAGACCGACCGGATCGTCGGCCTCGAAATGGGTGCCGACGACTATGTCACCAAGCCCTTCGCCCCGCGCGAGCTGCTGGCCCGGATCAAGGCCGTGCTGCGCCGGGCGCAGAGCCTGCCGCACCGGCCGGGCGCCCCGGCCACGGCCGGCCGGGTGCGCTTCGATCGCTGGCTCTTCGACCCCGGAACGCGCGACCTGGTCGACGAGGAGGGGGTGACGGTGCCGCTCAGCACCGGCGAGTATCTCCTCCTCACGGCCCTCCTGCGGCATCCGGGCCTCGTGCTCAGCCGCGACCAGCTGCTCGACCTGACCCGCGGTCGCGAGGCCCAGCCCTTCGACCGCAGCGTCGACAACCAGGTGAGCCGGCTGCGCCGCAAGCTCGAGCGCGACCCGAAGAACCCGCTGCTGATCAAGACCCACTGGGGCGGCGGCTACAGCTTCGCCGGGCGGGTGGCGCCGGCATGAGCCGCCTCTGGCCGCGCAGCATGACCGGCCAGCTCGTCGCCATCCTGCTCCTCGCTCTGGTCCTGGCGCAACTCGTCACCTTCGCCATTCTCCAGGGCGAGCGGCAGAGCACCATCGAGGCAATCGGCCGCGAGCAGGTGCTGGAGCGCGCCGCGGCCCTCGTCCGTCTGGTCGACGAGACCACGGAGACGGGCGAGCGGCGCCGGGCGCTGCGCGCCTTCTCCACGCGCCGGCTGCGCTTCTGGCTGGCCGAAGAGGCGGTGGTCGAGGCGCAGGGCGCGGGGCCTGCCGTCCGGCTTGCCCGCAAGCTCGAGGATTTCCTGGAAGGGGAGGGCGACCACGAGGTGCTGACCGCCATGGGCGAGATCGGCCGGCAGCCCCACGGCATGCCGCGCTGGCATCGCCAGCTCCGCGACGCCGGCGTGGAGCCCAGGCAGCCGACCGATCCGGGCCTGCTCGTGGCGATCCAGGTGGGGCCCGAGCGCTGGCTCAACGCCGCCATGCTGCTGCCGCCCGAGCGCCCGGCCTTCGGCCTGGCACCGCTCGTGGCGCTGGTTGCCGCTGCCCTTGCCGTCAGCCTTGCCGCGGTGCTCGGGCTCAGGCGCCTGACTCGGCCGATGGCCGCCCTGGCGGCCGCCGCCGACGCTGTCGGGCGCGGCGAGCCGGTCGAGCTGCCGGCCGACCGGGGGCCGGTCGAGATCCGCCGGACGGCACTCGCGTTCAATCGCATGCAGGCGCGGATCGGCCGGGCCATGGCCGAGCGCACGCGGCTGCTCGCCGCCGTCAGCCACGACCTGCGCACGCCCATCACCACGCTTCGCCTGCGCGCCGAGATGGTCGACGACCCGGAACTGCAGGAGCGCATGCTGGCGACGCTCGACGAGATGCAGGCGCTGACCGAGGCCGGCCTCCTGCTCGCCCGCGGCACCTCGGCCGACGAGCCAACCGCCGCGGTCGATCTCGGCGCCCTGGTCGAGAGCCTCGCCGCCGACCAGGCCGATCTCGGCGCGGACGTGTCGGTGGAGCCTTTGACGGGCGGCCGGATCGTGCAGCGCTGCCGGCCGCTCGCCTTGAAGCGGGCGCTCCGCAACCTCGTCGAGAACGCCGTCCGCTATGGCGGCGGCGCCAGGCTCGCCCTCGCCAGCGACGGCCAGCGCGTCACGCTCACCATCGACGACGACGGCCCGGGCCTGCCGGCGGATCTGCTGGAGCGGGTCTTCGACCCCTTCGTCCGGGGCGAGGCCAGCCGCAGCCCCGAGACCGGCGGCGCCGGCCTCGGCCTCGCCATCGCCCGGACCATCCTGCGCGCCCATGGCGGCGACGTCATGCTGGCCAACCGCGAAGGCGGCGGACTTCGGGCCACCGTGAGCCTGCCGGCCGCCCGGGGCGACATTTGACTTGCAGTCCCCCGGCCTTTTGCCTACCTACCGCGCACCGGTGGACGGGGCCGTAGCTCAGCTGGGAGAGCGCCTGAATGGCATTCAGGAGGTCGTCGGTTCGATCCCGATCGGCTCCACCAACCGTTTCCGTGTCGCAAGCCTGAATTTTCGCTCGATCGTTCGTCCGTCGCCTCAGGCGACGGAGCGCGTGTCGGCTGCGTCGCCGGCGAGCCTGCGGGATGCCACGAGGCAGTCCATCGCCGCCTGCGCGCCGCCCTTCTCGTGCGGCACGCCTGCGAGGCTCAGGCCCATCTCGACGCCAGAGAGCGTGCCCATCAGCATCAGGTCGTTGAAGCTGCCGAGATGGCCGATGCGGAAGACCTTGCCCGCCAACTTCGACAGGCCGGCGCCGAGCGACAGGTCGCAGGCCTCGAGAGTCACCTTGCGAAAGGCGTCGGCATCGTGGCCGGCGGGCATGACGATCGCGGTGAGCGCACTCGAATATTCCGCCGGATCGGCACAGAGGATCTCGAGCCCCCAGGCCCGCACGGCGCTGCGCGTCGCCTCGGCATGGCGGTCGTGCCGGGCGAAGACGTTGTCGAGCCCTTCCTCCAGGAGCATTTCCAGGGCCTCGTGCAGGCCGTAGAGCAGGTTCGTCGCCGGCGTGTAGGGGAAATAGCCGGTCTTGTTAGCGGCCAGCATCGGCGCCCAGTCCCAGTAGCTGCGGGGCAGCCTTGCCGTCTTCTGGCCCGCCAGCGCCTTCTTGCTGATGGCGTTGAATGACAGGCCCGGCGGCAGCATCAGGCCCTTCTGCGAGCCGGCCACGGTGACATCGACTCCCCATTCGTCGTGGCGATAGTCGATCGAGGCGAGCGACGAGATCGTGTCGACCATGAGGAGGGCCGGGTGTCCGGCCGCATCGATCGCCTGGCGGATGGCGGCGACGCGGCTGGTGACGCCGGTCGAGGTCTCGTTGTGCACCACCATGACGGCCCTGATGGCATGGCGGCGATCCTCGGCGAGCCGTGCCTCGACCAGGGCCGGATCGACGCCGTGGCGCCAGTCGCCGGCGACGAACTCGACCTCGAGGCCGAGCCGCAGGGCGAGCTCGCGCCAGAGTGCGGCGAAGTGCCCGGTCTCGAACATCAGCACCCGGTCGCCCGGCGAGAGCGTGTTGACCAGGGCGGCCTCCCAGGCGCCGGTGCCGGAGGCGGGGTAGATCACCACGTCCTGGCTGGTCCGAAAGACGGTCTTGAGATCGGCCAGGACCTTGCGGCCGAGTGCCCCGAATTCCGGCCCGCGATGGTCGATGGTCGGGTTGTCGATGGCCCTGAGGATGCGATCGGGCACATTGGTTGGCCCCGGGATCTGCAGGAAGTGGCGGCCGCTCGGGGCGTTGCTGAACCTGATCATGGCGTCTTTCCTGCATTGCGCTTGCGTCGTCGACCGGCTGAACCTAGGTCGGACGCAGCGCACCTGTCCATTTTCGCCACAGAGGATAACGCGCAGGGCGCGGCAGGGAAGCAAGAGAGCATGTCGACCAGAGCCGCCGAAAGGCCGCCGGCCGCCCCGTCCAACGACGTGAGCGAGCGGCTGGCGCACCTCCTGCGCAGCGAGACCGAGGGCGAGGTGCTGTTCGATGCGCCGTCGCGCGGCCGCTATGCGACGGACGCCTCGATCTACCAGATCATGCCGGTCGGCGTGCTGGTGCCGAAGAGCGAGCGCGACGTCACGGCGGCGCTCGACATTGCCCGCGACCTGAAGGTGCCGGTGCTGCCGCGCGGTGGTGGGACCAGCCAGTGCGGCCAGACCGTCGGTGCTGCCCTGGTGATCGACAACAGCAAGCATCTTCGCGGCATCCGCGAGCTGGATGTCGAAGGCCGTTCGGTCGTGGTCGAGCCGGGCCTCGTGCTCGATCACCTGAACGCCGAGCTGAAGCGGCACGGGCTCTGGTTCCCGGTCGACGTCTCGACGAGCGGCCAGGCCACGCTCGGCGGCATGGCCGGCAACAATTCCTGCGGCTCGCGCTCGATCGCCTATGGCAACATGGTGCACAATGTGGAGGGCATCAGCGCCTGGCTGTCGGACGGCGAGCTGGTCGAGTTCGGGCCGGTGGCGGGGCTCGGCGGGCGCGGTGCCGCGATCGCCGGCTTCGTCGAGCAGCTGGCGGCGCAGCATCGAAGCGAGATCGAAGAGCGCTGGCCACGGGTGCTGCGCCGGGTGGCCGGCTACAACCTCGACATCTTCCACAACCAGAGCGAGCGGCCCTACACGGCCGACAACAGCGTCAACCTCGCCCACCTGCTGGTGGGGTCCGAGGGCACGCTGGCCTACACCCGGAGCCTGACGCTCAGGCTCTCGGAGCTGCCGCGCGGCAAGGTGCTGGGCGTGGTCAACTTCCCGACCTTCCGTGCGGCGATGAGTGCGGCACAGCACATCGTCGCGCTCGGGCCCGTCGCGGTCGAGCTGGTCGACCGGACCATGATCGACCTCGCCCTCGCCAACCCGGCCTTCCGGCCGGTCATGGAAACCGCCCTGATCGGCGAGCCGGCGGCGATCCTGCTGGTCGAGTTCGCCGGCGAGGACAAGGCGGCGCTGGTGCCGCAGCTGGACCGGCTGGGCGAGCTGATGGGCGATCTGGCACTGCCCGGCAGCGTGGTGAAGATGGCCGGCGACACGGCACAGAAAGACCTCTGGGAGGTGCGCAAGGCCGGGCTTAACATCATGATGAGCATCAAGGGGGACGGCAAGCCGGTCAGCTTCGTCGAGGACTGCGCGGTGCCGCTCGAGCACCTCGCCGACTACACCGACGCGCTCTCCGAGGTGTTCGCGCGGCACGGCACCCGCGGCACGTACTACGCCCATGCCTCGGTCGGCGCCCTGCATGTCCGCCCGATCCTCGACATGCGCGAGGCCGGGCCAGAGGGCGGTGCTGCCCGGATGCGCGCCATCGCCGAGGAGGCCGCAGCACTCGTGCGCAAATACAAGGGTTCGTTCAGCGGCGAGCACGGCGACGGCCTCAGCCGCGGCGAATGGATCGCCTGGCAGTTCGGCCCGGCGCTCACGGAGGCCTTCCGCGCCATCAAGCATGAGCTCGATCCCATCGGCCTCCTCAACCCGGGCAAGATCATCGACCCGCCGCGCATGGACGACAGGGCACTCTTCCGCTTCGCGCCGTCGGGCAGCCCGCGGCCCTACCGGGTCGTTGCCCTGGAGCCGAAGCTCGACTGGTCGGCCTGGGACGTCCAGAACGACCCGGTCACGGAAGCGACGACGCCGCCCGGCACCGGCGGCGATCCCGCCGGCGGCTTCGCCAAGGCCGTCGAGATGTGCAACAACAACGGCCACTGCCGGAAGTTCGATGCCGGCACGATGTGCCCGAGCTATCGCGTGACGCGCGACGAGCAGCACGTGACCCGCGGCCGCGCCAACACCCTGCGTCTCGCCTTGTCGGGCCAGCTCGGGCCCGACGCCTTCACCAGCGAGGCGACCTACGAGACGATGGATCTCTGCGTCGGCTGCAAGGGCTGCAGGCGGGAATGCCCGACCGGCGTCGACGTGGCGCGGATGAAGATCGAGTTCCTCGCCCACTACAAGGCCCGCCACGGCTACACGCTGAAGGACCGGCTGATCGCCCATCTGCCGGCCTACGCGCGGGCCGCGAGCCGGGTGCCGTGGCTCATGAACCTGCGCGACCGGCTGCCCGGTGCCGCCCGGGCTAGCGAAAGACTGCTCGGCCTATCGGCCCGGCGCCGCCTGCCCGAATGGCGCAGCACCACCTTCTGGCGGGCGGCCGATCCGGCGCTCTTCGCAACCCGGGAAGCGACGCTCGCCGCCGCTGCCGAAGGCGGCAAGGCGGCGGTGCTCTTCGTCGATACGTTCAACGGCACGTTCGAGAGCGAGAATGCGCTGGCAGCCGCCCGCGTGCTGCGAGCCGCGGGCTACACGCTGCACACGGTCGAGAAGGCGGGCGGGCATCATTGCTGCGGCCGCACCTACCTCGCCGCCGGCATGGTCGAGGAGGCAAAGGCGAGGGCAGGTGCCCTGATCGACGCACTCCTGCCGCTGGCGGAAGCCGGCGTCGCCATTGTCGGCCTCGAGCCTTCCTGCCTTTTGACCCTGCGCGACGAGGCGCTGGTGATGGGTCTCGGGCCGCGGGCCGAAATCGTGGCGGGGCAGGCGCTGCTGTTCGAGGAGTTCGTGGCGCGGGAGGCCAGAGCCGGCCGCTTCGCGCTCGAGCTGAAGGCGGCCGGAGCACCCGTCCTGCTGCACGGCCACTGCCACCAGAAGGCGTTCGGCGCCGTCGCCCCGATCCTCGAGGTGCTGCGCCTGATCCCCGAGACGAAGGTCGAGCTGATCGAGAGCTCCTGCTGCGGCATGGCCGGCAGCTTCGGCTACGAGGCCGGCCACTACGACCTCTCGATGCGGATGGCGGAAGCGAGCCTGCTCCCGGCCCTGCGCCGGCAGCCGGAGGCCATCGTCGTGGCCGACGGCACGAGCTGCCGCCACCAGATCGCCGATGGCGCGGGGCGGCAGGCCCTGCACGTGGCGCGGCTGCTGGAGCGCCTGCTGGCCCCAGCGAACAGGGAGTCCGCCTAGGTTCCGTCGGGCTTTCGGGTGTTGGGCCGCGTGACGTCGGGTGTCTTTGGGGTCAGGTGCAGCGGCGCGCCCTCGTGGGTGACGGTCAGGCCTTCGCCGTCGAGGAGCGAATAGGCCGTTGCCTCGCGTCGAACCTCCACGTCGAGGCGGTTGCCGCGCACGGTCAGCCGGAAGGCCAGCTTTTTCCAGCCCTCGGGCAGTCGAGGCTCGAACGTGATGTCGCCGCCGTGGTCGCGCATGCCGGCGAAGCCGTAGACCAGGGCCATCCAGCTGCCGCCGATCGAGGCGATGTGGACGCCGTTCATCATGTTGCCGCCGACGTCCGACAGGTCCATGGCTACCGCGAAGTTGAAGTACTCGCGCGCCTTGTCCATGTAGCCGATCTCCGCGGCCACGATGCTTTGAATGCAGACCGACAGTGACGAGTCGTGAGTTGTCAGCGGGTCGTAATAGTCGAAATTCTTCTTCTTTTCCTCGTAGCTGAACTGGTCGCCAAGCAGGAACATGGCAAGCAGCGTGTCGGCCTGCTTGAGGACCTGATGCCGGTAGAGGTTCAAGGGGTGATAGTGGAGGAGAAGGGGGTAATTGTCCTCGGGCGTGCCGGCAAAATCCCACTTCGCCTTGTCGAGGAAGCTGTCGTCCTGGGGGTGGATGCCAAGTCTCTCGTCCACCGGCAGATACATGCGATCGGCAGCCTCCTCCCAGCCGGCGACCTCCTTCTCGGTGACGGCGGTGCGCGCCCGCAGGGTGGCGAAGTGGTCGGGGTGATCCTGCTGCAGCATGCGGACGACGGTGGCGGCGTAGCTGAAGTTCTCCCGGGCCATCACGTTGGTGAAGTAGTTGTTGTTGACGACCGCCGTGTACTCGTCCGGCCCGGTGACGCCGTTGATGACGAAGCAGTTGTCGTGACGTTCAGAAAACCCGCCGAGGTCGAGCCAGAAGCGCGCCGTCTCGACCGCCATCTCGGCGCCGTAACGGTAGAGGAACTCCTGGTCCCCGGTGGCCTCAACATATTTGCGCAAGGCATAGATGACGTCGGCGTTGATGTGATACTGGGCGGTGCCGGCGGCGTAGTAGGCCGAGGCTTCGTGGCCGTTGATGGTGCGCCAGGGGAAGGTGGCACCTGGATGCCCGAGCTCCAGGGCGCGCGCCCGCGCCTTGTCGAGCTGGTCGTAGCGGTGCTTTAGGATGTTCCGCGCCGCCCCGGGGCTGGTGTAGATCAGGAACGGCAGGACATAGATCTCGGTGTCCCAGAAATAGTGGCCTTCATAGGTCTGGCCGGTCAGGCCGCGCGCACCGATGCCGCAGCCCTCGGCGCGCGCCGATGCCTGCAGCAGCTGGAAGAGGTTCCAGCGAATGACCTGCTGCTTTTCCGGCGTCGCACCACCCTCGACCTCGACGTCGGCCCGGTCCCAGAAGTCCCGGACATAGGTACGCTGCCGATCGAGGATCGCATCGAAGCCCTCCTCCATCGCGCGGTCGAGGGTCCAGGCCGTCTGCGAGCGTATCTCGTGCGGCGTGGCGTTCGGGCCGTGATGATAGGCCAGGAACTTGACGATCCGGCAGGGCTGGCCGGCGATGCCCCGGATCCTGAACACGATCGCGGCGGTGTCGTCCTCGCAGCTTGCCGCAGCACTCACCGCGCACTCGGTCTCGACCGCGTGGTCCATGCCGCAGCCGAGCGTGAGTCCCGAGCTCTTCGTCCGGTAGCTGAGGAGGGCGCGCATGCCCTGCGTCTCGTGCCCCTGCGGGTTCAGGACTCGGCCGACGAAGCCCTGCGCCATGCGCGGGTCGGCCGTCTCGACAGGCAGCGGGTGGCTGTTGACCAGCTCGGAGGAGATGATCAGCTCGGCGTCCGCGTCCTCCAGCATGACGTCGTACTGAATGGCAGCGAGATGGCGGTAGTGGAAGGACACCAGCCGGCGGCTCGACAGCCGCACGCGTTTGCCCGTGGGCGTGAGAAAGACCAGGTCGCGGCTCAGCACGCCTTCGCGCAGGTCGAGTCGCCTGTCGTAGGCGAGCACCTCGGACTGCTCGAGGTCGAACGGCTCGTCGTCGACATAGAGCTTGATGAGCTTGCCGTCCGGGCAGTTGAGCATGGTCTGTCCCTGTGTGGGGAAGCCATACGCCGTCTCGCCGTAGACGATGGGTCGATGCTCGTAGAAGCCGTTCAGAAAGGTCCCGGCCTCGCTGACCGGGCGGCCCTCCTCGTGATTGCCGCGCAGGCCGAGATAGCCGTTCGACAAGGCAAATGCGGTCTCGCTCGGGCCGATGAACTGTGCGGTCAGCTCGCGGGCGAAGCGGGTGACCTGCAGGCTCCAGGGCGAGATCGGGAAGAGGTCGCGGGGTGGAATGAGGCGCTTGCGCAGCATTTTTTCCACTTTTCTTGTTCGAAGAACGGTGGGTGGTCTACCCGGGTGCGGAAGCGGCGTCAGCCAAATCGCAGGTCGAGCTCACAGAGGTCCGTCACGACGAGGTCGGCACCGGCTTCCAGCAGCATATCCCGACCCGCGTCCCGGTCGACCCCGATCACCAGCGCGAAGTCACCGGCCCGTCCCGCTGCGACGCCGACGATCGCGTCCTCGACCACCGCGGCCCGGCCGGGGGCGACCTCCAGCAGCCGGGCGGCTCTCAGGAAGGAATCGGGATGCGGCTTGCCGCGCAGCTCTTCCCGATAGAGGTCGTTGCCATCGAAGATGACGTCGAAGAGCCCCGCAAGCCCGGCCCGGTCCAGCACCGGGCGGCAGTTCCTCGAGGACGAGACGCAGGCGGTCTTCAGGCCGTGCCCGCGCAGGGCACGAAGCACGGCGAGCGTACCCTCGAAGGCCTCGACCCCCTCGTCGTCCAGCACCTGCATGAAGAGGTCGTTCTTGCGATTGCCGAGGCCGCAGATGCTGTCGGCACCCGGGGCATCGGCCGGCGTGCCGAACGGCAGGTCAATACCGCGGGAGCGGATGAAGGACTGCACGCCCTCGTAGCGCGGCTTGCCGTCGACGTGGTCCACATAGTCCTCGGGCAGGCGGAACGGCGCCTGCCGGCCGGTGGGCGCGCGTTCGGCCAGGAAATCGTCGAAGAGCCGCTTCCAGGCCCGGGCGTGCACGCCCGCTGTTCGGGTCACCACGCCGTCGAGATCGAAGAGCACGGCCTCCAGCCCCAGCCCGCGGACATCGACCGGCACAGGGTTAGCCGAACAGGTCGGCCGGTCGTTCACGCCGGACATGATCCTGGCTCCTCCTTCGGTCCTGGCCCTGGCGCCGATGATCGAGACGATCACCGGCAATGGCGGCACCGTCGTCGGCCGACCGGCGCGTGTCAACGCCGGCCGCCACCATTGGGCAGGCCGCTGGAGCGTGGTTCAGACCACCCGGACGTTCAGCGTGTCGACGCCCTCGATGTGGCCGACCAGAACGTCGCCGCGCTGCACGGCGCCGACGCCGGAGGGGGTGCCGGACATGATCAGGTCGCCCGCGCCGAGCGAGAAGTGCGCGGAGAGGTAGGCGATCATCTCCTGCGTCTTCCAGATCATCTGGTTGAGGTCGCCTTCCTGGCGAAGATCGCCATTGACCTTCAGGGTGACGGCACCCTGCGCCGGGTGGCCGATCTCGCTGGCGGGGATGAGCGGGGTCATCGGCGCCGAGCGCTCGAAGGCCTTGCCGATCTCCCAGGGCCGGCCGAGCTTCTTCGCCTCGCCCTGCAGG
>JAUIID010000042.1 GCA_030431615.1 Alphaproteobacteria bacterium
ACTGCCGGGCTTCCCAGTTGATGTAGTTGATGACGGCGGCGAGGCCGAAGCCGGTGCAGGCGCCCTCGGCCCGCTGGTCCAGCACCATCTTGTCCGCCGTGTATCTCGGCAGATATTGCTCGATCAGGTGGTCCGGCGGATAGGTTGGCGGCAGCGACACGAGTGGCGGCCGGTAGGGCATGTCGCGTGTGTCGAAGCGGTCCGGGGCCGCATCGAGGCTGGCGACGAGCGCCGGCCAGGCCGGCCCCGGTTTCGCCGCGGCCACGACGGATGCGGCCCGGAGACCCGTCTCGAAGAGGGCGGCCTCCTGCTCGCGCCGCCGCGTCAGGCCCGGATGGTCCGGCCACAGCCGGCACATGGCCCGGATCTCGTCCGGAATGGCGGCGAAGTTGCGATCTTCCATGTGCTGGCGGATCGCCCGCATCTCGCGAAACCGCGCCTTGCTGCTGGTGAAGCCGCCGCTGCCGCGGTTGAAGACCAGGGAGACCAGGGCACCGAGACTGGTGTCGCCGAGCAGCTCGGTATTGGGCAGGGCGGCCTGGGTCTTCGCCACCTGGATCGGCACCTCCTCGGCGGCGAAGACCGCCTCGGCCATGGCCCAGGGCACCTCGATGTCGGCGAGCCGCTTCGCCAGCTTCTTGAGCTTCGCGACCTTCGCGTCGCGATCGGTGCCGGTCGCCGTGAGGCCCACGGCCTCGGCGAGCCGGCCCACCGCCTCCGCCCCCAGATGCGGCGTCCACACCCGCTCGAGCTCGGCCTTCGAGCGATGGCCGATATCGAAGCCGAAGCCGATGGTCAGGCCCGAGCTGAACTCGGGCCAGATCGGCCGCCGCTTGATCACCTGGTCGTAATAGGCGCGCCCGCCGCTCTCGTAGCGGACGATCAGGTCGCCGGCTTCCGCCGCGAGCTCGCGGCGCGTGGCCGCCGCCCGCCCCGGGGCGGCGCCGGCCCGTCCCGACCGGTCACGCGTCGGGCGATCTTCATAACGCTCCCGCGAGTGCAGCGAGTCGCGGATCAGGGCCCGCTCGGCCTTGGACAGCCGTTTTCCCTTCGCTTTGCCTGGCATGGCAGCCTCCCCGCCTGTAGCCGGTACCGACTGGTCGGCATCCTACCACAGGTTGCGGGCGAGCGCGCGGGCGACGGTGTTGTGGTCGCGGGCGGGTCAGCCGCCGGCGCGCTCGAGCACGGCGCGAAGCAGCACGTCGCAGCCGGCGATCAGGTGCTCGGGCTCGGCATGCTCCGCCTCGTTGTGGCTGAGCCCGTCCTTGCAGGGCACGAAGATCATCGCCGTCGGCGCCACCCGGGCGACGTAGCAGGCGTCGTGGCCGGCGCCCGAGACCATGTCGCGGTGGCTGAGCCCCGCCGCCTCCGCGGCGCGGCGCACCGCGGCGACCCGCTCGGCGTCGAAGGCGACCGGCGGGAAGTACCAGATCTCGTCGATCTCGGCCTCCAGCCCCTCGAGCGCGCAGGCCTCGGCGATCGCGGCGCGGAAGGCCTCGCCCATCGCCTCGAGGTGGTCGGCCTCGGGATGGCGGACATCGGCGGTGAACAGCACCTCGCCCGGGATGACGTTGCGCGAATTGGGCCGCACGTCGACATGGCCGACCGTGGTGACCCCGTAGGGCCCGTGCTCCGTGGCGATCTCGCGCAGCCGGGCGAAAACCCTGGCCGCAGCGAGCAGGGCGTCCTTGCGCCGATCGATCGGCGTCGTGCCGGCATGGCTCTCGCGGCCAGTGATGGTCACCGTGTACCAGCGCATCCCCTGCCCGCCGGTGACCACGCCGATGGTCTTGCCCTCGGCCTCGAGGATCGGCCCCTGCTCGATATGCAGCTCGAAGAAGCTGTCCCAGTCCTGCGGGGCGCAGGCGCGCTCGCCCTTGTAGCCGATCCGCTCGAGCTCGGCGCCGAAGGTGGCACCCTCGAAGTCCTGGAGCGCGTAGGCCCAGTCCTTCGTGAAGGCACCGCCATAGACGCCGGAGGCGAGCATGGCCGGGGCGAAGCGCGTGCCTTCCTCGTTGGTCCAGTTGACCACCTCGATCGGCCGCTCGGTCTCGAAGCCGACATCGTTCAGCGTGCGGATCACCTCGAGCCCGGTCAGGACGCCGGCAATGCCGTCATACTTGCCGCCGGTCGGCTGAGTGTCGAGATGGCTGCCCATGACGACCGGCGGCAGCTCCGGCCGCTTGCCGGGGCGGCGGGCGAACATGTTGCCGAGCTCGTCGATCTCGACGGTGCAGCCGGCCGCCTCGCACCACGAGCGGAAGAGATCGCGGCCCTCGCGGTCGAGATCGGTGAGCGTCTGCCGGTTGCAGCCGCCCTTGGGCGTGCCGCCGATCTTCGCCATCTCGAAGATGGTCTGCATCAGTCGATCGCCGTCGATCCTGATGTTGGTCGGCTTCTCGGTCACCAATCGATCTCCCGGGTGCGTGGTCGCTGGCGGCTACTCGGCCGCCTTCTGGCTTTGCAGGTTCCGCGGATGCTCCGCCCAGGTCATGTAGGGCCGGCCCTGGCTCACCTCCTCCATGGTGATGCAGCCCTCGACCGGGCAGACATGCATGCAGAGGTTGCAGCCGACGCACTCGGCGTCGATCACGGTGAAACGGCGCTTGCCCGCGTCCTGAGTGAAGCGGATGGCCTGGTGCGAGGTGTCCTCGCAGGCGATGTGGCAGAGGCCGCAGCCGATGCAGAGCTCGTCGCTGATCCTGGCCTTGATGTCGTAGTTCATGTCGAGCTTGCCCCAGTCGGTGTAGTTGCCGACCGCGGCACCGCGGAAGTCGTCGAGCGTGGCGTAGCCCTTCTCGTCCATCCAGTTGGCGAGGCCGTCCGCCATGTCCTCGACGATCTTGAAGCCGTAATGCATGGCGGCGGTGCAGACCTGCGCCGAGCCGGCGCCGAGCGCCATGAACTCGGCGGCGTCGCGCCAGGTCTCGATGCCGCCGATGCCGGAGATCGGCACCCCGGCGCAGTCCAGGTCACGGGCGATCTCGGCCACCATGCAGAGCGCGATGGGCTTGACCGCCGGGCCGCAATAGCCGCCGTGTGCGCCCTTGCCGTTGACCACGGGCTCGGGCGCCATGGCGTCGAGATCGACGGCGGTGATCGAGTTGATGGTGTTGATCAGCGAGACGGCGTCGGCGCCGCCGGCGACCGCCGCCCGGGCGGGGGCCAGGATGTTGGTGACGTTGGGGGTGAGCTTGACGAAGACCGGCATGCGCGTGTGCTGCTTGCACCAGCGCGTCACCATCTCGATGTACTCGGGCACCTGGCCCACGGCCGAGCCCATGCCGCGTTCGCTCATGCCGTGCGGGCAGCCGAAATTGAGCTCGACCCCATCGGCGCCGGTCGCCTCGACGCGGGCCAGGATGGCCCGCCAGCTCGCCTCCTCGCAGGGCACCATGAGCGAGACGATCATCGCCCGGTCCGGCCAGTCGCGCTTGACCTCGGTGATCTCCCGCAGGTTCACCTCGAGCGTGCGGTCGGTGATCAGCTCGATATTGTTGAAGCCGGCCATGCGGTTGCCGCGGAAGTGGACCGCCCCGTAGCGCGAGCTGACATTGACGATGGGCGGGTCCTCGCCGAGCGTCTTCCACACCACCCCGCCCCAGCCGGCGCGAAAGGCCCGCACCACGTTGTAGGCCTTGTCGGTGGGCGGCGCCGAGGCGAGCCAGAAGGGATTGGGCGACTTCACGCCGGCAATGGTGCAACGGAGATCGGCCATGACTGCCTCCCGACTGCCTAGTTGCGGAGTGCCCGGTCGATCGAGCGGGCGGCGCGCTTGCCGTCCTCGACCGCCCTGACGGTGAGATCGTCGCCGGCCACGGCGTCGCCGCCGGCCCAGACACCTTCGACGGAGGTGCGCAGCTCGTCGTCGACCCGGAGCTTGCCGGAATCGATGGCGAGGCCGCTGCCGGCGAGCTCGTCCGCGAGAAGCGTCTGGCCGATTGCCTTGAAGACCTGATCGGCGGCAAGCGTGAAGCGCTCGCCCGTGCCCTCGAGCCCGCCGGCCGCACCGCGCCTGGTGTGCTCGAACGTGATGCCGGCGACCCTGCCGTCCACGCCCTCGAGCGCCACCGGCCGGGCCCAGTGGCGGATCAGCACGCCGTTCAGCTGGGCGATCTCCTGCTCGTGGCCCGTGGCCCCCATTTCGCCGGCGCCGCGGCGATAGACCAGGGTAACGGTCTCGGCACCCAGGCGCTTCGTCTGCACGGCGATGTCGACGGCAGTGTTGCCGCCGCCGATGACGACGATGTGGCGGCCGACCGGCAGGCTCGCCTTGTCCGGGCTCTGCCGCAGCTCCTCGATATAGTCGACGGCGTCGAGCACGCCCGAAAGATCCTCGCCGGCGAGGCCCAGGCGGTTGGTGGCGCCGAGACCGACCCCGAGGAAGACGGCGTCGTGGTCACGGCGCAGCGCTTCGAGGGTCAGCTCGCGGCCAAGCGCGTGGCCGAGGCGGAGCTCGATCCCGCCGATGCCGAGGATGAAGGCGACCTCCTGTGCGGCGAAGTCGTTGGCCATCTTGTAGGCGGCGATGCCATGCTCGTTAAGCCCGCCGGCCTTGGCCCGGCATTCGTAGACGACGACGTCGTGGCCTTGCCGAGCCAGCGCATGGGCGCAGGCGAGGCCGGCCGGGCCGGCGCCGACCACGGCGATCCGCCGGCCGGTGGCGGCCGGTCGCGTGAAGGGCCGCACGCCCGTGGCGAAGAGGGCATCGGTGGCGTAGCGCTGCAGCCGCCCGATGCGGACCGGCTTGCCTTCCTGCACGGTGCGCACGCAGACTTCCTCGCAGAGCACCTCCGTCGGGCAGACCCTGGAACAGGTGCCGCCCATGATGTTGGCCTCGAGGATGTCGAGGGCCGAGCCCTTCAGATTGCCGGTCTGGATCTTGCGGATGAAGCTCGGAATATCGATGGCGGTCGGGCAGGCCTGAACGCAGGGCGCGTCGTAGCAGAAATAGCAGCGGGCGGCCTCGACCACGGCCTCCTTCTTCGCCAGCGGCGGCTGGAGGTCGGCGAAATTCTCGTCATAGGCGGCCGCCGGCAGCCGGCCACCTCGAATGTCCGCGCCCTCGCCCACGCCAGTCACCTCCCGCCTCGCCCGGCCGTGGCCGGGCCTAGTCGTCATGAAGAACGGGAACGGTAGTGAGGAAGCGACGTCGCGGTCAAGGGCGGCGACGGTGCCGGGGCAGCCGCCGCGCGCGTCCGGCCGGTGCGGGGCTGCGGCCGGCGGTCAGGAGGTCCGGCCGGCCACCTCGAAGGCCTGCGTCTGGACGACGAAGCACTCCTGCCGCTGCTGCTGCAGCATCTGGCAGGCCTGGTCCGCCACCGCGCGCTCGAAACCGGCGACCCGCGCCCGATAGACGGTCCGCCGCCGGCCCTTCAGCGGGCTGACGTCGATGGCGCCCTGCATCAGGATCTGCGGCACGAGCCCGGCCGCCGTCTGGGCGGCGCGCCGCGCCAGGTTCGAATCGTGGAAGGCGCCGACCTGGACCGCATAAGGCCCGGTCGCCGTGCCGCTCCGCCCGGCGACCGCGAGGCGCTGCGGGTTGGGGGCCGGCAGCGGCGCATTCGCTGCGGCGGCGATGATGACCGCACGCTCGGCCGGCGGCAGCACGTCGAGCACCGAGCCGGTGGGCAGTGCCGCGACGGCCGGCGCCGGCCGCAGGTTCGGCACCTCGACCAGGGTCCCCGGCCGAAGTGCCGGCACCGGCCCGGCCTCGGGCGAAATGGCGTCGGCCGGGTCGACGGCGGCGACCGCCGCCACGCCCGTCCCCGGCTTCGGCTGCGGCAGAAGGGCAACTGCCGGCGCCGGGCGGCGCTCGCGCAGCCGCTCGAAGCCGAGATCGAGCAGGCGGGCGACCTCCTTGTCGCGGGTGCGGGCGCTGCGGCCGCCGAACACGACGACGATGACGCGCTCGCCGCTGCGCCGTGCGGTGGCGGCGAGGTTGAAGCCGGAGGCCCGGGTGTAACCGGTCTTCAGCCCGTCCATGCCGGCATAGCTGACCAAGAGCCGGTTGTGGCCGCGATGGTTGACGCCGTTGAAGGAGAAGCTGCGCCGGTTGAAATAGGGGTAGTAGCGCGGATGGTCGCTGATCAGCCGGTAGGCGAGCCGGGCCATGTCGGCCGCCGAGCTCTTCTGCTGGCGATCGGGCAGGCCCGACGCGTTCCTGAAGGTGGTATGCCGCATGCCGATGGACCGCGCCCGCCGGGTCATCGCATCGGCAAAGCGCTGCTCGCTGCCGGCCAGCGCCTCGGCGACGACAACCGCGACGTCATTCGCCGACTTGACGACGATGGCGTCGATCGCCTGCTCGACGGTGATGGTCGAGCCGGCCCTGACACCGAGCTTCGACGCCGGCATGCCGGCGGCCCGACGCGAGACGTCGAGCTTGCTGCCGAGCCTGAGCTCGCCGCGGTCGAGCGCCTCGAACAGCATGTAGAGGGTCATCATCTTGGTCAGCGAGGCGGGGTAGAGGGAGACGTCGGCGCGGCGCGAATGCAGCACCTCGCCGGTCGCGTAGTCGAGCACGATGGCCGCGTATTTGCTGTTGGCCTGCGCCGGCGCCGCCGTCGCGGCCCCGAGCACCAGAACGAAGACTGCCAAGGCAAGGCGACCGAGCATACCCATGCCTCTCCGGGCTCAAATTTCTACCAATGGTTGGGGCGGGAGATGCCGTCCGCCGCCTGCCAACCTCACCCTCTCTATCACGCGAAGGTTAACACTGCCTTTAGGCGATTCGATTAACCGGCGAAAGGGGAGAGTTTTTTTTGCCTGTCCATGTGGCCTCAGGGAGTCACGAGCTCGAGCCACTTCTTGTAGATGTAGCCCTGATCGCCGTTCGGCAGGGTGACATGCTTCCAACCGAGGGTGTCACCGGTGACGGTGACCATGCGGCCGGCATCGACCGTGCCGAGCCGCTCGGCGTCGTTGTCGGGCCCGGCCCGGTAGTTGACCGCGCTGATCACCCGCCAGGTCTCGCCCTCGCCCGTTGCGCGGGCTGCCGCCGGGGCGGGGGCCGGGTTCGGCGTCACCGCGGCGGTGGTCGCCGGGGCCTCGGCCGTGGCCGCCGGTGCCGCGGGCGCCGGTGCGGCGGCGGCGGGCTCGGTCGGCGCGGGCTGCTCGGGCGCCGCGGCGACGACCGGGCTGGCGGGCGCCTCGGCGGCAGGTTCCGCGGCAGCCTGTTCCTCGGCGGCGGGCGCCTCGGTCTCGGCCGTGGCTACCGGCGCGGCGGCCGGCTCCGGCTCCGCCGCTTCCACCGGCTCGGCAGCGGCGGTCACGGGCGCCTCGCTCGCCGGTGCGGCCGCGGTCTCGGGCGGGGACACGGCCTCGGGCTCATCGGCGGCGATGGCCGGGGCCGGCGGGTTCTCGGTCCGCTCGAGCGCGGCCACGATCTCCGGATCGCCCGGGTTGAGGGCCGCCGCCTGCTCGAGGTCCGCCCGGGCGAGGTCGAGCTCGCCACGCTCGGCATGGAGCTCGCCACGCCGGAGATAGGCGAGATAGTGGTCGGCCTGCATCTCGATCGCCGCGTCGAAGTCGGCGAGGGCAGCATCGTAGCTGCCGGATGCGAACAGGACCTCGCCACGCCGGACATGGGCGACCCTGAGATTCCGGATCGTCGTGGCATCGCCGGGCCGCAGCGCCAGGGCCTGGCTGTAGTCGGCGATCGCCGCCTCGAAGTCGCCGGCCTCGCCGTGGGCGACGCCGCGATTGTTGTAGGTGATGGCCAGCGCCTCGCCGACCAGCTCGCCGGAGCGGATCGCGTCGGTGTAGGCGGTCACCGCCGCGGCGTAGTCACCCTCGCGAAACGCTTCGTTGCCGGTCCGCACGTCGGCCAGGCCCTGCGCCAGGGCGACGCCTCCGAATGTCGGCACGACCGCCCAAGCGAGAGTTGCCACGACAACCCAGGCTGCGCTGGTAGCCCTCAATCGCCGCATTCGCGGTCCTCCCTCTGCCAAGCAAGACGTCATCCCTCAGCGCCCGGCTGTAGCATCTGCATCGATCTGCGTCAGCTTTTCCGGCGCTTTTTTTCGTGGGCAAGGCGGGTTCGGAGCCGTGCCCCGGCACCCTCCAATACGCGCTGCGGCGCCCGCGACAGCGCCAGCGCATCGGCCGGCACGTTGGCGGTAAGGACGCTGCCGGCACCGACCACCACCCGCTCGCCAATCACGACCGGCGCCACGAGTGCCGTGTTGGAGCCGACGAAGGCCTGTTCGCCGATCTCGGTGCGGTGCTTCATGAAGCCGTCATAGTTGCAGGTGACCGTGCCGGCCCCGATATTGGCGCCCGCCCCCACCTCGCAGTCGCCGAGATAGGTCAGGTGGCTGGCCTTGGCACCGGTGCCGAGGCGGCTGTTCTTGACCTCGACGAAATTGCCGATCTTGGCACGGTCGCCGATCTCCGCACCCGGCCGCAGGCGGGCGAAGGGCCCGACCTCGGCCCCGGCCCCGACCCGCGCCTGCTCGAGATAGGAGTGGGCGTGGATCACCGCACCCGGCTCGATCGTCACGCCCGGGCGGAAGACGACGAAGGGCTCGATCACGGCACCCGGCCCGATCGCCGTGTCGGCGCTGAGCATGACCGTGTCCGGCGCCTCCATGATCACGCCCTGCTCCATGAGCTCGGCCCGCCGGCGCGCCTGGAAGAAGCCGCCGACCATGGCGAGCTGGCCCTGGGTGTTGACGCCCTGCCCTTCGATCCAGCTGCCCTCCACGGCGCTGCAGGGCCAGCCTTTGGCAACCGCGAGGCCGACCGCGTCGGTCAGGTAGTATTCGCCGTTCTCCGCCTGGCGCGGCAGCTCGCCGAGGAGCTGGCGCAAGCGGTCGGCAGCGAGCGCCAGCACACCGGCATTGCAGAAATCGGAGGCGAGCAGGGCTGCGTCGCAATGCCTGTGCTCGACGATGGCGTGCAGGCGGCCATCCGGGTCGGCGCGCAGCCGGCCATAGCCCGCGGGATCGGGCGGGCGCATGCCGAGCACAGTGACGGCGGCCTCGTCCGCGGCCCGGCGCCGGAGCAGCCGCTCCAGGGTCGCCCGGGTCAGGAGCGGCGTGTCGCCATAGAGCACCAGCACCGTGCCGGTCTCGGGCAGGGCCGGTGCCGCGACGGCGAGCGCATGGCCGGTGCCCTGCGGCGGGTCCTGGATGACGATCCGGCCGTCCGGCGCCAGCCGATCGACCTCCGTCGTTACGTCCTCCATGCCGGCGCCGAGCACGGTCACCAGCCGGGCCGGCCCGAGCGACCGGGCGAGGCCCAGGACATGCGCGATCAGGCTCATGCCGGCGAGCTCGTGCAGCACCTTGGGCCGGTCGTTGCACATCCGCGTACCGCGCCCGGCGGCGAGCAAGACGATGCTCAGCGCCTCCCCGCCGGGCGAGCCGGGGCTCGCGGGTTCGGCACCTGGGCTTTCGGCAGCAGCCATGGGCAACTCCGGGAAAAGTGCAGCCGCGCGGGCTCGACGCGCGACCCTGAACTAGCCAAGTTCCACGCGGCTCACAACACCTGCTCCGGATAGCGCCCTCATGTCCCTTTCGGCCGTGGTCTTCGATCTCGACGGCACCCTCGTCGACACCCTGCCCGACCTGCACGCCGCGGTGGGCGCCCTGCTCGCCGAGGCCGGGCACGAGGCACCTGCCGCAGCCGAGGTGCGGACCATGATCGGCGATGGGGCGAGGCGCCTGGTCGAGCGCGCCCTCGCCTGGGCCGAAGCCTCCGTCGACGACGCCGGGCTCGATGCGGCGTATCGGCGCTTCCTCGAGATCTACGGTGCCGCCCCGTGCCGGGCGAGCCGGCTCTACCCGCATGTCGAGGAGACCCTGCAGGCGCTGGCCGCCAGGGGTGTGCGGCTCGGCGTCTGCACCAACAAGCCGCAGGCGCCGACCGAGGCGATCCTCAATACCCTTGGCGTGGACGGCCTCTTCGGCGCGGTGATCGGCGGCGATGCGGTGCCGCGGCGCAAGCCCGACCCCGCCCATCTCCAGGCTGTCCTCGACCGGCTGTCCGCCACGCCGAAGGCGGCCGTGATGGTCGGCGACAGCCGGAACGACCTGGCCCCGGCCCGGGCGCTCGGCGTGCCCTGCATCCTCGTCGACTACGGCTATACGGCCGTCCCGGCCGCCGAGCTCGGCGCCGATCGGGTGATCGGCGATTTTGCCGGGCTCGAGGCGGCGCTCGCCGGCTTGCGTGTGCCCGACTGAACGCGGCCGGGGACAGCGGCTTGACAGGGAAGCGGCCACGACTTAGAGCGCGGCATCCGATCGTCCGGGGCGACGGGCGCGTAGCTCAGCGGGAGAGCACTCGCTTCACACGCGAGGGGTCACAGGTTCAATCCCTGTCGCGCCCACCAGCCCGGCCTCATCGTCGACCCGTCCTGATGCGTCAGCCGCCCTCGAAGAGGGCGGTGGTGATGTAGCGCTCGGCGAAGGAGGGGATGATCGCGACGATCATCCGCCCGGCCATTTCCGGCCGCGCCCCCACCTCGAGCGCCGCCGCGAGCGCGGCCCCCGACGAGATGCCGCCCGGGATGCCTTCGAGCCGCGCGAGGCGGCGCGAGGTCTGGAACGCAGTCTCGTTGGCGATCTTGATCACCTCGTCGATCAGCTCGACCTCGAGGTTCTCCGGCACGAACCCGGCACCGATGCCCTGGATCATGTGCGGCGCCGGCTGGCCGCCCGAGAGGACCGGGCTCGCCTCGGGCTCGACCGCGATCATCCGCAGGTCCGGCTTGCGCGGCTTGAGCACCTGGCCGCAACCGGTGAGCGTGCCGCCGGTGCCGACGCCGCAGACGATCGCGTCGACGCCGCCCTCGGTATCGTTCCAGATCTCCTCGGCGGTCGTGCGACGGTGGATCGCCGGATTGGCGGGATTGTCGAACTGGCCGGGCATCACCGCCCCCTCGATCGAGGCGAGCAGCTCTTGCGCCCGCTCGATGGCGCCCTTCATGCCGCGCTCGCGGGGCGTCAGCTCGATCTCGGCGCCGAGGAACTTCAGCATCTTGCGGCGCTCGATCGACATCGATTCCGGCATGGTGAGGATCAGCCGGTAGCCGCGCGCGGCGGCGACGAAGGCAAGCGCGATGCCGGTATTCCCCGAGGTCGGCTCGATGATGGTGCCGCCGGGGAGAAGCCGGCCATCGGCCTCGAGGGCCGTGATCATGGCGACGCCGATCCGGTCCTTGACGCTGGCCAGAGGATTGAAGAACTCGAGCTTGAGGAGGATGTCCGCCTCGATCCGCTCGCCCTCCCGGGAGCAGGCGGCAAGCAGGCGCGGGATGCGCACGAGCGGCGTGTTGCCGATCGTCTCGGCGATGCTGTCGTAGATGCGGCCGCGGCCGGGGGCATCGAACAGCAGCGGTCGGTTCTCTGCCATGATCGTCCTGTCGCTGGGGCAGGGAGGGATGCAGGCGGTCGCGGGCCGCGACGACGCAGCCCGGTAACCGCATGTCGCCCGAAGACTAGGCGATCGATCCGGCCTGCGCTAGGTGGGGCGGCAGCGGCACCCCCTGCCCCCAGAGATCCCAGCTCCATCGATCGATGTCGGACCTGCCCAACATTCCCACACCCTGCGTCGGCGTCTGCACGCTGGAGCCCGAGACCCGGCTCTGCGCCGGCTGCCTGCGCACGGCGATGGAGATCGCCATGTGGCCGGGGGCGTCGAATGCCGAGCGGCTCGAGATCGTCAATGCGCTCCGCGAGCGGCGGCGGGCGCGCGGCATCACCAGTGCTGCCGACAGCCGTCCCCGCCGCCGTCGTGCGGCCCAATCAGAGGTCGGGTGATCCATCGATGTCCGAGAGATTGAAGGCGCTCCTGGCCGAGCGCCCGGTGCTGCTCGCCGATGGCGGCATGGGCACCGGGCTCTTCCGCCGCGGCCTGGAGACCGGGGACAACCCCGAGCTCTGGAACGTCGACCATCCGGAGCGGGTGACCGACGTGCATCGCGAGTTCGTGGCGGCCGGGTCCGACCTGATCCTGACCAACAGCTTCGGCGGCAATGCCTTTCGGCTGAAGCTGCACGGTGCCGAGGGCCGCGTGCGCGAGCTCAACATGGCGGCGGCACGAGCGGCACGCGCGGCCGCCACGGAGGCCGGGCGGCCGGTGCTCGTCGCCGGCTCGATCGGGCCGACCGGCGAGATCCTGGCCCCGGTCGGCACGCTGGATCCGGCCGAGGCCGAAGCGGCCTTCGAGGCCCAGGCGGCGGCCTTGGCCGAGGGCGGGGTCGATCTCCTCTGGGTCGAGACGATGTCCTCGGCCGAGGAGCTGACCGCCGCCATCCGCGCCGCCAGCAGCTTCGGTCTGCCGGTCTGCGCCACCATGAGCTTCGACACCAATGGCCGGACGATGATGGGCCTCACCCCCGACGCGGCCCTGGGGCTGGCCCGCTCGCTCGACCCGGCACCCGCCGGCTTCGGCGCCAATTGCGGGATCGGCCCGGCCCAGCTCCTGGCAACGCTGCTCGGCTTCGCCCGGCTCGAGCGGCAGGGTGAGGCGGGCAGCGGCCCGGTCATCATCGCCAAGGGCAATTGCGGCATTCCGGAATACCGCGACGGGGCGATCCACTACACCGGCACCGAGGCCATCATGGCCGACTACGCCATCCTGGCCCGCGATGCCGGGGCGCGGATCATCGGCGGCTGCTGCGGCACCTCCGGCACCCACCTCGCCGCCATGCGCAAGGCGCTCGATACGGTCGAGCCGGGGCCGGTGCCGGACGTCGCCCGGATCGAGCTTCTGCTCGGCCCGGTCGCGGCACCCGCGACGGACCCGGTAGCACCGCCGCCGCGCGAGCGGCGGCGCTCCCGACCCGCAAGCTGAAATTCAGCCAAGGACCTTGGCGGTCTGGCCGAAGAGGATCTTCTTGGCCTCGTCGTCCATCGGCGCCTCGCTGCGGTATTTCGGGCCGAGCTCGTAGGCGCGGACGGTGGCCGGCCGGGCGGCGATCTCCGCCTGCCAGCGCTTGAGATGCGGGAAGTCGTCGATGTTCTGGCCCTGCCGCTCCCAGCCCACGGTCCAGGGATAGCTCGCCATGTCGGCGATCGAGTAGTCGGCGCCGGCAACGAAGGCCCGATCGGCCAGCCGCTTGTTCAGCACGCCATAGAGCCGGTTGGTCTCGTCCACGTAGCGCTTGATGGCGTAGGGCAGCTTCTCCGGTGCGTAGGTGCCGAAATGGTGGTTCTGCCCGGCCATCGGCCCGAGCCCGCCCATCTGCCAGAAGAGCCACTGCAACGCGTCGACCCGGCCGCGCAGGTCAGGGCTGATGAACTTGCCGGTCTTCTCGGCGAGATAGAGCAGGATGGCCCCGGACTCGAAGATCGAGACGGGCTCGCCGCCATCGGCCGGCGCATGGTCGACGATCGCCGGCATCCGGTTGTTCGGGGCGATCTTCAGGAACGCCGGATCGAACTGGTCACCCTTGCCGATATTGATGGGGTGGATCTTGTAGTCGAGCCCGGTCTCCTCGAGGAAGAGGGTGACCTTGTGGCCGTTCGGGGTCGGCCAGTAATAGAGATCGATCACGGCTTGCCTGCCTTTCCTTGCGCTTTCGTACGGCGAGATGGCGGTCGGCGCCTGAGCCGTCAACCGACCGCCTCGATTTCACCCTCGATCTCGAGCCAGCGTTCCTCGGCCCGGGCGATGGCGGCGACGATGCCCTGCCGCTCGCTCTCGAGGTTGGCGATGTCGGCCTCGCCCCGGTAGGTCGCGGGATCGGCGAGGCGTCGCTCGATCCTGGTCCTATCGGCCTCGAGCCGGCGGATCTCGGCCTCCAGGTCCTTGGCCGCCTTGCGCAGGGGTGCCAAGAGCTGGCGGCGCTCGCTGCCACCCACCGACCGGGCCGGCCGGCCCTTTTGCGACGGGCCGTCGCCCTCCGCACGGGCGAGGAGCTCGGATCGGTAGCTCTCGAGGTCACCGGCATAGACCCGGACCCGCCCGTCCTTGACGAGCCAGAGCCGGTCGGCGGTGAGCTCCACGAGATGCCGATCGTGGCTGATCAGCACGACCGCGCCGGGAAACTCGTTGATCGCCTCGATCAGCGCCTCGCGGCTGTCGATGTCGAGATGGTTCGAGGGCTCGTCGAGGATCAGGAGCTGCGGCTTCTCCACCGCCACGAGGGCGAGGCAGAGCCTGGTCTTCTCGCCGCCCGAGAGGTGCTGCGCCGGCGTCTCGGCCCGCGCCTGGGTCAGGCCGAAGCGGCCGAGCAGGGCCCGCAGCCGCTCGGCCCGCTCGTTCGGCAGGAGGCGCTGCAGATGCTGCAGGGCCGTGTCGCCGGGCTCGAGGTCCTCGGTCTGGTGCTGGGCGAAGAAGCCGACCCGCAGGCCCCTGCTGCGGTGCAGCTCTCCCTGCATCGGCTCGAGCCGGCCCGAGAGCAGCTTGGCGAGTGTCGACTTGCCGTTGCCGTTGGCGCCGAGCAGCGCGATCCGGTCGTCCGGGTCGAGCCTGAGGTCGAGGCCGCGCAGCACCGGTGTCGTGCCGTAGCCGACCGCCGTGTCGTCGAGCGTGATGAGCGGCGGCGGCGGCATTTCCGGCGCCGGGAAATGGAAGACGACGTCGGGCTCGGGCGGCGGCGGGGCGATGGTGCCGAGCTTCTCCAGCATCTTGATGCGGCTCTGCGCCTGGGTCGCCTTCGAGGCCTTGTAGCGGAAGCGGTCGACGAAGGACTGCAGGTGCTTGCGGCGCGCATCCAGGCTCTTCTTCTGCTTCTCCAGAAGCTCGCGCTGCTCGCGGCGGATGCGGTCGAACGTGTCGTAATTGCCGGTATAGGCCTTGAGCTGCCGGGCCTCGAGATGGACGATCCGGTCGGGGATGCTGTTCAAAAGGTCACGGTCGTGGCTGATCAGCACGAGCGTGCGCGGGTAGCGCTTGAGATAGGCCTCGAGCCAGAGCGCCGCCTCGAGGTCGAGATGGTTGGTCGGCTCGTCGAGCAGGAGGAGGTCCGGCTCGGCGAAGAGCGTCGCCGCCAGGGCCACGCGCATCCGCCAGCCGCCGGAGAAGCTGGCGAGCGGCCGGTTCTGCATCGCCTCGTCGAAGCCCAGGCCCTTGAGGATTCGGGCGGCGCGGGCCGGGGCGGCCTCGGCACCGATCTCGTAGAGCCGCATCTCGATGTCGGCGAGGCGCTCGGCCGAGGGCGACCGGCCGCGCTCGTCGATCAGCGCCTGGCGCTCGAGATCGGCGGCGAGCACCGCATCGAGCGGCGTCCGCGAGCCGCCGGGCGCATCCTGGGCGACGCTGCCGATGCGCCAGGCGGTCGGCAGCATGAGCTCGCCCTCGTCCGGCTGCAGCTCGCCCAGAACCAGGCGGAAGAGGCTGGTCTTGCCGGTGCCGTTGCGACCGACCAGCCCGACCTTCTGGCCGGCGGCGATCTGCAGGTCGGCGCCCTCGAGCAGCGGCCGGCCGGCGATCCTGAGCGTGAGGTTGCTTAGCGTCAGCATGGTGCGCGGGGCAGCGGCGGGGCGGCCGGAGCCGCCCCGTGCGTGGCCGGGTTCGCTCTCAGCCCGCCTGGTCGGCGGCGACGCTCACCTTGACCATGCGGTCCGGGTTGCGCGGCGGCTCGCCCTTGGCCAGGCCGTCGACCAGATCCATGCCGTCGACCACCCGGCCCCAGACGGTGTACTGGCCGTTGAGGTGGGGGGCCGGCTGGAAGCAGATGAAGAACTGGCTGTTGGCGCTGTTCGGGTTCTGCGTGCGGGCGGCGCCGATGGTGCCGCGCTGGAACGGCTCCTTCGAGAACTCCGCCTTAAGGTCGGGCTTCGACGAGCCGCCGGTGCCGGTGCCGGTCGGATCGCCGGTCTGCGCCATGAAGCCGTCGATGACGCGGTGGAAGACGACGCCGTCATAGAAGCCTTCGCGCGCCAGCTCCTTGACACGGGCGACATGCTGCGGGGCCACGTCGGGCAGGAGCTCGACGGTCACGGTGCCGGTCTCCAGTTCGATGAGGAGCGTGTTCTCGGGGTCGAGGCCGTTCTGGGCCGAGGCTGGTGGGGTCATGACGAGAGCGAGGCCTCCGAAAAGGATGAGAAGAAGATTGCGCATGAGTTGCACGTGTCCGGGTCCCTTGATGTTCGTACGGGTGGGGCCACCTGAAGGCGCGGACATAGCCGCTCGGGCCGTTTTGCGCTAGGCGGTGTCCATCGCTTTCCGTCCCGGCGGCCGCCGATCGGCCGAGCCGGCCGCATGCTCGAGGGCCATTTGTCCGATACCGACGATCGCCAGCGCCTGACCGACGAGGCGGGCCGCCGCCGCACCTTCGCCATCATCTCGCATCCCGATGCCGGCAAGACGACGCTGACCGAGAAGCTGCTGCTCTTCGGCGGCGCCATCCACCTCGCCGGCGAGGTCAAGGCGCGGGGCGACCGGCGCCGCGCACGCTCGGACTGGATGTCGATCGAGCAGAAGCGCGGCATCTCGGTCACCACCTCGGTCATGACCTTCGACTATGGCGGCTGCACCTTCAACCTGCTCGACACGCCGGGCCACGAGGACTTCTCGGAGGACACCTACCGGACGCTGACCGCCGTCGACAGCGCCGTCATGGTGATCGACGCCGCCAAGGGCATCGAGGCGCAAACGCTCAAGCTCTTCGAGGTCTGCCGGCTGCGCGACATGCCGATCATGACCTTCATCAACAAGTTCGACCGCGAGGCCCGCGATCCCTTCGAGCTGCTCGACGAGATTGCCGAGCAGCTGGCGCTCGACCCGAGCCCGATGAACTGGCCGATCGGCATGGGCCAGAACTTCCGGGGCGTCGCCGAGCGCGCCTCGGGCGACCTCCTCCTGATGAAGGCCGACGGACGGGGCATCGAGACCGAGGAGCGGGTCCAGCGGCTGAGCAACTCGGTGGCCGGGCGCATCGGCGAGAACCAGCTCGCCAAGCTCGACGAGGATCTCGACCTTGTCGAGGGTGCGCTCGAGCCCTTCGACCACGACGCCTATCGCGAGGGCAACCTCACCCCGGTCTTCTTCGGCAGCGCGCTTCGCACCTTCGGGATCAGGGCGCTCCTCGACCAGCTCGTCGCCGAGGCGCCCTCGCCGCGGCCGCAGCCGGCCGAGCCGGCGCCGGTGGCGCCGGACGAGCCGCAGGTGGCGGGCTTCGTCTTCAAGGTCCAGGCCAACATGGACCCCAAGCATCGCGACCGGGTGGCCTTCGTGCGCGTCTGCTCGGGGCGTTTTCGCCGCGGCATGAAGCTGAAGATGGTGCGCCACCAGAAGCCGCTCGCCGTCGCCAACCCGATCTTCTTCTTCGCTCAGGACCGCGGCCTCGCCGAGGAGGCCTTCCCGGGCGACATCATCGGCGTGCCCAATCACGGGCAGCTCCGGGTCGGCGACGCACTCTGCGAGTCCGAGGACCGGCGCTTCACCGGCATCCCGAGCTTCGCGCCCGAGATCCTCATGCGGGTCAGGCTCGGCGACCCGATGCGCGCCAAGCACCTGAAGAAGGCGCTCGAGGACCTGGCCGAGGAGGGGGTCACCCAGGTCTTCCGGCCGCGCCTCGGGGCGGAGTGGATCGTCGGTGTGGTCGGCCAGCTGCAGCTCGACGTGCTGAAATCCAGGCTCGAGGCCGAGTACGGCCTGCCGATCGACTTCGAGGGCGCACCTTACGTGACCGCGCGCTGGTGTACCGCACCCGACCACGCCGAGCTCGGGCGGTTCGAGCAGGCGAAGAAGGCGAGCCTCGCCGACGACCGCGACGGCCAGCCGGTCTACATGGCCCGCAACAGCTGGGACCTCGGCCGGGTGCAGGAGGACTTCCCGAAGATCGCCTTCCACAAGACGCGCGAGCGCGCCTGATCAGTCGCCCGCCACGCGGTTGAGGAGCGCCTGCCCGGCGAGCCGGCGCTCGAGATTGGCCATGAAGAACCGCGCATGGCGCAGCTCCCAGTCGGCGACCCGGTCGCTGCAGTGCGGCGTGATCAGCACGTTGTCGAGCCGGCGGAACGGGCTCGCCGCAGGCAGGGGCTCGGTCTCGAACACGTCGAGATAGGCGCCGGCGATGCGCCGTTCGGCCAGGGCCCCAAGCAGCGCCGCCTCGTCGACCACCGCCCCCCGCGACGCGTTGAGGAGGAAGGCGGAAGGCCGCATGGCGCCGAGCACGCCAGCGTCGATCAGGTGCCGGGTCCTGTCGGTCAGGCGGACATTGAGGCTGAGATAGTCCGCCTCGGCCGCCACCGCCTCGAGCTCGGCCAGCGGGACGATGCGATCGAAGGGCGCCTTCGACTTGGCGGTCCGGGCAACGCCGATGACCCTGAGGTCGAGCGATTTCGCGAGCGTGGCGAAGGCCGTGCCGATCGCCCCGGTGCCGACGATCGCGAGGCACTGCCCGCCGAGGGCGGCGAAGCTCGACGGCCGCCAGCGCCCGGCTGCCTGGTCGCGCATGGCGCCGATGAAGCCGCGATTGAGGGCGATGAGGGCGCCGAGCAGGGTCTGGGCGAGTTCCGATGCCAGCACGCCGGCACCATTGGTGAGGAGGAAGCCGGGCGGCCCGCCGGCGACGAGATGCTCGAAGCCGGAGCCGCCGACATGCACCCAGTCGAGCCCGGGCCAGTCCCGCAGCCGGCCATGCTCGGTGCGGGGAAAGCCGTCGGTGACGCAGCTATAGGCGATGGCAGCCGGGAAATCGCGCGCGGCCGCGAGCCCGGCCGGCTGGCGCACGATGCGAAAGTCGACCGCCGGGAACCGGCGGTGCAGCTCGTCCAGATACTGATCGGCGCCCTCGTGCAGCACGAGCGCGCCGATCCTTTTCGCCATCACGTCGCTGGTCCTCCCGCCGGGCCCTGACAAGGCCCGGAGCAAAGACGGCCGGCGACGGCCCCGTCAAGCGCCTCAGGCCTCCCGGCCGGGGCCGGAGAACATCTGCGGCCCCTCGTCCAGCCGCTCCTTCGGCGGCAAAGCCGGCTGCGGCAGCGCGTAGAACTTGGGATCGCGGTTGTCGAGGCTCGGCTCGAAGGGCAGGCGCATCTGCACCGCACTGCCGTTCTGCTCGGCCTGGCGCAGCGCCTCCTGCAGCTCCTGCGCCAGCTCCTGGCTCCAGGGCAGGACATAGGCGCGCGGCTCGATCAGCTCGGCCATCTGCAGCCAGAGATAGATGCCGTCGCCCTCGCGCATCGAGCTGCCGAGCACCGTCGCCTCGTCGGCGTGCGCCAGCCACCACTCGAGGTGGACCGGCTTGGGCTTGCTCAAAAGGGTCAGCGTCGCGGCATAGGCCAGCGGCAGGAAGAGGGCGGTGGTGATCACGGCCGAGATCTTCACGCCCAGCCGGCGCGGCGCCCAGATGCCGTGCGTGGCGAGGATGAAGGCCAGCACCGCGGCGACGACGAAGAGTCCCGAGACGTCGGTCATCGTTTCTTCCAGTTGCGCAGGGGGCGCTGAAGGTTGTGGACGCTGCCCGGGACGAGGTCGCCCTTGTCGTCGAGCCGGAAGCGATAGGCGGTGACCTCCTGGCCCTCGCGGGTGAGGTCGACCTTGCTCGCCAGGATCTGCCGGGCCGATTCCTCGGCGCTCTTCTTGACGCTGGTGACGATGGTGACCGGCACCGGCAGGGTGCGGCCGGGGTTGCGGTAGAGATGGACGTTGACCGTGTACTCGCCCGGCAGGATGCCCCGCGAGTAGCTCACCTCGTAGTTCAGCCCGGTGGCATCGGCGCGCTTGCCGAGATCGTCGCGCAGGAGGTTGAAGACCGCACCGCCCTTGTTCGAGTAGCCGACCGGAATGTCGACCGGGGCCTGGACCCAGAGATCGACATCGGTGTCGAGGCCGTCCGGCCAGCGCACCTCGACGACGACGTTGCCGGGCGGCTCCATGGCGTCGGCGGTGCGGGCGTCGGGCGGGTTCAGGTGCGGCAGGATCATCACCACGATGGCGACGAACCCGGCGAGGGCGAGCAGGATGACGTCGCGGAAGACGGTCCCGGTCTCGTCGCCCTCGAAGGGCTCAAGCCCGCCCATTCGGGGCCTCGCCGCGCTCGACCACCTGGGTCAAGAGATGGACGACGCCCGATTCCAGAAGGCGGTAGTTGATCATCAGCCAGATGCTCAGGACCGAGCCGGCGAGCGTCGTGTAGAGGGCCACGGCCATGCCCTCGATCAGCGTCGAGACCATGGGGCCGACGGCGCCGATATCGGCGGCAAGGTCGGGGTCGACACCCGAGAGGGCGATGATGAAGCCGAGCACGGTGCCGATCAGGCCGAGCAGGACGAGGCTGTTGGCGATGTGCCTGACCGGCGCGATGCGGGTGGCGAGCTTGAGCTTGAGGGCGGCCGCGAGGTTGCCGCGCCCCTGGGCATCGGTGGCGAGCGCCCGGTCGAGATGGGCGCCCACCCGCGAATGGCACCCGGGCAGGCTGCTGCGCACCGCGTTGAGCTCGATGCTGGTCTGCAGGACACGGCGGGCGCAGAGGCCGAGCCCGGCGAGGAAGGTGACGGCGATCAGGATGACGATGCCGGTCGAGTCGGCGGCGAAGACCGGCGTCACGAGGCCGTTGAGCCAGGCGACGCCCAGCAGCGCCGCGCCGAAGATGTTGAGCAGCGCGAAGCGCAGCAGCAGCAGGTAGTCGAACGGCGAGGACGGCAAGGCCGCCAGGAAGCGCAGGATCGCGAAGGGTTGCGATCCGGTCGGCACGATGTCGGTATCCCTGAGTATCGAGGCCATGGAACCCACTCCAGCTCGAGGTCGGCGGCCACGACGACGCCGCGGCGGCCAGACGAATTCGCCGCACACGCGAGACGGGAAGGTGCGGCGAAGGTCACCAGACAGGCACGATCGACGGATGTTGCCGGAAGCTTGGTTAACAGGCCCTTAACCGATCACGCCCCGCTAACCAAGAACGTAACAAAAAGCCCCTTCTTATTCTACCATGAATTGATTTCGATTCACCTAAAATACTTGCAATGTTGCCCTTCGCATGCCGACCCAGAATACTCGTCGGCAGATGTAGAATGCTCGATCTCGCGAGGTCAGGCGACGAAGGCGAGATCGACGCCAGTTGCCGATTCCGGTTCGACCAGCAGGGCACCGCCCTGCCCGCGGCGGCAGCTAACATGCTGCAGCGCAAGAAAACGCGCGGTCTCCTCGAGATCGCCGACGCCGATCTCGAGGATCTGATGGAGCGCCGGGCCTGCCTTGGCGGGCGGCTCCCAGTCGGGATGCAGCAGCAGCGCGTCCTCCGGGCGGCAGAGGATCACCGGCGCCGTGCCCGTCTGGATGGTCCAGAGCGAGTCGGTGCGACTCATTGCCGCACTGCCGACGAGCCGCTCGGCCGTCGCCCGGAGCGGCTCGATATCGTCGGCGACGACCGTGAGCCCGGCGATCCGCGTGGCGCCATTGGGATGCCTGAGCCAGGCCGGCCGGCGCATCGGCCCCGGCGTGAGATGACGGCAGGCAAAGATGCCGAGGGCCGTCCGTTCCGCGGCGTCCAGGATCACCGTCTCGAAGCGCAGCCGGGCCGGCTCGCCCTCGCTCTCGAGCAGCCGCCCGAGCTCCGCCGTCCGCGCCGAGGCGAGGCCGGCGGCCTGCCAGGCCGCGGCGGTGAGCGCCGCGTCGCGGGTGCCGAGGGCCAAGCCCATGAGCCCCTCGCCCGAGGCCAGGCGTTCGTCGAGCCCGTTGGTGAAGCCTTCGGGATCGACGATGCCGAGCAGCTCCAGGTAGTCGTCCTCGAACATGATGCAGTAATTGGCGGTGGCCCAGCCGACATGCCGGCCGCGCGGCGTCGAGTTGAAGCCGAGCCGCGCCCAGCTGGCACGGGCAGCCTCGAGGTCGCGCACGCCGACGATCAGGTGATCGAGCCCGGTGATCGCGCGTTGCATGGTTCGGGTCCTTTCGCTACCGCCTTGCCGGCCGGTGTCCTGCCGACGCATGCCGGGCCGGCACCCCTGCAGCCATCGCGGAGGCAAGATGAGCATCGGCATCATCTGCGCAATTCCCCAGGAGCTCGGTCACCTGGCAGGAGCGCTCGACCGGGCCGGGCGGCATGTGCACGGCGGCCTCGAGTTCCTGTCCGGCACGCTCGACGGCACGGCCGTCGTGCTGGTCGGCGGCGGCGTCGGCAAGGTCAACGCGGCGCTGACCGCCACCCTGCTCGCCGACCGCTTCGCCTGTCGCACGCTCGTCTTCTCGGGCGTGGCCGGCGGGCTGGACCCGGACCTCGCGGTCGGCGACATCGTCATCGGCGAGCGCACGCTCCAGCACGATGCCGGCGTGCTGCAGGGCGAGCGGGTCCACACCTACCAGGCAGGCCACGTGCCCTTCTTCAACCCGACCGACCAGCTCGGCTACGCCGTCCCGGCGCCGCTCCTCGACCGCATCCGCGAGCGGCTCGAGGGCTTCGCCCTGCCGCCGCTCTCGCGCGCCGCGGGCGGCACCGGCCAGCCGCCCGAAATCACCTTCGGCACGATCCTCACCGGCGACCAGTTCCTCAATTGCGAGGCGACGCGGCAGCACCTCTTCCAGGAGCTCGGCGGCCGGGCGATCGAGATGGAGGGCGGGGCGATCGGCCAGGTCGCAGAGGCGTTCGGCCTGCCACATCTCGTGATCCGTGCCCTTTCCGATCTCGCCGGCGCCGAATCGCACTTCGATTTCGGCCGGTTCGTCGAGGAGACCGCCTCCGGCTCGGCGGCGATCCTGCGTCACCTCCTGCCGGTCCTCTGAGGCCACCCGCCGCCGTTCAGCACGAGCTCGGCACGCAGCTGCCGTAGCCGGTGAAGCGGCGCGAATCCACCTCGAGGAAGTTGAGCCGCCGCTCCATCCACTCGAGCCGCCGGTTGGTCTCCTGCAGGAGCAGGCAGAGTCGCTCGGCATCGCTGCCGGACTGGAACCCGGCACTCGAGCAGGCGGCGAGGTCGGCGGTGCGCAGCTCCTCCGGCGTCGGCGCCGCCTCGCAGGCAGCAAGGGCGAGACAGGCCGCGAGAACCAGGCGGGATGCCGGCGTCATCGCACCGTCAGGGCCAGCTCTCGGCGATCGCCTCCGGCGCCGGGCGGGGCGGCAGGCTCTGCCGGTCCACCGGGCTGCCGAGATAGATGATGCCGATGATGCGCTCGCCCGGGGCGAGCCCGAGGCCCGTGGCGACCGCCGGTGCGGCGGCCGGCCCGCCGCTCGCCCACTTGCCGGCGAAACCCATGGCGTGCGCCGCGAGCAGCAGGTTCTGCACCGCACAGGACGCCGAGGCCTCCTGCTCCCAGAGCGGGATCTTCGGATGGCCCGGGTCGGCCCGGCAGATGGCGATCAGGATCACCGGGGCGCGCAGTGGCGCCGTTCGCTGCTTCTCCACCTCGGCCGGGCTGGTGTCGGGGCGCGCCGCCTGCACGCCGGCGGCGAAGAGATCGCCGAGCTGCCTGCGCCCGTCATCCCGGACGACGAGGAAACGCCAGGGCCGCAGCTTGCCGTGATCGGGCGCTGCCGCCGCCGCCGCCAGCATGCGGCGCAGTGCCGCGTCGTCCGGGCCGGGTGCGGTCATCCGCGCCGGCGGAACCGTGACCCGCGTGAGAATCGCCTCGAGTGCCTGCATCGTGTCTCCTTTGCGCGGGTCTGATGTCCGACGCCGGACCCGCGTCGTCAACGGCTTCTTAACCGAGATCGAGTTAACTGAGTGGTGCGGAAGATTGGATTGTCTCTTGATGCTGCAGAGCCGCATGGGCATGCTGCAACGCACGAATGGCTCCCGCAGCAGCGGTCCCCCCGGGACCAGTCGCCCGCTCCGACTGGCGAGCGGCCAAAAGGAATGACGACATGTCCGACTACGGTTACGCGCTCAACGACATCGAGGTCGGCATGACGGCCTCGTTCGCCAAGACCATCACCGATGCCGACATCCTCATGTATGCCGGCGTCTCGGGCGACACCAACCCGGTCCACCTGAACGAGGAGTTCGCCTGCGGCACCCCGTTCAAGGGGCGCATCGCGCACGGCATGCTGACCGCGAGCCTCATCTCCACCGCCCTCGGCACCAAGCTGCCGGGCCCGGGCTGCGTCTATCTCAGCCAGTCGATGAAGTTCCTGGCCCCGGTCAGGGCCGGCGACACGGTGCGCGCCGTCGTCACCGTGCGCGAGGTCGAGCGCGACAAGCGGCGCGTCACCCTCGACACGGTCTGCCAGGTCGGCGGCAAGGACGTGCTGGTCGGCGAGGCCCGCCTGCTCGTGCCGGCACGCGAAAGCCTCGAAGCGGCCTGACGAACGCCGCAACGGGGTCCGCCTTAACCGCAATTTAAGGCGCTACTGCCAGTCTCGACGGGTCGTCCGATGGGCGGGCGACCGGTCGAATCACTGGGCGGGCTCATGCACCCCACGATGCTGCTCGATGCGTGCCGGGTCGTGGCGACGCGGCTGACGATGCGCGCCGCCAATTTCGTCGTCTTCCTCATCCTCGCCCGCAGTCTGACGCCGGCCGAGTTCGGCGCGTACGGTTACGTCGTCGCCTCGGTGCTCATGCTCTCGGTGATCGCCGACCTCGGTCTCCGCCAGGCGACCGCCGCGGCCATCGGCGAGGGTCGGGACGAGGCAGGGATCCTGGCGCAGCTCGTGCTGATCTGGCTGGTGCTCGGCAGTGCCGCCGTGCTCGCCATGCATCTGGCGATCGAGCTCGCCGGCCTGCTAGACGATACGGCGCTCCTCTGGACCGCGGCCCTCGTCGCCGCCCCTGCCCTCTTCATGCGGACCTGGCAGGGCATCTTCCTCGGCCGGGGCCAGATTGCCGCACTGAACCGGTCGGAGCTCGCCTCGCGGGCTGTGCTGCTCTTGGGCACCGCGCTCCTCGCGGCGGGCGGCTGGCTCGCCTTGCCATCGATCGTCTGGCTCCTGCTGCTCTCCTATCTGGCGGGCGCGCTGGTGGTGCTCGTCGACGTGGCGCCCCGGCTTGCCGCCGCCGATTTCCGCGCCACTGCCACGGCCGTCGCCCTGCTCCGCCGCGGCCTCGGCTTCGCCGCCGGCATCATCGCCATGATCATGCTCGGCCGGGTCGGGGTCTGGATCGTCGGCGGCCTCCTCAGCGCCGACGAGCTCGGCCGGTATTTCGGCCTCATGCGCCTCGCCGAGATGGTCGCCGAGATCGCCACGGCCGTCGGCATGGTGATCTTCAGCCACGGCGTGCGCCGGACCGGCGAGCGGGCGGCGGCGGTCGCCGACACGCTGCGCCTGACGCGGCTGGTCGGCGCCCTCATGGCGGTCGTCTCGGTGGTCATCCTGGTCCTCGCGGAGCCCCTCCTGGCGCTGGCGCTCGGCCCGACCTATGCCGCTGCGGCCAACGCCTTCCGGCTCATGGTCATCGGCGCCCTCGCCGGCTGCTACGGGATGATGCTCTTTCCGGGCCTGTCGTCGCAAGGCGAGGAGAAGCTGGGTGCGTTGATCTTCATTGTCGGCACCGCCACGGCAGCGCTCCTCGCCTTCGTCCTCGCCGCGAGCCACGGCCTGACCGGTGCCGCACTCGCCATGGCCCTGGCCCAGGGGGTGACGCTGGCCGGCTTCCTCGTGGCCTATCGCCGGGCCTTCGGCGTCGCCGTCCGGGACGCATTGCTGCCGCGCCCCGACGATCTCCGCCAGCTCGCCGCCCCGCTCCTCGCCGGCCTCAGGCGCCGGCTCGCCGGCACCTGAGGCCGGGAGACGCACCACCGGGAGATCGGGCTGCCCGACTGGGCGCGGCCGCGCGCATCCGCTAGCGTGGGGCCTGGATCCAGGCGAGGCGGGGACGACCGACCATGCCCATCATGGCCAAAATCGCGCTGCTCTTCGTCGTCTTCGTCGACCTGATCGGCCAGGGCCTGGTGTTCCCGATCATCAACGGCCTGATCATGGCGCCCGATTCGCCGCTGCTCCCGGCGGGCACGTCGGACGCGGCGCGGCATCTCGACTACGGGCTGGTGATCGGCAGCTTCTTCCTCGCCTGGTTCCTCGGCGTCGTCTACGTCGCCCGGCTCTCGGATTCGATCGGCCGCAAGAAGGCGCTCCTGATCTGTCTCGGCGGTGCGCTCCTCGGCTACGCCCTGACGATCATGGCCCTCTATCTCGGCAGCCTCTGGCTCCTGGTCCTCGGCCGGGCGGTGACCGGCTTCACCGCCGGCAACCAGCCGATCGCCCAGGCGGCGATGGTCGATGCCAGCACCGACGCGGCGGATCGCGACCGCAACATGGGCTACATCATCACCGGCGTCAGCTTCGGGCTGGTGGGCGGGCCGATCATCGGCGGGATCCTCTCGGACCAGAGTCTGCTCGGCTCCATCGCCAGCGTCGAGGCGCCGTTCTACGCCTCGCTGGTGCTGGTCCTCGTCGCCATCGTGCTGGTGCTGGTCTTCTTCGAGGACGTGCGGCACGAGCGACGGCCCTTCGTCTTCCGGCCGCAGGAGATCATCGAGAACCTCTGGCAGGTTACCCGCCATCCCCTCGTGCTGCACCTGATGCCGGTCTATGTCGCGTTCATGGTGGCCAACGTCACCTTCTACATCTTCATCGACAATTTCCTCTCCAGCGCCTTCGGCTACGGCATCGTCGGCGGCAGTGCGGTGATGCTGGTCATCGGCATCGCCCTCGCCTTCTCCAGCACCTTCCTGGTGCAGCCGACCCAAGAGCGCTTCGCCAGGCACCGGATCATCGCCGTGACCTTTGCCGTCTGGGCCCTGGCGTCGCTGGCGGTGGCGGCCTCGCCTGTGGCGATCCTATGCTTCGTGCCGGTCTTTTTCTTCTATTTCTGCTTCGGCGTCGCCTACCCCACCATGCTCGGCATCTTCTCCGGCAGTGTCAGCGAGGCCGACCAGGGCTGGATCATGGGCATCACCACGGCGGTCTTCACGCTGGTCGGCGGCGTCATGTCGCTGGTCGGCGGCTGGCTGATGAGCATCGACATCCGCCTCCCCTTCTACATCTCCGCTGCGGCAGCGGTGCTCGCCATCCTGCTGGTTGCGACCGGCTGGTCGCGGCCGGAGATCCGGCGGCTGACCGGCCGCACCGGCACCGCCTGAAGCCGCACACCGCGGCGGCGACTGGCCGGCACCGGATCGGCTTCTATTTCCGGTGACGCGGGCCCGCCCGGCCCACCAGAAAGCTGGAGCCCCTTTTGCTCGACCGCCGCAAAATCATGCGCCTGCCGCTGCTCGGCCCGCTCATCACCGCCTGTCGGCCGGTCACCGTGCTCGACACGCTGGTGCCGAAGGACGCCCAGTCCGAGCTGGCGGCGGTGAACCTGGCCTACGGGCCGCTGCCCCGCCAGCGCTTCGACATCTATGTGCCGACCGGCGAGGCGGCCACTGGCGGGCCGCAGCCGCTCCTGTTCTTCATCTATGGCGGCGGCTGGCGCAGCGGACGAAAGTCGGACTACCATTTCGCCGGGCGGGCCTTCGCGGCCCGGGGCTATGTGACGGCCGTGGCGGACTACCGGCTGGTGCCGGAGGCGCGCTACCCCGATTTCCTCGTCGATTGCGGCCAGGCGCTCGCCGCCTTCCGCGAGGTGGCAGCCGACTACGGCGGTGATCCGAGCTGGACGTTCGTGGCCGGGCACTCGGCCGGGGCCTACAATGCCGTAATGCTCGCTCTGGCGCCAGAGATCGCCGCGGCGGCCGGCTACGAGCGGGCCTCCATCAGCGCCGTCGCCGCGATCGCGGGGCCCTACGATTTCCTGCCGCTCAGGGACGACACGACCGAGGCCGCGTTCGGCGAGGCGCCAGACAAGCCGGCGACGCAGCCGATCAACCGGGTGGACGGGACCGCACCGCCGATGATCCTCCTGACCGGCACCGCGGACCAAGTGGTGGTGCCGGGCAATGCCGACCGGCTGGCGGCGGAGCTCAGGGCCGTCGGCGTGCCGGTCGAGGTCGTCCGCTACGAGGGCGTCGGCCACAATGGTGCCCTAATGAGCATCGCCCGCCCGTTTCGCGGCTATGCGGACATCCTGGGCGATGTCGACGCCTTCTTCACGCGGGTCATGGCGGGCGCACCGCCGTTCGGCGATGTGAGCTGAGGCGCTACCCGCGCCAGTCGAGGAAGCGCTTCTCGGCCCGGCCGATCAGCCAGCTGATGGCAAGCCCGATCACCGAGAGCATGGCGACCCCGGCGATCAGCTGCTCGACGGCGAAGAGGGCGCCGGCGGTCAGGATGTAGGCGCCGATGCCGAACCGGGCGCCGATCATCTCGGCCGCGACCAGGAGCACGATCGAGATCGAGACCGAGATGCGGAACCCGGCGAGGATCGCCGGCATGGCGCCGGGCACGATGATCTTCCGGACGATCGAGGCCCAGGAGAGGCCGAATGACTGGCCCATGCGGATCAGGCCGCGATCGACATTGTCGACGCCGCTATAGGTGGCGATCACGGTCGGGAAGAAGGCGCCGAAGAGGATGGTCGCCACCTTCGAGCCCTCGCCGATGCCGAACCAGACGATGAAGAGCGGCAGGAGTGCGATCTTCGGCACCGGGAAGAGGGCGGCGACCACGGGGGCGAGGCCGGCGCGCAGCACCGAGAAGAGGGCGATGGCGAGCCCGACGCCGATGCCGAGCGCCGTCCCCAGCGTCCAGCCCACGACGAGGCGAAGGAGGCTCGCCCGGAGATGCTGCCAGAGCATGCCGGTCTCGATCAGGTCGAGAAAAGCGGCGAAGGCGGCGGACGGCGCCGGCAGGGCGATCGAGCTGATCCAGCCGGTGCGCGAGCCGAGCTCCCAGATGGCGATGAGGCCGACGAAGACCAAGGGCGAGAGATAGGCCAGCGGCACGTGGTGAAAGCCGCCGCCGCGGAAGGGCACGGGGCGGAGGTCGTCGTCGCCGAGGGGACCTTTAGACGGCATCGGCGAGCTCGCGGTCGGCCGCCAGGGCCTCGTCACGCAGGAGCTGCCAGAGCTCCTGCTGCAGTTGGGCGAGCTCGGGCGTCGTGGGCCCGCGCTCGCCGAGCGGGATGTCGATCCGGACCAGCTCGCGAATCCGCCCCGGGCGACGCGACAGCACGACGATCCGGTGCCCGAGCCGCACCGCCTCGGCGAGGTTGTGGGTGACATAGCAGGCCGAGAAGCGCTCGCGCAGCCAGAGCTCGAGCAGGTCGTCGAGCAGGAGCTCACGTGTCTGGCTGTCGAGGGCGGAGAGCGGCTCGTCCATCAGCATGACCGCCGGGCGGACGGCGAGGGCGCGGGCAATGGCGACCCGCTGCTTCATGCCGCCCGAGAGCTGGCGCGGCAGGGCCTTTTTGAACTCGGCGAGGCGGGTGCGCTCCAGCACGTCGTCGATCACCGCCCGCCGCTCGGCCGCCGGGAGGGCATGGTCCTCCAGCACCAGGCTGACATTGCCCTCGACCGTCCGCCAGGGCAGGAGGGCAAAGTCCTGGAAGACATAGGTCAGGGGGTTGAGCGAGCGGTCGGGCGGGGCACCCCGCATGAGCACCGCCCCCTCCCCCGGCCGCTCGAGCCCGCCGACGAGGCGGAGCAGCGTGGACTTGCCGCAGCCCGACGGGCCGATGATGGCGACGATCTCGCCGTCGCCCACGGTGAACGAGATGTCGTCCAGGACCTCCGTCGGGCCGTAGCGGTGGCTGACGCCCTGGACGATCAGCTCCATGGCCCGACGGCCCGGCCGCTCAGTAGGTCTCGACGAACTGCGGGTCGACCAGGGTCTCGACCGTCGCCGTCTCCGGGACCAGGCCCTCGGACTTGAACCACTCGAGCTGGTCCGTGACGCTGGTGAGGTTGAGCCGGCCGTTCTCGTTGATGCGCATGGCCCCGGCGCGGATGGCGGGATCGGCGGCATCGAGCGGGCGGTCGGTGTAGACGTACTCGTGGATCATGGCGACGATGGCGGCGGTCTCCTCCTCGCTCATGGTCTTGTCGACGAGGGCCGCGTTGTAGTCGTCGACGCCCCTGGCGAAGCCCTCGTGGAAGCGCCGGACCAGCTCCGGACG
>JAUIID010000043.1 GCA_030431615.1 Alphaproteobacteria bacterium
CATGGTGGCCGAGGAGATCGGCATCAACGAGCATCTCGAGGCCAACGGCATCGAGCGCATCGAGACCGACCTCGGCGAGTACATCATCCAGCTCAGGAAGGAGCCGCCGAGCCACCTCGTCGGCCCCGCCGTGCACCTCACCAAGGACCAGGTCTCCGACCTCTTCGCCGAGCACCATGGCGGCCCGCGCATCGAGGATCCGGCAGCCCTGGTCGCCGAAGCCCGCCGCGTGCTGCGCGAGAAGTACTTCCAGGCCGATATCGGCATCACCGGCGCCAATTTCCTCGTCGCCGAGACCGGCACGATCGTCACCGTGACCAACGAGGGCAATGCGGAGCTGACCCAGGGCCTCCCGCGCACCCACATCGTCATCACCAGCCTCGAGAAGCTGGTGCCGACCATGGACGACGCCTTCACCCTGCTCCGCCTCCTCGCCCGCTCCGCCACGGGCCAGGAGTTCTCGGCCTACACCACCCTCGTCACCGGCCCCAAGCGCAAGGCCGACCTCGACGGCCCCGACCGGCTGCACGTGGTCCTCGTCGACAATGGCCGGACCAAGATGCTGGGCACCGCCCTGCAGGAAATGCTCCGCTGCATCCGCTGCGGCGCCTGCATGAACCACTGCCCGGTCTACCTCGCCGCCGGCGGCCACGCCTATGGCTGGGTCTATGTCGGCCCCATGGGCTCGGTCCTGACCCCGCAATTCGCCGGCATCGAGGAGACCCACACGCTTCCCAACGCGTCGACCTTCTGCGGTCGCTGCGAAGCCGTCTGCCCGGTCCGCATCCCGCTGCCGAAGCTGATGCGCCACTGGCGCGAGGTGCAATTCGAAAAGCAGCTGACCCCGCCGACCGCCCGCTTCGGCCTGCGGGCCTGGGCCTTCCTGGCGCAGCGGCCGGCGCTCTACCGCGCCCTGACCCGCACGGTCGCCGCCGTGCTCGGCCTCATGGGCCGCGGCACCGGCCGCTTCCGGCACCTGCCGCTCGCCGGCGGCTGGACCCAGAGCCGCGACCTGCCGGCGCCCTCCGGCACCACCTTCATGGCGGCCTGGGCCAAGCGGGCCGGCCGTTCATGAGCGACGCCCGCGCCGCCGTCCTCGCCCGGATCAAGGACGCCCTCGGCCGCACGCCCGAGGAGGACGTGCGCGCCCGCCAGCGCGTCGCCGCCTGGCCCGCCAAGGCCCCGCCCGGCCGCATCCCGGCCCGCGGCCAGCTCGAGCCGGAGGCGCGCATCGAGCTCTTCACGAGCATGGCGACGCGGGTGCAAACCGACGTCGAGCGGGTCACCGGGGCGGACGCGATCCCGGCCGCGGTCGGCCGCTATCTCCGCCGCCACAACCTGCCACAGAAGCTCGCCATGGCGCCGGACCCTGCCCTCGACGAGGCGAACTGGGCGAGCCAGCCGCTCCTGCGCATCGGCCGCGGCACTGCCAGCGACGACGATGCCGTTGGTCTGACCCTGGCCGTCGCCGGCGTCGCCGAGACCGGCACGGTGCTGCTCGCCTCCTCGGCCGGGCGGCCGACGCTCCTCGCCTATCTGCCCGAGACCTGCATCGTCGTCCTGCCGACCGACCGGATCGTCGGCGCCTACGAGCAGGCGCTCGCCCTCTACCGCGAGGACGCTACGGGCCTGCCCCGCTCGCTCAACTTCGTCACCGGCCCGTCGCGCACCGGCGACATCGCCCAGAAGCTCGAGCTCGGTGCCCATGGGCCGAAGCGCCTCCTCGTCGTCCTCGTCGATCCGGAGAGCCCGGCCGGCCAGCCGGCGTGAGGCGCGAGGCCGACCGCCAGCGCAGCCGCCAGCCCACGGCCGAGGAGCTGGCGCTCTGGCGGCACATAACCCGAGACACCACCCCGATCGGCAAGGCGTCCCCGCCGGCTGCGCCGCCGGAAGCGCCTCCGGCACCGCCAATTCCGCCACCCGCGGCTGCCCGCCCCGTCGTGCCGGTCACCCCGCCGCCCTCCCGGCCACAGCCCACGACCCAGGGCATCGACCGCCGCACCCTGCAGCGGCTCGGCCGCGGCCTCGTCCCGATCGACGCCCGGCTCGACCTGCACGGCATGACCCAGGAGGAGGCGCACCGCCACCTCGGCTTCTTCCTCGCCCACCACCAGCGCCGGGGATCGCGCTGCATCCTGGTCATCACCGGCATCGGCGAGCGCAGCACAGGCGGCATCCTGCGCACCATGACGCCCCGCTGGCTGGCCGAGCCCCCCAACGCCCAGCGCGTCATCGCCCACGCCCCGGCCCAGCGCCACCATGGCGGCGCCGGCGCGCTCTACGTGCTGCTCAGGCGGCTACGGTAGTCGAGGCCCCGCTCCTCCACTAGTTTATCCCTGAGGATCGCACCGGGAGGATCGGCGAATGACGGAGGGCGCTCCGCAGGCCCTGGCAGTGGCGGCGTTGCGGCGGCGGGTCGATCCTGCCCTCTTCGCCGGCACCGGCCGGGGCGGTCTCGCCGGGCTGATCGGCCACGAACGGGCCAAGGAGGCGATCGAGCTCGCTCTGGCGCTGCCCATGGCCGGCGGTCATCTCTTCCTCATGGGCAATCGCGGCACCGGCCGTCGCCGGACCCTCGAGCGGGCGCTCGAGCGGGTCGCCGCCGACCGGCCGCCCGGCACGGACCTCTGCTATGTCAGCGATTTCCGCGATCCGCGCTGCCCGCGTGCCCTGCAGCTCCGCCCCGGGCTCGGCCGCAGGCTCGCCGCCGACATGGAGCGCCTGGTCGAGGACCTCGCCGACGCGCTGAAGGCCGCCTTCCAGAACGAGGAGCACCGCACCCGCCGCCAGGTCATCGAAGAGGAGCTCAAGGAGCGCCAGGAAGAAGCCGTCGAGGCGGTCGAGAAGGAGGCCCGCAGCAAGGACATCGCCCTGCTGCGGGCACCCACCGGCTTCCTCTTCGCCCCCATCCGCGAAGGCAAGGTGATCGAGCCCGATGCCTTCCAGGAATTGCCGGAGGAAGAGCGCAAGGCGATCACCCAGACCATTGAGGAGCTGCAGAAGCGCCTCCAGGCCGCCCTCGCCGCGGCACCGAGCTGGATGCAGGAGACCCGCGCCCAGCTCCGCGCCCTCAACGACGAGACCGCGGCCCTGGCAGTCGGCCACCTGATCGCCCGGCTGCGCGAGGCGTACAGGGACGAGCCCACCATCACCGCCTATCTCGACGCCGTCGAGGCCGACGTGCGCGGCCATATCGGCGTCTTCCTGGGCTATGCCGAGGCGCAGGAGCAGCAACCCCATTCGGCCAGCATCGAGGAGCTGCCGCCGCCCTTTCGCCGCTACCGCGTCAACCTCCTGATCGACCGCGAGGGTGCCGCGCACGCCCCCGTCTGCTACGAGGACCAGCCCGTCTTCGAGCGCCTGCTCGGCCGGATCGAGCAGCGGGCCGAGATGGGCACGCTGACCACCGATTTCCTGATGATCCGCCCGGGTGCGCTGCACTGCGCCAATGGCGGCTTCCTCTATCTCGATGCGCAGAAGCTGCTGCAGCGGCCGCTGGCCTATGAGGGCCTCAAGCGCGCTTTGCTCGCCCGCGAGCTCAGGATCGAATCACCGCTGGCCGCCATGGGGGTCCTCGCCACCCAGACGCTCGAGCCCGAACCGGTGCCGCTCGACGTCAACGTGGCGCTGCTCGGCGACCGCCAGCTCTACTATTTGCTGAGCCAGGCCGACCCCGAGTTCCCCGACCTCTTCAAGATCGTCGCCGACTTCGACGACGAGATCGAGACCGCCGACGCCGGCCTCGAGGCGTTCGGCCGGCAGGTCGAAGCGCTCGCCGCCACGCACGGCTTCCGCCCGCTCGAGCCTGCGGCCATCGCCGCCTGCCTCGAGGATGCGCTCCGCCGCGCCGGCGATATCGAGCGGCTCTCCGCCGACATCGACAGCATCGTCGACCTGCTCCGCGAGGCCGACCACATCGCCGGCAAGGAAGGTGCGGCAACGATCGGCGCCGCCCATGTCCAGGCCGCCATCGAGGCGCGCGAGCGGCGCCTCGCCCGGCTGCGCGACCGCACGCTCGAACGGATCGACGAGGGCACGGTCAGCATCGCCACCGACGGCGAGGAAGTGGGCGTCATCAATGGCCTCGCCGTCCTCCAGCTCGGCGGCTTCGCCTTCGGGCGGCCGAGCCGGATCACCGCCGTGGTCCGCATGGGCGCCGGCCGGGTGGTCGACATCGAGCGCGAGGCAAAGCTCGGCGGCCCGCTCCATGCCAAGGGCATGCTCATCCTGCAGGGCTACCTCGCCGCCACGTTCGCCCCGGACTTCCCGCTCGCCCTCTCGGCGTCGCTCGTCTTCGAGCAGTCCTATGGCGGGGTCGACGGTGACAGCGCCTCCTCGACCGAGCTCTACGCGTTGCTCTCGGCCCTGGCCCAGGCCCACATCCACCAGGGCCTTGCGGTCACGGGCTCGGTCAACCAGAAGGGCGACGTCCAGGCGATCGGCGGGGTCAACGAGAAGATCGAGGGTTTCTTCGACGTCTGCGCCGCCCGCGGCCTGACCGGCCGGCAGGGCGTGCTCATCCCGGCCACCAATACGCGCCACCTGATGCTCGCCCCCCGCGTCCTCGAGGCCGTGGCTGCCGGCCGCTTCGCCGTCTACCCGGTCCGGCGGATCGAGGAGGGGATCGCCCTCCTGACCGGCGTCGAGGTCGGCAGCCGCGGCGCCGACGGCCGCTTTCCCGAGGGCTCGCTCTACGGCCGGATCGAGTCTCGGCTTCGCGCCTTCGCCGAGGCGCAGCGCCGCTTCGGCAAGGCCGGCGACAGGGACGCGAAGCCGGAGAGGTCGGAGGACGAGGCGTGAGCACCGCAAGCTCCACCACCCTGACCACGGCGCGCACCGTCATCGTCATCCTGAACGGCGACGCCGACTGGCAGGTGCCGCTCGACCGCGCCGCACGCCTGGCAGCGGCCACCGGCAAGGATCTCCGCGTCCTGCTCACCGACGACGACGCGCTGGTCAGCGCCGCCGCCCTCGACTGCGTCAGGCTGGTTGCCTGGGGCGGCATGGTCGGCGCCTTCGACCCGGTTGCCGCGCGCCGCCTGGTGCGCGCCCGCCGCGCCCGACTCCAGGGCGTGCTGCGGAGCCTTGCCGCCCGGCACGGCATCGCCGCCGAGCTCGCCGACAGCACCCCCGCCGCCCACTGGGCCGGCTGCGCCGCCCTCACCTTCTTCGGCCGGCGGCGGCGCGGCACGCTCCTGGTCGTGCACGCCGGCACCGCCGACACGCTCGACGTGGCCGCCCGCCTGGCCCTGGAGCAGCACCAGGAGGTCCGCCTCCTCTCGATCGGGCCGGAATCGGTTGTGGAGCTGCGCCGGCGCTTCGGCCATCTCCTGCGCCAGCCGCCCGAGGCGCTGGAAGAGGGCCGTCCCCTCCGGCGCCCGTCGGGCCCGGCCCGGGTGACGACGGTGGTGCTCGATCCCGCTTATCTGACCGCCCGGAACCTGACGCTCGAAGCCCTCCTCGACGAGCTCCGCAGCGTCATGGGCGAGCTGCGCGAAGCGGCGACGACTCAGGCACCCTCGCCGGCATAGGGGTTCGTCCGCCGCTCCACCCCGAAGCTCGAGCCCGGCCCGTGCCCGCAGATGAAGCTGATGTCGTCCCCAAGCGGAAAGAGCTTGGTGCGGATTGCGCTGATCAGGGCGTCATGGTCGCCATAGGGGAAATCGGTGCGGCCGATCGAGCCCTGGAAGAGGACGTCGCCGACAATGGCGAACTGCGCCTCGACATTGACATAGACGAGGCTGCCCGGCGAATGGCCGGGGCAGTGATAGATGGCGAAGTCCTGCCCGGCGATGCGCACGCTCCCGCCCTCGTCGAGCCATTCGTCCGGGGTCACCGGCTGGGCCTCGGGAATGCCGTAGGCCGCGCCGTCCCGGGCCAGCGCCTCGAGCAGGAAACCGTCGTCCCGGTGCGGCCCGCGCACCGGCACCGCCGCCCCCTGCTTCTCGGCAATCAGCCGGTTCAGCGCCACCACGCCGCCAGCATGGTCGAAATGCCCGTGGGTCAGGAGGATCTGCTCGACGATCAGACCCTGCGTCTCCACCAGCTCCATGATGCGCGGCGCGTCGCCGCCCGGGTCGATGACGGTCGCCCGCTTCGTCGCATCGTCCCAGAAGACGCTGCAGTTCTGCATGAGCGGCGTCACCGGGACGATCGCACCCTTGATATCCGACATGGGCTCTCCGAAGGCTTCAGAAGACGATGACATTGCGCAAGGCCCGCCCGCTCCGGGACGAGGCGATGGCGTCGTTGATGGCCGCCAGCGGGTAGCGGCCGGAGACGAGGGCGTCGAGCTCGAGCCGCCCCTGCCGGTAGAGACCCACGAGATAGGGTATGTCCACGGCGATCCGCGCACTGCCCATCTTCGAGCCCTGCACCCGCTGACCGTAGGCGGCAAGCGTCGTCGGGTCGAGGTTGACCGTGACGCCGGATGCCGGCATGCCGACGATGACGAGGCTGCCGCCCTTGCGCAGGAGGGCTAGCCCCTGCTCGATCGCCGCCTTCGCCCCCACCGTGACGAAGACGAAATCCGCCCCGCGCCCGCCGGTCAGCGCCCGCACCCCCGGGCCCGGATCCTCGGCGAAGGGGTCGAGGGCGTCGGTCGCACCGAAGGCCAAGGCCGCGTCGCGCTTCTCCGCTACCGGGTCGAGGGAGATGATCCGCTCCGCCCCGACGATCCGGGCCCCCTGCACCGTGTTCAGCCCGACCCCGCCAGCCCCGATCACGACCACGCTGGCGCCGGGCGGCACCGCTGCCGTGTTGGTGACCGCCCCGACCCCGGTGATCACCCCGCAGGCGAGCAGCGACGCCACGTCGAGCGGGATGTCGGCATCGATCCGCACCACCTGCGAGCGCTCGACCATCACCCGCTCGGCAAACGCCCCCGTCCGCATCCCCTGGTGCAGGGCCGCACCACCCGCGTCCGCGAGGGGCGAGTGCCCATCCAGCGCAAACTCCGCCTCGCAGGCCACGAGCTCGCCCCGCGCGCAATGGAAGCACCCGCCACAGGCCCGGATCAGCGTCACCACCACATGGTCGCCCGGCACGAGGCCAGCGACCCCCGGCCCGACAGCCGCCACCACGCCCGCCGCCTCGTGCCCGAACACCGCCGGCAACGCCCCGCCCCAGGCTCCGTCCATGAAATGAATGTCGCTGTGGCAGATCGCACAGGCCCCAAGCCGCACCTCGACCTCCCCGGGCCCGGGAGCCGCCAGCGACACTTCCTCGATCTCGAGCGGCGCGCCAAACGCGCGACAGACGGCAGCCAGCATGGGAATCACCTCGGCTTCAGGACCACGGGTTCAGAAGCAGCACGCCCGTGTCGCGGAAATCCTGCACATTGCGTGTCACCAGAACCAGATCGTGGCAAGCGGCCACCGCGGCAAGGAACAGATCGGGCTGGCTGTAGGTATGGCCGCGCTCGCGTCCCGCCTGCACCATCCGGCGCCACGCCAGAATGACATCCTCATCGATTGGCAGCACCCGACCCTCGAACCAGGGCCGCAGCACCTCGTCGATCCAGACCCGAAGCAAGGCGCGGCGCTCGGGATCGTTCAACCGTTCGATGCCGAAGCGAACCTCGGCCAGAGTTACGGTGCAGAGATAGAGGTCATGGGAGTGACGCCCCTGCACCCAGGCACGCACATGCGCGTCACACTGCGGCTTGCGCAGCTCGGAGACGACGTTGGTGTCGAGCAGCCAGCCGGTCAGAGATCGATCTCACGCACAGGCATCGGCGTACCAGGCTCGCCGAACTCGAGATTGGCCAAGGGCGAGGTGGAGAGCAGGCGATGCAGGTCCGGCTCGCTCCGATCGGGCTGCAACCGCCGAAAGGTCTCGACCGGGACGACCATCACACTCGCCTTGCCGCGCACCGTCACGGTCTGCGGCCCCTCCTCGTGCGCCGTCCGCACCAGCTCGCTGAACCGCGCCTTGGCATCTTCCAGCTTCCACACAGGATGCATGACAATCGCTCCTGACTAGTTCACCTAGTCAGTTATACCATCCGATAGTAAGAAACAAGGGGCTCACGCCGCCTCCGCCCGCTGCCGAAGGACCAACGCCGCGTCGCGCATGACCGGCGCATAGCCGCGGATACGTTCGTAGATCTGGCGCGCCTTTAACTCATCGTAGATGTGCGAGGTCGCGTTGCGATCGCTCAGCATGGCCAGCCATACGGCCTCGTCATCGATCCAGCCCGCCGCATGGGTAGCGCGCAGGGCCTCGCGGGGCGTCGTTGTAGCGATACCCTCCACGTCGAGAAACCGCTTGAGGGTCTTCCAAGTCAGCTCGACGGCGAACTCGAACCGCTGGATCGTGCCATCGATTGCCAATGGCGCATCGATGGGCACCCCCAGGGCCTCGTCGAGGCGCGCGAGCGCCCGTTCGAGATTTTCCAGGCTCTGAACTTCCTTACGCGCGCTCATGGACCACCAGCCCCGTCCGCAGGATCTCCTGCGCGAATTCTGCCCCGGCATCCTCCAGCCACACGAGGTCGATCCGCAAGAGCGTCGGCGCCTCGTCCACTTCGGCCGCGATCTCGGCCCAGCGCCGAAAGTCGATCCCGGGCGCCGAGACGGCGAGGTCGATGTCCGAGCGCTCGTCCCAGTCACCGATCGCGCGCGAGCCGAAGAGGATCACCCGGCGCACCTCGGGAAACCCCTTGAGGATCGCGACTACCCGGCCGAGCCGTTCGTCCATGGTCGCAGGAGCCGTCATGGGCTAGAGCATGGCGGCATCGGCAGCGGCTGGGAAGCCCGTTGTCGGGGAACGAGCGGAGGGGCGCCCGGCATGCATATCCAGGACTGCGAGGTCTTCGTCGTCGGCAACCCGCCCCCCGGCTTCGGCGGCCGCTACTTCATCTTCGTCAAGCTCACCACCAATGACCGCGTCGTCGGCTGGGGCGAGGTCTACTGCGCCACGTTCGGCCCGCATGTCGTGGCCGCCATGATCGAGGACACGGCCGCCCGCTTCGTCCTCGGCGCCGATCCCACCTCGATCGAGACGGTCTGGCGCCGCGTCTACTCCGCCGGCTACGGCCAGCGCCCCGACATCACCCTCGTCGCCATCCTCTCCGGCCTCGAGATGGCGATGTGGGACATCACGGGGAAGGCCGCCGGCAAGCCCGTCTGGGCGCTCCTGGGTGGGCGGGTCCACGAGCGCCTCAGGGCCTACACCTATCTCTACCCGCGGGCTGGCGAAGGCCCAGACTTCTACCTCGACGCCGACCGTTCGGCCGAAGCCGCCGCCACCGCCGTGGCGGCGGGCTTCACCGGCATCAAGTTCGACCCGGCCGGCGCCTATTCCGCCTTCGACCCGCGCCAGCCGTCGCGCATCCAGCTCGAACGCGCCGAGCGCTTCTGCCGAACCCTGCGCGACGCGGTGGGCGACCGGGCCGACCTCCTCTTCGGCACGCACGGCCAGTTCACCGCCTCCGGCGCCATCCGCATGGCCAAGAGGCTAGAGCCCTTCGACCCCCTCTGGTTCGAAGAGCCGACCCCGCCGGAAATGCCCGAGGAGATGGCGAAGGTGGCGCGTGCCACCTCGATCCCGGTCGCCACAGGCGAACGACTTGCCACCAAGTACGAGCTTGCCCGGGTGCTCGCCCTCGGCTCCGCCTCGATCATCCAGGTCAATCTCGGTCGCTGCGGCGGCTTGCTCGAAGCCAAGAAGATCGCCGGCCTCGCCGAGGCCCACTACGCCCAGATCGCCCCGCACCTCTATTGCGGCCCGGTGGTGGGTGCCGCCAACATCCAGCTCGCCACCACCTGCCCGAACTTCCTGATCCTCGAGAGCATCAAGGACTGGAGCGGCTTCCACAGCGAGATTCTGGAAAAGCCCATCCGCTTCGAGGCCGGCTGGGTGATCCCGCCGACCGAGCCCGGCCTCGGCGTCGCCGTGAACGAGGCCGTCGCCCGCGCCCATCCCTATACCGGCGATGCCCTCCACCTCGAGATGGCGGCCGACCCGGTCCAGGAATTCGGCTAGCCGTCCCGTGCCAGGATGAGCAGCCCGTAGGGTTCGAGCGAGTGGTGCCGGTCCGGGTCAAAGGACTGGCCGCCCCAGAGTTCGAGAAAGGGCCCCGGCCCGAGTGCTTCCGCGTCGAGATCCACCCAGTGCTCGCTCAGATTGCCGATCACCGTCAGGCTGCGCCCTTGCGCCCGCTTGCGAAAGGCAATCGTGTAGCGCTGCTCGAGCGCGAGCAGCTCGAGCGGCCCGACCGCCAGCGCCGGCTCGGTCTGCCGCAGCTTCTTGAGGCGCACCAGCGCCGCCAGCACCCGTCCCTCCGGCGTCGCCGGCTCGGCGAGTGCCCGCTGCCGCCGGGCGTCGTCGAAATAGGGCCGGTGCACCCAGCGATTGTCGGCCGCCTCGGCCGGCCGGCTCGTGTAGGTCGGGTCGTTGGGCTGGGCGATCTCGTCGCCGAGATAGAGGAGCGGGATGCCGCCCATCGTGTAGACCAGCCCGTGCAGCAGCACGATGCGCCGCACCGCAAGCTCGACCAGTGTCGCGTCGCCCTGCTCTTCGGCCTGCTCGAGCCCGGCGAGTGCCGCGCAGGTGCCCGAAACCCGGCAATCTCCCGTGCGCGGGTTCTCCTGGAACGGCAGGCCGCGGGCGAAGCTGCCGGGGAAGCGCCCGGTGTAGAAGCCATTGAGGAAGCGGCGATGCCCCTCGGGGTCGATGCCGAGCACCGTCATGTCCTCGTTGGCCATGCCCCAGCCGATATCGTCGTGGCAGCGGAGATAGTTGACCCAGGCCGTGCCCTCGGCCGTGTGGAACCGCCGCGCCAGCACGTCGCGCAGATGGCGGGTGTCACGCGTCGCCAGCGCATCCCAGAGCGAGCACATGAGGAGCGGGTTGTAGGAGAGCCGGCACTCGTCGACGCGCACATAGCGGGCGACCTCGTCCGGGTGGACGATGGCCTCGGACTTGAAGACGAGCGAGGGGGCTGCGATCGAGGCGGCGGCATTGAGCGCTCTCACCACCAGGTGCGCCTCGGGCAGGTTCTCGCAAGACGTGCCGGCCTTCTTCCAGAGGAACGGCACGGCATCCAGCCGGAGCACGTCGACGCCTTGGTTGGCGAGGAAGAGCATCTCGCCGAGGATCGCCCGGAGCACCTCGGGATTGGTGTAGTTCAGGTCCCACTGGAAGGGATAGAACGTGCTCCAGACCCACTTCCCCCCGGCCACGTCGTCCCGCCGGACGAAGGCGTCGCCGCCGCGGTCGGGGAAGATCTGCCGGAGGTTCCGGGCGAAGGGCTCGACCTCGCCGCGCGCGTCGAACATCCAGTAGAACGCCTGCATCGCCGGGTCGCCGGCCTTGGCCGCCTCGGCCCAGGCATGGTCGTCGGCCGTGTGGTTCAGGACGAAGTCGAGCACCAGCGCCATGCCCCGCTCGTGCAACTCATCGGCCAGGGCAGCGAGCTGCTCCATGCTGCCGAGCCTGGGTGCCACCTCGCGATAGCTCGAGACCGCGTAGCCGCCGTCATTGGGCCCGTCCGGCACGGCGAAGAGCGGCATCAGGTGCAGGTAGGTGACGCCCAGATGCTCGAGATGCGGCAGCCGGTCGAAGAGGCCCGTGATGCTCCCGGCGAAGCGGTCGACATAGCCCATGGCCCCGATCTGCCCGCTCTCCCGGATCCAGTCGGGCCGACGCTCCGCATCCCGAACCACCAGCCGCGCCGGCCGGGCGAGTGCCGCCTCGAGTGCGGTCCGCAGCACGGCCTCGAGCTGCCAGGCGAAGTCCCAGCGGTGTCCGTAGAGTGGCAGCACGGCCGCGAAGAGCTGCGGGAAGCAGGATTCGAGCCGCCCCGCCAGCACAGCCCGCTCGGGCCCGGCCCGGTCGAGCAGCGGCGCGAGCCGGCGGTGCACCTCGTCGAAAGCACGTGCCGCGTCACCCTCCATCACGCATCCCCGCCTCACGCTTGCAATGTGGCGCCATGATCGACCAGCATGCGCCCCTCCAATAAGCCCGGCGCCCGACGCGCCTGCCCCCGGACAGGTTTCGATCAGACATGCAAGCCCCACCTCCGCCGATCAGTGATACCGCGTGAACCGGCTTGCCGCCAAACCCGGCCGGCCGGCGACGACAGCCCGCCGCCTGCGCCCCGGCCATCCCTGGCCGCTCGGCGCCACGGCGACCGGGGGCGGCGTGAACTTCGCCCTCTTCTCCGCCCATGCGACGAAGGTCGAGCTCTGCCTCTTCGATCCGACCGGCCGCATCGAGGAGAGCCGGCTGACCCTGCCGGAATGGACCGACGAGGTCTGGCACGGCTTCCTGCCGGATGCTGGCCCCGGCCTCGTCTACGGCTATCGCGTGCATGGGCCCCATGACCCGGCAGCCGACCACCGCTTCGACCCGGCGAAGCTCCTGCTCGACCCCTATGCCCGCCACACCGTGGGCAGCTTCGAGCGTGATGCCCTTCGGCTCGACGGTGCCGCCTGCCGCTTCGGCGCCGATACGGCACCCCACGTCGCCAAGGCCCTGGTCGCCGGTCCCGACCGACCCTTCCCCGGCGCCATGCCGGGGCCACGGAACGGCCGCGCCGAAACGCTCATCTACGAGGCCCACGTCAAGGGCCTGACCCGCCTGCACCAGGGCATTCCGGCCGAGCGCCGGGGCACCTATGCCGCCCTCGCCGACCCCCGGATCATCGAGCACCTGCAGCGGCTCGGCGTCACCGCCCTCGAGCTCCTGCCCCTCCAGGCCTTCGTCGACGAGCCGCATCTGATCGAGAAGGGCCTCACCAACTACTGGGGCTACAACCCGATCAACTGGTTCATGGTCGAGCCCCGCTATGCCGCCACCGCCGATCCCCTGGCCGAGCTGCAGGCCGCCGTCGCCACGCTGCATGCGGCCGGCATCGAGGTTCTGCTCGATGTCGTTTACAACCACACCGGCGAGAGCGACGGTCAGGGCCCCTGCCTCGCCTATCGCGGCCTCGACAACCGGAGCTACTACCGCCTCGATGCCGGGGCGGCGGACGGCTACGCCAACCTCACGGGCTGCGGCAACACCATCGACGCCAGCCACCCGCGCGTGCTCCAGCTCATCATGGATTCGCTGCGCTATTGGGTCGAGTTCGTGGGCGTCGACGGCTTCCGCTTCGATCTCGCCGCCACGCTCGGCCGCGAGCCCATGGGCTTCGATCAGGGTGCCGGGTTCTTCGACTGCCTGAAGCAGGACCCCGTGCTCGCCCATGTCCGCATGATCGCCGAGCCCTGGGATATCGGCCCCGAAGGCTACCGCATGGGCGGCTTCGGCCCCGGTTGGTCGGAATGGAACGACCGCTACCGCGACGTGGTGCGCGGCTTCTGGCGAGGCGACGAAGGCCTCCTGCCCGAGCTCGCCGCCCGCCTCCTGGGCTCGGCCGACCTCTTCGAGCATCAGGGCCGCCGCCCCTGGTCCTCCATCAACTTCGTCGCAGCACACGACGGCTTCACCATGGCCGACCTCGTCGCCTACGAGGACAAGCACAACGAGGCCAATCTCGAAGGCAATGGCGACGGCCACGGCCACAACCTCTCCTGGAACCACGGTGTCGAGGGGCCGACCGACAACCCGGCCATCCAGGCCGCGCGCGGCCGCGACGTCCGCAATCTCCTCGCCACCCTCTTCCTCGGCCAGGGCACGGTGATGCTCGCCATGGGCGACGAGCTGGGCCGCACGCAGGCCGGCAACAACAACGCCTATTGCCAGGACAACGAGCTCTCCTGGCTCGACTGGGCCTCGGCCGACACCGACCTCATCGCCTTCACGAGCGAGCTCGCAGCGCTCCGCCGGGCGCACCCTGCCCTGCGTCGCCGCCACTTCCTCCACGGCAGCGTCACCGCCGCCGACGGCACGCCGGATGTCCAGTGGCTCATGCCCGACGGCAGCGGACCAGGCCCCGACGACTGGCACGACCCTGACGCGCGCGCCATCCTCCTGGCGCTGGCCGGCGACGCGCCGACCGAGATCGACGACGACGGCCACCCGTCCCTGGACGCCCGCTTCGTGCTGGCGCTCAATGCCGGAACCGAAGCCCTGGAGCTGCAGCTGCCGCCGGGCAACTGGTCCGTCCGCCTCGACACCAGCGGTGCCGCGACCACGGATTCGCTGCCGGCCCGCGCCGTGGTCCTCTACCAGGAGGGAGCTCGCCCATGATCGCCGTGATCTTCGAGCTCTGGCCGAAGCCGGAGCATCGTGCCGCCTATTTCGAGCTCGCGGGCGAGCTTCGTCCCCTGCTCGAGGGCATCGACGGCTTCATCTCGGTCGAGCGCTTCGAGAGCGTCAGTGAGCCCGGCAAGTTCGTCTCGCTCTCCTTCTGGCGCGACGAGGCCGCCGTCGCCGCCTGGCGCAATATCGCCGAGCATCGCGTGGCGCAGGCCCGGGGCCGCGGCCAGATCTTCGCGAACTATCGCCTTCGGGTCGCCGAGGTCAGCCGCGACTACGGCCTGACCGAACGCGCGGAGGCCCCCGCCGACAGCCGCACCCGCCACGGCTGAGGCGCTTCAGGCGGCATCCGCGAAGAGCAGCCCGACCAGCCCCTCGCGCCGCCAGACGACGCTGCCGAAGCGTGCGCCTGTGGTGCGGCTGACCAGACGCAGCTTGCCCGCCCCCGCCGGAGGCGGCGCGCCATTGCCGAGCCGGACCCGGGCACCGGCCCGCGAGAGGTCGACCAGCTCGGCAGCCCGGCCATCCAGCGTGCAGACCTCGTCGAGCGGCCGCCGCGCGGTCCGCCGCTTCTCGTGCCGCAGCCCCGCCAGTGTCGGATGCAGGGCACCATTGGCGTCGCACAGGTTCTCGGGCCAATAGGGCGAGCGACCGCAGGGCAGCCGAGCCCCGGCCTCTCCGGCCCGTGCCGCCGCAGCCCAGTGCAGCACCTCGGTCGAGGCTATGGGGCCATGGCCACGCCGCTGCCGCTGCTCGTTGCCGATCGGCCGGGCACCGCCCTTCGTGAACCAGGGGATGTAATCCCAGAGCCGCCAGGGCCAGGTGTAGGAATCGTGGAGCTCGGCCAGATGATCGGCCCGGAGCTGCCGTTCCACGTAATCCTCGCGCAGCACCAGGCCCAGCGAGCGGGCGACGTCGAGCATCCAGTCCAGCGTCACGTCGGCATAGAACTTCTCGTCATAGCCGCCGCCCACATCCGCATGGACACCGGGGAACCAGGCCTGGACGACGCGCTGCGGCACCATCCGGCCGTCGCAGGTCCGGGCCTCGCCCGGCGCGCCGGTCCAGAGCGTCGGCTGGAACGGCCCCCGCTGCTCGTCGATCGCCAGCGCCTGGTAGGCGTTCTCGATCATGCTCGAGAGCTCCGTGTCGTGGAACTCGACGGACTTGGGACGGGCGAACGCATTGAACCACGGCACCGGCACGCCGAGCGCCCCCACCGTGTCGAACACGCCGAGCAGCTTCACGCTCAGGCAGGTGTCCCTGGTGTGCAAATGGAGATCGTCCCTGATCACGCCGAACCTGCTCGTCGCGCGCTCCTCCTCCGGCAGGCGGTAATACTCGAAGGCATCGTCGAGAAGACCGAGATCGCGACGCCGCAGGAGGCCGGCAATGCCGATGAAACCACAGAGCGAGCGCGCCGTGTAGGCGCCCCGCGAGAAGCCGAAGCACCAGATCTCGTCGCCCTCGGCGTAGGATTCGGCGAGGAAGCGATAGGCCTCCTTGATGTTCTGCGAGAGTCCGCGGCCGATCATGCCGCCGAGCCAGCGATTGCCCCGCTCGGTGCCGACCCCGGCATCGTAATAGACCCATTGCGGCACCTCGCCACCGCCCGGCAGCACCGCTTTGGACGCGATGGCGTTCTTCAGCCGCCAGATGTTGGTGCGCGTCGCCGGATGGTTCCAGGTGCCGTCGCAGCAGACGACGAGCCGCTTCTTCTCCATGCCCCGCCTCCCCCGAGCGCAGCGATCTCGCCCGGCATTGTTGCGGCAAGGTATCGGATCAAGTCAAGGTTGTGCAAGCCGGCGCCGGTCGAGCGCTATGGGGGAAAAAACTACTCCTTCACCGCACCCGTCAGGCTCGAGACGTAATACTCGACGAAGAACGAGTAGAAGATCGCCACCGGCACCGAGCCCAGCAAGGCACCGGCCATCAGCGAACCCCAGTGATAGACGTCACCCTCGACGAGCTGCGTGAGCACCGCCACCGGCACGGTCTTGTTCTCCGCCGACTGGATGAAGGCGAGCGCGTAGATGAACTCGTTCCAGGAGAGCGTGAAGGCGAAGATGCCGGCGGAGATCAGCCCCGGCACGGCGAGCGGCAGGGTGATCCTGATCAGGATCTGCAGCCGCGAGGCGCCGTCGATGAGGGCACACTCCTCGAGCTCGTACGGGATCGACTTGAAGTAGCCGATGAGCAGCCAGGTGCAGAACGGGATGAGGAAGGTCGGGTAGGTCAGGATCAGCGCCAGCTGGCTGTCGAAGAGCCCGAACTGGAAGACCATCGTGGCGAGCGGGATGAAGAGGATCGAGGGCGGCACCAGATAGGCGAGATAGATCGAGAGCCCGACCCACTGCGAGCCCTTGAAGCGCAGGCGCTGGATGGCGTAGGCGGCGAGCACGCTGGCGAAGACCGAGAGGATGGTCGAGACCACGGCCACGGTCATGGTCGTCATCAGCCAGGTCGGGTAGTCGGTCTCGAACAGCAGCTTGTTGATATTGGCGAGCGTCGGCGAGCTCACCCAAAACGGGTTGTACTCCTTGTAATTGTAGAGCTCCTCGTTCGATTTGAACGTGGTGATCGCCATCCAGTAGAACGGGAAGAGCAGGACGATCATGAAGATCACGAGCGGCGTGTAGATCGTCACGATGCGGCGCGGCAGCGATTCCCAGCTGATCGCACCTTGGCGCTCGGCGGTATTGGCCGCCGGCGGCGGCTGCTGGATGGCCGGGGCCGCCTCAGTCATCGTCGCCTCCCTGCTGCCACTTGCGCCGGGCAAGCGCGAAATAGCTGAAGAACGTGGCGGCGATGAGGAACGGGATCATCGCGACCGCGATCGCCGCCCCCTCGCCGAGCTGGCCGCCCGGAATGGCCCGCTGGAAGGCGAGCGTCGCCATGAGATGGGTGGCGTTGACCGGCCCGCCGCGAGTGATCGCGTAGACGAGCTGGAAGTCGGTGAAGGTGAAGATCACCGAGAAGGTGAGCACGACCGCAAGGATCGGCATCAGCATCGGCACGGTGACATGGACGAAACGCTGCCAGGGCGTGGCGCCATCCAGCATCGCCGCCTCGTAGAGCGAGGGCGAGATGGTCTGCAGCCCGGCGAGCAGGCAGATCGCGACGAAGGGGATGCCGCGCCAGACATTGGCGGCGATCAGCGACCAGCGCGCGTTCCAGGGATCGCCCAGGAAGTCGATGTAGCTGTCGCGCCAGCCGAGCACGTCGACCAGCACGTAGGAGATGATCGAGAACTGCGGGTCGTAGATCCACCAGAAGGCGATGGCGGAAAGCACGGTCGGCACGATCCAGGGGACGAGGATGATCGCCCGGACCACCGACTTGAACGGCACGTAGTGGTTCAAAAGCAGCGCCAGCCACAAGCCCAGCGCGAATTTGAAGATGGTGGCGAAGACCGTGTAGAAGACCGTCCACCAGACCGCCATCCAGAAGACCCGGTCGGTGAACAGCAGCTCATAGTTGAAGAAGCCGATGAATTCGCCGGCCCGGCCGATCCGCGTGTCGGTGAAGGCGAGCCAGACGCCGAGGCCGAGAGGATAGGTCAGGAACAGCACGAGCAGGCCGACGGCCGGCAGCATGCAGATGACGATCAGGAACGCCTTGTTGTCGAACAACCGGGCGAGCCAGTTGTCCGGCCGCGTATGGGCGACATAGGGCTGCGAGGTTACTGCCACGCCGGCCTTCCTTTCCCTGGATACCAGTGGTGCCGCCACCTGACCGGCGGCGGCACCACGGTCGTTCAGTCGCCGCTCAGCTGCGGTAGTAGCGCTTGGCCCGCCGCTCGGCCTCGGCCGCGGCCTCCTCGGGCGTCGCCTGTCCGGCGCAGACCGAGGCCACCATGTTGACGACGACGAAGTCGGAGAGCACGGCCGCACTGGCCTCGCCGACGCTGCCCTGGTAGCCGTCCCAGAGCGAGTCGGCGATCACGCTCTTGAAGGCCTCGTGCTTCGGGTCGACCGACCAGATCTCGGACGCCTCGTAGGCCTTGAGCGGATGGCCCCAGTAGCCGATCGCGGCGGTCAGCCACTGGTCGTACTGCTCATGCTCCATCATGAACTGGAGATAGCGCTTCGCGGCGTTCGGATAGGGTGTGTAGTTGAACACCATCGAGTTGACCATCAGGCAGCGCTCGGTGGTGATGCCCACGGGGCCGATCGGCATGCGCGAGTGGAAGGTGTCCTCGGCAACCGCCTTGATGGCCGGATCATCCGAGTTCTTCGCCGCGTAGTAGATCGAGATGCCGTTCTGGGTCCAGCTCAGCTCGCCCGCCAGGTAGGCCTTGTTGTTCGACGGGTCGAGCCAGGAGAGCGTTCCCGGGATGAACGTGTCGTAGAGCGCCTTGCCGTACTTCAACGCTTCGACGGTCTCCGGGCTGTTGATGGTGACCTGGTCGTTCTCGTCGACCATCGCCCCGCCGAAGGCCCAGACCAGCCAGTTGCACCAGGCATTGCCGTCGCCGACGGCGTTGCCGAGGGCGAGGCCGCCCGGCTTGCCGATCGAGTGCAGCTTCTGGTTCATCTGCAGGAAGCCGTCGACATCGCCCGGGACGGAGTCGTAGCCGGCCTCGTTGATGATCGACTTGCGATAGACGACGCGGCCGCCCGAGGCACCCATCGGCATGGCGATCCACTTGCCGTTATTGGTGCCGTAGCGCTCGGCCAGCGGGTACCAGCCGCCATACTTTTCGCCGAGATAGGTGGCGACGTCAGTGAGGTCGAGGCAGCTGTCGACGAACTTGTGCGGGTCGTCCGACCAGGCAAGAGCGATGTCCGGGCCCTGGCCGACATTGGCCGCGACGGCGAGCTTCGGGCGGAGATCCTCCCAGCCCTCGAAATCGATGCGGACATCGACGCCCGTGGCGGCCGTGAAGGCCTCGGTATTGGCGATGAACTGCGTCTCGTCGCCGTCGACGAACTTCGACGGGCGGAGCACGCGCAGGGTGGCGCCGTCCTCGATCGGCAGGTCGGGCGCCGGCGCATCGAACGTCGGGATCTCGGCGCGGAGCGCCGTGCTGCCGAGCAGTGCGGCGGCGCCTACACCGGCCCCCAGCTTGATGGAATCCCGGCGTGTAAAGCGAAAGGTCATTATCGTACCCCCTGATCGCGGTCCCGGTGTTTGCCGGGCCGTGCCTTGACTCCGCGCACCTTGCCTCAGCCCGCCCTTCCCTGCAACACAGACATCAACCGCGCCACCCGACCCGGCGTGTACCAGAGGGAGCTTGAGACTTGCGTATCCTGATCACCGGCGCCGGCGGCTTCATCGGCCGGAAGCTCACCGAGCGGCTCCTGGCCGACGGCAGCGTCGACGGCCGGACCGTCGAGCACGTCACCGCCGCCGACCTCTTCGGCCTCGACCAGCTGGCCGACGATGCCCGGCTCGCCAAGGTCACGCTCGACATCACCGACCACGTCGCCGCGGCGAAGCTCATCGCCCAGGGCTACGACCTCGTCGTCCACCTCGCCGCCATCGTCAGCGCCAATGCCGAGGAGGACTTCGACCTCGGCTACAAGGTCAACCTCGACGGCACCCGCTACCTCCTCGAAGGCCTGAAGGCGCTCGGCACCTGCCCGCGCCTCGTCTTCGCCAGCACGCTCGCCGTCTATGGCGGCCCCGTCCCGACCCCGCCCGCCCTCATCGGCGACGACTTCCACCTGACCCCGCAGACCTCCTACGGTGCCCAGAAGGCCGCCTCGGAGCTGCTCGTCGCCGACTACACGAGGAAGGGCTATATCGACGGCCGGGCACTCCGCCTGCCGACCATCGTCGTCCGCCCGGGCAAGCCCAACAAGGCGGCCTCGACCTTCGCGAGCTCGATCATCAGGGAACCCCTGGCCGGCCAGGAGGCGATCTGCCCGGTCAGCCTCGATTCGACGATGTACATCCTCTCGCCGCGCCGCGTCATCGACGCCTTCGTCAAGACCGCCGGCATGCCGAGCGACGTCTTCGGCCAGGTCCGCAGCCTGACCTTGCCCGGCATCGCGGTGCGCATCGGCGACGCGCTCGAAGCGCTCCGCCGCATCGCCGGCGACAAGGTGGCCGACCGCGTCAAGCAGGTGCCCGACCCGAAGATCCAGAAGATCGTCGACGGCTGGCCCTACAACTTCGCCTCCAAGCGCGCCCGCGACATGGGCTACGAGGCCGACGCCTCCATCGACGAGATCATCCAGTCCCACATCGAGGACGAGCTCGGCGGCAAGATCGCGGACTGACGGCGCCGATCGCGACGAGTGGCGATGCATTGCGTATCCGCCGACGCACGGCATCGCCCGCCCTTCGTGCTCGCAGGCGAATGACGCTACAATTCGTGAAGAGTGACGGAGTAGCCAGTGACGGGGCAGGTGCCCGCGAAGCACGACGAAACGGAGGCCAACTGCAGTGCAGCGGGCAGCCAGCGCCGTGCACGGGCATTAGCCGTCATGCGACGGCTACGCGCCCGCCACGCTTCTCTACCGGCTGCCTATGAATTCGATCGCGAGGCCGCCCACCAGCGCGGTGGGCGCGACCTGCCTGACGAGGAAGCTCACCCCGGGTTGTAGACCCGCGTCGCCTCCGGATCGTCCGTGGCGAAGGGCAGCGCCAGGAGCTCGTCCCAGGCGGCATCCGGGATCGGAAAGGCGGCCCATTCCAGCGTCTGGGTCACCCGCTCGGGCTTGGTGACGCCGCAGATGGTCGAGCTGATCCTGGGATCGCGCATCGAGAACTGCAGCGCCGCGGCGCCGGGCGGCACGCCGTGCTTCGCACAGACCGCCTCGATCGCCCTGACCGGGTCGAGCACCTCGGCCGAGGCCTCCTGGTAGACATAGCGCTTGAAGCTGTCCGTCCCCTTGGCCAGCACGCCCCCGGCATAGGGGGCGGCGTTGAGGATGGCGATGCCCCGTTCCTTCGCCAGCTCGAGTATCGGCTCGGCATTGCGGTTGGCGAGGGTGAAGCGGTTGTGGGTGATCAACGCGTCGAAATCCCAGTCCCGCAGCATCGGCATCATGATGTCGATTCGCCCGGCGGCGAGCCCGACCGCGTCGCAGAGGCCCTCCTCCTTCAGCTTGAAGAGCTCGGCGATCGCCCCGCCCTTTCCGGTGATCGGGCCGAGCTCCGTCGCGTGCTCCGGATCGTGCAGGTGCAGGAGCTGGACCCGGTCGAGATGCAGTGCCGCGAGGCTCTCCTCGAGGGAGCGCCGCGCCCGCGCCGCGTCGAACTGCCGGGTCTCCATGTCACGGTCGAGCTTGGTCGAGACGACGAAGCCCTCGGGCAGGCCGCCCATCTCCCTGATCACCGAGCCGATCCGCTGCTCACTCCGCCCCATGGCATAGTTGCGCGAGGTGTCGAGGAAGTTCACCGGCCCCGCCAGGATGGCCCGCACGGTGGACCGGCCCCGCTCCTCGTCGACCCGGTAGCCATAGGTGCTCGGCATGTCGCCCAGCCCCGAGGTGCCGAAGCAGATGGGCGTGACCTCGAGCCCCGTCCGCCCGAGCCGCTGCTTTTTGATGACCTGCATCTCGCCCATTCGTCTTCCTCCCCGTCCATGGCACGCTTGCGGCCGCTCATAGCTTGCATGACGATCCGACGCCAGCGCGTCGGCTGCCCGCACGCAGGCAATTAGGCATATTGTCTGATGAATTTTCTTCTTCTATAGCCGGAGCAGACTGGCGACGACGAAGGACGGCTTCTCGATGCACGGCAATGTGCGGCTCGGTGTCGATATCGGCGGCACCTTCACCGATCTCTACCTCGACACGCCCGATGGCCCGGTGTCGCTCAAGGTGCTGACGACGCACCAGGCGCCGGAGGACGGGGTGATCGCCGGGCTCGAGGAGCTCCTGGCGCGGGCCAGGCTCGAGGCTGGCGATGTCGGCCTCGTCATCCATGGCACGACCCTCGCCACCAATGCCCTGATCGAGCGCAAGGGCGCCCGGACCGCCCTCCTCACCACCGAAGGCTATCGCGACACGCTCGAGATCGCCTCGGAGAGCCGCTTCGACGTCTACGACGTGGATCTCGACCTGCCGCGCCCGCTGGTCCCCCGGTCCTTGCGGCTCGAGGTGGCCGAGCGCATGGCCGCCGACGGCAGCGTGCTCCGGCCGCTCGACGAGCCGGGCGTCGAGCGGCTGATCGAGGAGCAGCTTCGCCCCCGCGCCATCGAGGCCGTCGCCGTCGGGCTCGTGCATGCCTACGCCAACCCGGCGCACGAGCAGCGGATCGCCGCCATGCTGCGCAGCGCCCTGCCCGATCTGGCGATCTCGCTCTCCAGCGAGGTCTCGCCCGAGATGCGCGAATAGGAGCGATTCTCGACCACGGTCGCCAATGCCTATGTCCAGCCGCTGATGGACCGCTATCTCGGCCGGCTCGACACCCGGCTGCGCGGGCTCGGCATCGCCGCACCGCTCCTGCTCATGCTCTCGGGTGGCGGCGTGACCACGGTCGAGACGGCGAGGCGATTCCCGGTCCGGCTGGTCGAATCCGGTCCCGCCGGCGGGGTGATCTTCGCCTCCGGCATCGCCCGCGACCGGGGGCTCGACCGGGTGGTGTCCTTCGACATGGGCGGCACCACCGCCAAGCTCTGCCTCGTCGACGACGGCGAGGCGCGCAGTGCCCGGAGCTTCGAGGTCGCCCGCATCTACCGCTTTCGCAAGGGCAGCGGCCTGCCTTTGCGCATTCCGGTGATCGAGATGGTCGAGATCGGCGCCGGCGGCGGCTCGATCGCCCGGGTCGACGACCTGGGCCGGATCGCCGTCGGGCCGGCGAGCGCCGGCTCGGAGCCCGGGCCGGTCTGCTACGGCCGTGGCGGCGAGCAGCCGACCGTGACCGACGCCGACCTCGTGCTCGGCCGCATCGACCCGACGCTCTTCTCCGGCGGGCGGATCGGGCTCGACGCCGCGGGCGCCCGCCGGGCGCTCGAGGACGGCATCGGTGCCAAGCTCGCGCTCTCGTCCGAGCTTGCCGCCTTCGGCGTGGTCGAGATGGTCGACAACAACATGGCGAGCGCTGCCCGGGTCCATGCCATCGAGAGCGGCGTCGACGTGGCCGGGCGCACGCTCATCGCCTTCGGCGGTGCGGCGCCGCTGCATGCGGCACGGATCGCCGACCTGCTCGGCATCGACCGGGTGCTGATCCCGGAGAATGCCGGGGTCGGCTCCTGCGTCGGCTTCCTTCGCGCACCCATCGCCTTCGAGATCGTCCGCTCCGGCTACTGGCGCCTCGCCGCGTTCGACGCCGCCGCCGCCAATCGGCTCCTCGGCGAACTCGAGGCCGAGGCCCTGGCAGTGGTGCGGCCCGCGGCCGGCGAAGGCGAGTCGATCGAGGCCAGGCGGATGGTCTACATGCGCTATGTCGGCCAGGGCCACGAGATCGCGGTCGAGCTGCCGGCCACCGGCGCGATCGCGGGCGACACGCTGCTCGAGGCCTTCGGCCGCACCTACGAGCGGCAATACGACCGGCGCATCCCGGGCGTCGACGTCGAGACCATCAGCTGGGGTGTCACACTATCGACTCCCCTGCAGGCCGCCGGACAGCCAGTCACGACCGCCGGGCACAACACCCCGGAGCCCATGGCCCGGCGGCAGGTCTTCAGCCCGCAGCTGGAGCAGGCCATCGAGGTGGCGGTGCACGACCGGGCGGAGCTGCGACCGGGTGCCGTGGTCGAGGGCCCGGCGATCATCGTCGAGGCGCAGACCTCGACCGTGGTGCCCGAGGGCTTCGGCGCATCGATCGACGGCTTCGGCCATATCGAGCTGGTCCGCGGTCCAGCGGCGGAGGACTGAAGAAATGGCATCGACAGCAGCCGGTACCAAGGCCGGCCTCGCCCGGATCCACGACCAGATCATCTGGAACCGCCTGATCGCCGTGGTCGAGGAGCAGGCCCAGGCGCTCGTGCGCACCGCCTTCAGCACCTCGGTGCGCGAGTCGGGAGACCTCTCCGCCGGTGTCTTCGACCGCCGCGGCCGCATGGTGGCGCAGGCGGTGACCGGCACGCCCGGCCACGTCAACTCCATGGCGACCGGCGTCAGGCACTTCCTCGACCGCTACCCGATCGACGAGATGCGGCCGGGCGATCACTTCATGACCAACGATCCCTGGCTGACCTCGGGTCATCTCCACGACATCACCGTCGTCACCCCGGCCTTCCGGGGCGACCGGGCGATCGCCCTCTTCGCCTGCACCATCCACGTGGTCGATATCGGCGGGCGCGGCTTCGGTCCCGACGGCCGGCAGGTCTTCGAGGAAGGCATGCTGATCCCGATCATGCCGCTCGCCCGCGCCGGCCGGATGAACGAGGACCTGCTCGACCTCGTGCGCGCCAATGTGCGCGAGCCCCGGCAGGTGGTGGGCGACATCTTCTCCTGCGCCGCCTCCAACGAGGAAGGGGCCAGGCGCCTCGCCGAGATGCTGGAGGAATACGGCCTCAACGACATCGAGGCGCAGGCCGACCACATCGTCGAGGCGTCGCGGAGCGCCATGCTGGCCCGCATCCGCGCCCTGCGCCGGGGCTCCTGGCAGAGCCGCCTCGCCATGGACGGCTACGAGCGGCCGATCGAGCTCAAGGCCACGCTCACCGTCGCCGATGACGGCATCCATGTGGACTTCGCCGGCACCTCGCCCGCGAGCAGCTACGGCATCAATGTCGTCCTCAACTACACCCACGCCTATACGAGCTTCGGCGTGGCCTGCATCCTCGGCTCGGACATCCCGAACAATCACGGCTCGCTCTCGACCGTCACCGTCTCGGCCCCGGAGGGCTCGATCCTCAACGTCCAGCGGCCGGGGCCGGTCGCCATGCGCCACCATGTGGGCCATACCCTGCCGGACCTCGTTTTCGGCTGCCTCGAGCAGGTGATCCCGGGCCGGGTGCCGGCGCAGAGCTCGGCGGGTCTTTGGAACCCCACCTTGCGCGGCGGCCCCTTCGCCGTCGACCCGGCGCTCGCCGCCGACTGGCAGGGCCGGCTCGAGAGCTTCGACGCGCTCATCTTCCATGCCGGCGGCATGGGTGCGCGGCCCGGCAAGGACGGGCTCTCGGCCACGGCCTTCCCCTCCGGCGTGCGCACCATCGCCGCCGAGGTGACCGAAAGCATCTCGCCGCTCGTCTTCTGGCGCAAGGAGCTGCGCCGCGACAGCGGCGGCGCCGGCCGCCGCCGAGGCGGGCTCGGCCAGCGCCTCGAGCTCGGCACGCGCGACGGCCAGCCCTTCTCCATCCTGCTCACCGCCGACCGCATCCTCAATCCACCGCAGGGCTTCGCCGGCGGAGGCCATGGCGGGGCGGCGGCAGCCAGGTTCGCCAGCGGCAGGAAGCTCCTGCCCAAGGGCCAGCAGACCGTGCCGCCCGACGACCGGGTGGTGCTCGAGATCGCCGGTGGCGGCGGCTATGGCGACCCCACCTTGCGCGACCCGGAGCTGGTCGCCGCCGACGTGCAGGGCGACTACGTCTCCCGCGAGGCGGCCGCCGCCGCGTATGGCGTGGCGCTCGCCGACGACGGCACCGTCGACGCGGCGGCCACCGCCAGGCTGCGCCAGGCACGCCGGACATGAGCGCCGCGCTCCCTGCAGCCCCGCTTCAGGTGCTCTGCGACCAGTGCGGCCGCGATGCCGGCACCTGGCCCTTCGCCGCGCGCTGCCCGGACTGCACCGGGATCTTCATGGTCCGCCCGCCCGAGCCGGCGCCGCCCCTGCCCGCCAGCCCGCGCGGCATGTGGGACTATCGCGACTGGCTGCCGATCGCCCCCGGCACAACGCCGGTGACGCTCGGCGAAGGCGGCACGCCGCTCCTTCGGAGCCGGGCCGACTGGCCCTTCGAGCTCGCCTTCAAGGTCGAGTCGGCCAATCCCACGGGCTCGCAGAAGGACCGGCCGATGGCGCTCGCCATCACCAAGGCCCTCGAGCTCGGCCAGAAGCGCGCCGTCGTCGCCTCGACCGGCAGCGCCGCCCTCGCCTGCGCCGCCTACTCGGCCAGGGCCGGCATCGACTGCGCCATCCTCGTGCCGGCCGACACGCCGCGAGCACGGCTCGGGCCAGCGGCCTTCTTCGGCGCGCATGTCTTCGCCATCGACGGCCCCTTCTCGGCCACGGCCGAGCTTCTCGGCCGGCTCGGCCCCGAGCGCGGCTGGTACCGGGCCTCGACCAACCGCCGCACCAACACCTTTCAGGCGGCCGCCACCCGCACCATTGCCTTCGAGATCGTGCAGGCCATGGGCGTGCCGGACTGGGTCGTCGTGCCGGTCGGCGGCGGCGGCACGCTCGCCGGCATCTGGCGCGGCTTCGCCGAGCTCGCCGCCGCCGGCCTCGCGCCCCGTGTGCCGCGCCTCGTCTCGGTCCAGCCGGCGGGCCTCAACATCATCGGTGCGGCACTCGCCGCCGAGGAGTTCTCCGAGGACGGCGTAGCGGCGCTCACCGCCCGGCACGAAGCCGCCACCATGATGGTCAACCTCCGCGCCAACCGCATGTCCGACCTCGCCGACGTCGCCCGGGCGGTGCACCGCTCCGGCGGCCTCGCCCTCGAGGTCGGCGACGACGCGGCGCTCGCCGGCCAGCGCCGCCTCGCATGCGAGGAAGGGCTCTGGATCGAAAGCTCCGGTGCCGCCTGCCACGCCGCCATTGCCCGCCTCGCCGCCGATGGCGTCGTCGCCCGGGGCGAACGGGTCGTCGGCATCCTGACCGGCGCCGGCTGGCGCGAGGAGCTCGGTGCCGTCCCCGCCCGCATCCACGACGTGCCCCGCGACATCGCCGCCGAGGCGGTCGAGCGGCTCATCGCCGATACCCGAACCGATCCCGTGCCGAACTGACGGAGGCGCTACGCACATGTCCATCACGCAAACCCCGGGGAAACGCTCGCGCGTCTGGAGCGACGTCGATCTCGACCGGCCCGGCAAGCAGGCAGGCTACCTGCAGATACCCTGGTCGGTCACCCGCTCGGCCTATGGCAACATCTCGATCCCGGTCGTCGTGATCAAGGGCGGCGAGGGGCCGACGGCCCTCCTCATGGGCGGCGTGCACGGCGACGAGTACGAGGCGCAGATCGCCCTCTCGCGCATCGCCCGTGAGCTGGAGCCGGAACATCTCCAGGGCCGGGTGATCATCCTGCCCAGCACCAACCTGCCGGCGGCCCTCGCCGGCACGCGCGTCTCGCCCGTCGATCAGGTGAACCTCAACCGCTGCTTCCCGGGCGACCCCGAGGGCACGCCGACCCCGCAGATCGCCTTCTACATCGACACCGAGCTGCTGCCGCGCACCGATGTCTGGCTCGACCTCCATTCCGGCGGCGGCTCGCTCGCCTACCTGCCCTTCGCCTCGAACCACGCCATGCCGAACACCGAGCAGAATGCCCGCAGCCTCGCCGCGCTCGAGGCCTTCGGCGCGCCCGTCAGCGTCATCTGGTCGTTCTTCGACGAGCCCCGCATGGCCGCAGGCTGCGCCGCGCGGCACGGCGTCACCTATATCGGCAGCGAGCTCGGCGGCGCTGCCACGGTCAGCCCCGAGGGCGTGCGGCTCGGCTACGAAGGCTCGCTGCGCGTGCTCCGCCACACGGGCATCCTGAAGGCGGAGGCACCCATCGACGTCCCGCCAGCCCCACCGATCCGCCTCATGGAGGCTTCAAACCGTGCCTTCTACGCCTATGCGCCGGAGCCCGGCATCTTCGAGCCCGCCTGCGCGCTCGGCGATACGGTCGAGCCCGGTGCCCGGATCGGCCTGCTCCATTTCGTCGACCGCCCGATGCGCGAGCCCGTGCCCGTCCATGTCGAGGGCGGCGGCCTCGTCGTCTGCCTCCGCCACCCGGGCCTCACCGACCGCGGCGACTGCCTCTGCCACCTCGCCTTCGACCGCCCGCCCGGAGCCATCGGCGCCTGAGGGGGAAGGAGACCCGTTTCAGGCGGGCCGTTCGAGCACGCCCTCGACATGCGCCACGAGCCGGCGCCGGGCCAGGGCGCCGTCGCGGCCCTCGAGCGCCTCGAGGATGCCGCGGTGCTCCTCAATGTCGCGCTTGGTCTCGAAGCGCTTGCGCAAGTCGGGCAGCGCACTCACCACCTCCTCGTGCAGATGCGCGAGCACGCGGTTGCGGGAGAACCGCACAATGGCGGCGTGGAAGGCGTTGTTCTCGTTGAAATAGCGCTCGCCCGCCTCGATCAGCCGCTCGATCACGGCGGCCTGGTCACGCAGCTTCACGAGGTCGGCCTCGGTCGCGAGCTCGGCCGCCCGCTCGGCGGCGAAGCCCTCGATCAGCACCCGCGCCTCGAAGAGGTCGCGGAGCGCCCACTTGGCCATGGCGTCGCCGGCCATCGGCCCCGGCAGCTTGGGCAGGGTCGAGACCACCACCGTGCCGCGCCTCGGCCGCCGCTCGATCAGGCCGATCAGGGCCAGCCCGCGCAGCGCCTCGCGCACGCTGGAACGGCCGACGCTCAGCTGCTCCATCAGCACATGCTCGGGCGGCACGCGCTCGCCGAGCCCGATATGGCCGCTGCGGATCATGCCCATGAGCTGCTCGGTGACGTTCTCGGCGAGCAGGGTCCGCCGGACCTCCTTCAGGCGCGGCACCCCGGTCCCCTCCTCGGCACCGTCGACGGGGCCGGACTCCTGCGTCTTGTCGCTCCCGGGCGTCACCAGCCTCCCCTCCGAGCTCGCCTGCAGCCCTTGCCCGAGCCAATCTATAGATCATCGGACAATAGCACCACCATTCGGCGCAGGCGGCGAGGCTACGCCGCCGGCAGCGCCGCCGCCTCGCGCCCCGGAATCGGCTTCGCCACATCGCGCCGGGGCACCAGGCGGCGGATCAGGACGAAGAAGAGCGGGACGAAGAGGATGCCGAGCACCGTGCCGGAGATCGTGCCACCCAGCACGCCCGAGCCGATCGCCCGCCGGCCGGCGGAGCCCGCCCCGCTGCTCAGCACGAGCGGCAGCACGCCGAGCGAGAACGCCATCGAGGTCATGATGATCGGCCGGAAGCGCTGCCTCGCCGCCTCGATGACGGCGGTCAGCAGCTCCTCGCCCTCGTCCAGCCGGGCGCGCGCGAACTCGACGATGAGGATCGCGTTCTTGCCGGTGAGGCCGATCGTCGTGAGCAGCCCCACCTGGAAGAAGACGCCGTTCTCGAACCCGCCGATCCAGGCGCCGACCAGCGCCCCGAGCACGCCGATCGGCATGGCGAACATGACGGCCGCCGGCACGACCCAGCTCTCGTAGAGGGCGGCGAGGCTGAGGAAGACGACCGCCACCGAGAGGAAGTAGAGCAGCGGCGCCTGGCTGCCGGAT
>JAUIID010000283.1 GCA_030431615.1 Alphaproteobacteria bacterium
CTTGTGCTCGGCGATCACCCGCCAGAAAGCACCGGCATCGGGCGTCCCGATGGGCTTGCCCTCGTAGACGATGGTGGTGTTGCCGTTGAGCAGGGGCGCGTAGCAGATGTAGCTGTGGCCGACGACCCAGCCGACATCCGAGGCCGCCCAGTAGACCTCGCCGGGCGCCACCCCGTAGATGTTGCGCATGCTCCAGAGCATGGCCACGGCATGCCCGCCATGGTCGCGCACGACGCCCTTTGGCTGGCCGGTCGTGCCCGAGGTGTAGAGGATGTAGAGCGGGTCGGTGGCCTCCACGGGCACGCAGTCCACGGGATGCGCCGCCGCCATCGCCGCCTGCCAGTCGAGATCGCGGCCCGCCGTCAGCTCGGCCGTCGCCTCAGGCCGCTGCAGCAGGATGCAGTGGCGGGGCTTGTGCGCCGCCTCCTCGATCGCCCGGTCGAGCAGGGGCTTGTACTGGACGACGCGACCCGGCTCGATGCCGCAGCTCGCCGCCACGATCATCACCGGCCTGGCGTCGTCGATCCGGGTCGCCAGCTCGTGCGCGGCGAAGCCGCCGAACACCACGGAATGAACGGCGCCGATCCGGGCGCAGCCGAGCATCGCCACCAGCGCCTCGGGCACCATCGGCATGTAGATGATGACCCGGTCGCCCTGGCGCACGCCATGCTGCACGAGGGCGCCGGCGAACCGGGCGACGAGATCCTGCAGCTCGCCATAGGTGATCACCCGCTTCGTCCCGGTCACCGGGCTGTCGTGGATGATCGCCGCCTGGGCACCCCGGCCGGCGCGCACATGCCGGTCGACCGCGTTGAAGCAGGTGTTGAGCCGCCCGCCGGCGAACCAGCGATAGAAGGGCGCCGGCGAATCGTCGAGCACCCGGTCCCACTTGCGGTCCCAGTGCAGCGCCTCGGCGGCCTCGGCCCAGAACTCGTCCGGGCGCTCGAGGCTGCGCTCGTAGATCTGCCGATAGACGCCCTGCATCGTCTTCCCCCCGAGGTGGGACCGGTTCGCGGCCGGCCACTGTTCCGGGCAGCATGCGGCTGGCGCCGACCACCGACAAGATGGCGAAATACCGCCCCCCGCAGCACCTCTGAACGTCGCGACATCTTGCATGGCCTGCTAAGGTCCATGCCGGCGGGCCGGTGGCGGGCAACGCAGGGGCGGTATGGAACCCACGATCTTCGGCTTCATTCGGCGCTACAGCTGGCGCCAGCAACTGATCATCCTCGCGATGACGGTGCTGTCGTTCCCGTTCCTCTACGCCTCGCTCGACCTGCCCAAGCAGATCATCAACGACGCCCTGGGCCAGCCCCATGGTGGCACCGTCCTCGGCTTCGAGTTCGACCAGCTCGGCTATCTCTTCGCGCTCTGCGGCGTGTTCCTGGTGCTGGTGCTGATCAACGGCGCCTTCAAATACGTCATCAACGTCTACTCGGGCGTGGTCGCCGAACGCATGCTGCGCCGCCTGCGCTACATGCTCTACAACCACATGCTGCGCTTCCCCCTGCCGCACTACCGCCGCCTGACCCAGGGCGAGCTGGTGCAGATGATCAATGCCGAGGTGGAGCCGCTTGGCGGCTATGTCGGCGACGCCCTCTCCACCCCGGCCTTCCAGGGTGGCACGCTGCTCACCATCCTCGCCTTCATGTTCATCCAGGACCCCGTCCTGGGCGTCGCCGCCATCGCCCTCTATCCGATCCAGGTCTACCTGATCCCGAAGCTGCAGCGGCAGGTCAACGCGCTCGGCAAGCAGCGGGTGCAGCGGGTCCGCCGCCTCGCCGAGCGGATCAGCGAGACCGCCCAGGGCGTGCGCGACATCCGCGCCAACGACGCCACCCAGTACCAGCGGGCCATCTTCACCCGCGAGCTCGGCCACGTCTTCGACATCCGCTTCGAGATCTACAAGAAGAAGTTCTTCATCAAGTTCTTGAACAACTTCCTCGCCCAGCTCGGCCCCTTCCTCTTCTTCACCATCGGCGGCTACCTGGTCATCCAGGGCGATCTCACCATCGGTGCCCTCGTCGCCGTGGTCGGTGCGCAGAAGGACCTGGCCTCGCCCTGGAAGGAGCTGCTCGCCCACTACCAGCTCTTCATGGACGTCCGCATCAAGTACGACCAGGTCGTCGCCCAGTTCGGCATCCCGGGGCTGATCGACGAGCGCCGCCAGAACGAGGACGAGCCCGGCGACACGAAGCTCACCGGGACCTGGCAGGCGCGCGGCGTCACCATCGTCGACGAGGACGACGAGCCCAGCCTCGAGAGCGTCAGCTTCGAGCTCGACCTGCCCCGGCACGTCGCCATCGTCGGCCCCTCCGGCAGCGGCAAGGAGGAGCTCTGCCACGTGCTCGCCGGCCTGATCGACCCGAGCCGCGGCCGGCTCCTGGTCAACGACACGAACCTCGCCGACCTCGCCGAATCGCTCACCGGCCGCCGCATCGCCTATGTCGGCAATCCCTCGACCATCCTGGCCGGCACGATCCGCCACAACCTGCTCTACGGGCTGATGCACCGGCCGGTGCAGGATGCCGTGCTGGAGGGCGAGACCGAGGCGGCGCGGGAGCGGCGCTACAAGGAAAACCTGCTCTCGGGCAACTCGCCCTACGACAGTGACGCCGACTGGATCGACTACTCGCCGCTCGGCGAGGCCGCCGCCAGCGACGAAGCCCGCCGCGCCGCCATCGCCGAGTGCCTGCGGATCGTCGCCTTCGACCGCGATGTCTACGTCATGGGGCTGCGGAGCAGCATCGACCCCGCGGCCGAGGCCGACCTGCCGCAGGCGCTCCTCGAGGCCCGCCAGGCCATGCAGGCGCGGCTCGACGGCGACACCGACCTCGCCCGCCTGGTCGAGCGCTTCGACCCCGAGCGCTTCAACACCAATGCGACGGTCGCCGAGAACCTCCTCTTCGGCACCCCGGTCGGCAAGACCTTCGACCTCGAGAGCCTGGCCGATCAGCCCTATGTCAGGGCCGTGCTCGACAAGACCGGCCTGACCGACGAGCTGGTCGCGGCCGGCTACAAGCTCGCTTCCACCATGGTCGAGATCTTCGCCGACCTGCCGCCGGACCACGAGTATTTCCGCCAGTTCAGCTTCATCGACGCCGAGGCGCTGCCGGGCTACCGGAACCTGCTCAACCGCGCCGACCCCTCGAAGCTGGACCAGCTCGGCAAGGACGACCGGCAGCTCCTCCTGGCCCTGCCGTTCAAGCTGATCCCGGCCCGGCACCGCCTCGGCATGTTCGAGGACGACCTGCGCGCCAAGCTCCTGGAGGCGCGGCGCGTCTTCCGCGAGGAGCTGCCCGAGAACCTGCAGGGGGCCGTCGCGTTCTTCGACCCCGGCGCCTACAACGAGGCGGCCTCGATCCAGGACAACATCCTCTTCGGCAAGATCGCCTACGGCCAGGCGCAGGCCGAGAGCCGCATCGCCGCCCTGATCACCGAGGTGCTCGAGGAGCGGGGCCTGATCGACCGGGTCGTCGAGGTCGGCCTCTCGTCGCCCGCCGGCTATGGCGGCGCCCGCCTCTCGCCGGTGCAGCGCCAGAAGCTGGCCCTTGCCCGGGCCCTGATGAAGCGCCCCGAGGTCTTCGTCTTCGACGACCCGCTGGCACCCTTCGATTCCCGCGAGCAGGCGCTGGTCCGCGACGCGCTGCTCGAATACCTTGCCGACAAAAGCGTCTTCTGGGCGTTGCAGAACGCCGAATGGGCGCGCCACTTCAACGACGTGATCGTGCTGGACCAGGGCCGGCTCGTCGAGCACGGCGCCTACGAGAAGCTCGCCACCGAGGGACACGCGCTGCATCGCCTGCTGAGCGCACACGATGAGTCAGGGAGTTCGTGACATGACCTTGCAGAAGGACGTCGAAGCGCTGCGCAACATCGCGCTGTTCCGCAAGATCGAGCCCGCCAAGCTCAAGCTCCTGGCCTTCACCAGCGAGCATCTCGAGTTCATGCCGGGCGAGACGCTGTTCCGCCAGGGCGATGTCGGCGACGCCGCCTACATCCTGCTCGAGGGCGACGCCGACGTCATGGTGGAGACGCCCAATGGCGACCTCAAGGTGGCCACCCTGCACCAGAACGACATCGTCGGCGAGATCGCCATCCTCTGCGACGTGCCGCGCACCGCGAGCGTGGTCGCCGCCAGCCAGCTCGTCACGCTCCGGGTCTCCAAGGACGGGTTCTTCAATCTCGTGACGCAGTTCCCGCAGGTCGGCGTCGAGATCATGCACGAGCTGGCGTCCCGCCTGCACCACACCACGCAGCAGCTCGGCGACGCCACGGCGCGGCTGCGCACCATGCAGACCGGCGCCGGATGAGCCCCGACCCGGCGGAGTCCGGCCAATGGCCGAGCCGGCGCAGCCCGGTTCTCGACTGGCTCTCGTCCGGGGTGACCGATCAGCCGTTCCTCGACAACCTCTTCGCCGACCTCTGCCGCCGGCTGCGCGCCCAGGGCCTGCCGCTCGACCGGGCGACCCTGCATCTGCGCACCCTGCACCCGCAATTCGGCGGCGCCACCATCCGCTGGACCGCCGACACGGACGACCTCGTGCTCATCACGGTCAACCGCGAGGTCTGGCGCGACCGGCGCTACCTGGAAAGCCCGCTCCGCCCGCTCTACGAGGGCGAGGTCGACGGCATCCGCGCCCGCCTCGACCTGCCGCAGCCGCCGGGTGCGCCGGTCTACGAGATCTATGACGAGCTGCGGGCGGCCGGCATCGTCGACTATGTCGTGCTGCCCATGGCGTTCGTCAGCGGCACCCGCCATGCCTGCACCTGGAGCACGAAGCGGGCCGGCGGCTTCGCCACCGCCGACCTGCAGGCGATCGCCGACCTCCTGCCGGTGCTCGCCATGGCCCTCGAGATCCGCCACAACCGGCGGATCACGAAGAACCTCCTTGATGCCTATGTCGGCCGCCGCTCCGGCACCCGCATCCTCGAGGGGCAGATCGACCGCGGCAGCGGTGAGACCCTCTCCGCCGCCATCTGGCACTGCGACATGCGCGGCTTCACCATGCTCTCCGAGCGCTGGCCGCGCGACGACGTCATCCAGTCGCTGAACGCCTATTTCGACACCATGGCGGCCCCC
>JAUIID010000284.1 GCA_030431615.1 Alphaproteobacteria bacterium
TCTCGGTGCGGAACTGCATGGCCGCGACCATGCCGCGATCGAAGACCCGGCAGCGGCGGCCGCCGGCCCGCTTGGCATCGTCGACGGCCATCTCGGCACAGCGCAAGAGCGCCTCGAAATCGTGGCCGTGGTCGGGATAGAGGGCGATGCCGACGCTCGCCGACGGGGTCATCTCGTGCTTCTCGCCCGCCCCGAGGCGCACCGCCCGGCCGAGCCGGTCCAGGGCGGCGATGGCGCAGAGCTCGGCGTCGGCGACACCGGCGAGCCCGCGGCGCAGGAGGACGAACCGGTCGCCGTCGAGACGGAAGACGCCGTCGCGCGCGATGCCCTCGAGCCGCCGGGCGACGATGCGCAGGAGCTGGTCGCCGACGGCGTAGCCGTGCACGCCGTTGATGTCCTTCATGCGATCGATGTCGAAGGCGACGAGTGCTACCCGCTCCTCGCTTCCGGCGGCCTCCTCGATCAATCGGCGCAGCGTGACGGCGACCGAGTCGCGGCCCGGCAGGTCGGTGAGGAGATCGAGCACCCGGCGCCGGCGATGCGCGGCGCGCTGGCGGTAGAGCGGGACCAGGGGCGTCGACGGCTGCGGGCCGGTGCCGATGGCCCCGTCGTGCCGGACCATGAGGTCGAGCGCCTCCGCGGTGGCGGGCGTTGCGATCGGGCGCCAGTGCTGCCACGCGCCGATGCCGATCGCCGCGAGCGAGAGGGCAGCGCAGGGCAGGATGGGCAGGAGCAGTCCCTGGCCGAGATAGAGGCCGAGCGAGGCCAAGGCATTGAGCAGGCCGAAGCCGAAGAGCAGCGGACCCTGCGCAGTCCTGCGCCAGCGGCCACCCCCAATGCGGTCGGTATCGATCCCCTCGCTGCTCCTGCGCTGCATCCTCGGCACCTGGTACTCAACGTTCAGTCTCGCGGTGATCGCGTCGAAGAATGGGCCGGACAGCTCAGATCTTGTCGAAGGCAATGTCGATCGATGAGGGTTGGCAATACGCTTCTCGCCAAGGGACTTTTCTTGTGCATCACAGGCCCGCCGACCGCATGCTGCGCAATGAACCGATGATTTTCAAGCTTTTCATTTGATCAGCTTGAGGTTGAAATGTTCGGTGTGCCCTCGAGCGCCGGGCAAGCCCGGACTTGCGGTGTGCACGCGGCGACTGCAGGCTTGGTCGTGGCTGCTGTCGCCGCGCTCGTGCAATTGTGTGACGCGTTTATCGCTAGCCATCCGGATGCCGGCGCAGTTGTCTCCGCGCATCACCAATAACTACCCAGGGAGAAGCAGAAAATGGCAGAGGCCCCGAGCGACATCGCCATTGCACGGGCAGCTGCCATGCGCCCCATCCAGGACGTCGCCGCATCCCTGAGCATTCCCGAGAGCGCGGTCCACGGCTATGGCCGGCATATCGGCAAGGTCGACCTCGGCTGGATCGACGGAATCCGGGACCGGCCGGAAGGCAAGCTGGTTCTCGTCACGGCGATCAACCCGACGCCCGCCGGCGAGGGCAAGACGACGACCACGGTGGGGCTCGGCGACGGGCTCAACCGGATCGGCCGGCAGGCCATGATCTGCCTGCGCGAGCCCTCGCTCGGGCCCTGCTTCGGCATGAAGGGTGGCGCCGCCGGCGGCGGCCATGCGCAGATCGTGCCGATGGAGCAGATCAACCTGCACTTCACCGGCGACTTCCATGCGATCGGCTCGGCGCACAACCTGCTGAGCGCGCTGCTCGACAATCACATCTACTGGGGCAACGGGCTCGGCATCGACGAGCGGCGCATCGCCTGGCGGCGGGTGGTCGACATGAACGACCGCGCACTGCGCTCCATCGTCTCGAGCCTCGGCGGGGTCGCCAACGGCTTTCCGCGCGAGGACGGCTTCGACATCACCGTGGCCTCGGAGGTGATGGCGGTCTTCTGCCTCGCCCGCGACCTCGCCGACCTCGAGGCGCGGCTCGGGCGGATGGTCGTGGCGCAGACCCGCGACCGGCGCCCGGTCACCGCCGCCGAGCTCGAGGCGCCGGGGGCGATGACCGTGCTGCTCAAGGACGCGCTGATGCCGAACCTGGTGCAGACGCTCGAGGGCAACCCGGCCTTCGTGCATGGCGGCCCGTTCGCCAATATCGCGCATGGCTGCAACTCGGTGATCGCGACCCGGACCGCACTCAGGCTCGCCGACTTCGTCGTCACCGAGGCCGGCTTCGGCGCCGATCTCGGGGCCGAGAAGTTCTTCGACATCAAGTGCCGCAAGGCAGGGCTGACGCCGGCGGTCGCCGTGGTCGTCGCCACGGTGCGGGCGCTGAAGATGCATGGCGGCGTGGCCAAGGAGGACCTGGGCAAGGAGAATCTCGAGGCGCTCCGGCACGGCCTTGCCAATCTCGCCCGCCATGTCCGCAATATCGGCAAGTTCGGCGTGCCGGCCGTCGTCGCCATCAACCAGTTCGTCAGCGACACCGCGGCCGAGCACGAGCTGATCCGCGAGTACGCCAGGGACGAGCTCGGCGTCGAGGCCTTCGTCTGCTCGCACTGGGCGCATGGTGGTGCCGGCACCGAGGCGCTGGCGAGCCACGTGGCAGCGCTCTGCGACGGGGACGCGGCGGCCGACCGGCAGTTCCACCCGCTCTATCCGGACGAGATGCCGCTCTGGACGAAGATGCGAACCATCGCCACCGAGATCTACGGCGCGGCCGACATCATCGCCGACAAGACGGTGCGCGCCCGCTTCCGCGAGCTCGACGAGGGCGGCTACGGGCGGTTCCCGATCTGCGTGGCGAAGACCCAGTACAGCTTCTCCACCGACCCGAACCTGAAGGGCGCGCCCTCCGGCCATGTCGTGCCGATCCGCGAGGTCAGGCTCTCCGGCGGGGCGGAGTTCCTGGTCGTCGTCTGCGGCGAGATCATGACCATGCCGGGCCTGCCGCGAAAGCCGGCGGCGCATCAGATCCGGGTCGACAGCGACGGGTTGATCGACGGGTTGTTCTAGCGCTAGGCCGCCAGCCGGTTCGCCGCCTCCTCGCGGGCGCGCTCGCCGGCATCGGCGTCGCCGGCGGCCTCGAAGAGCTCGGCGAGCTTCAGCCAGTTGAGGTGGTTGGTGGGCCGGAGCGTGACGCGCTCGCTGGCGAGGGCGCGGGCCAAGGGCCAGCGGCCGTCGCGGATCGCGGCTTCCAGCAGGAGCTGGTGGAAGATGTCGCGCTGGGCGTGGCTGCCGCCGATCGGCAACAACCGGTCGCGGATGGGCTGCAGGAGCTCGACGGTCTCGCCCGGGCAGCCGTCATAGAAGGCGCGGATGCCCCGGGCGAGCGGCAGGAGGTAGGGCTCGGCCCGCCGGGCCGCGTCGTTCCCGGGCTCCCTGGCGAAGCGTTCGAGCGAGGCGAGCAGCCGCTCGGCGGCCTCCGTGCGCCCGGCGCGGGCGAGCGGGATCATGGTGTGGGAGTCGGTGAAGGCGATGACGTGGTCGTCGACCCAGCCCTCGGCCCAGCCGGCGAGCTGCTCCCAACGGTCGCCGACGTCCTGGCCGGCGAGCTCGAGGCGGGCGAGGAGCGAGGGCGCGTTCATCATGTCGGTCGAGATGCGCCGCTCGCCGGGTGCCACATGTGTGTCGTAGAGCGCCAGCGCCGCGTCGAAGTCGCCGCTCTCGACGGCGAAGAGGGCGGCATGCCACCAGACATGGTTCTTGACCGGCCCGCGATCCGCCCAGCGGTCGTCCGCGTAGTCGAGCCAGGCGCGGCCGTCCTGGAGGCGGCCCTGCATCTCCATGACATGGGCCACGGCGTGGATGGCCCAGAGGTCGTCCGGGTTGCGCTCGACCGCGTCCTTGCCCATGGCCTCGGCGCGCGCATAGTCGCCGGACTCCTCGAGCCCGAAGGCGAGCATGCCCTGGACGAAGCCGTAGCCGGGCAGCTCCGGCGACCAGGCCGGCAGGGCGCCGGCCACGGCGTTGCGCATGGCCTGCTGCTCACCGAGCCAGAAGGACTGGAAATGCAGGTGCCGCAGCGCCACGAGGTCGAACGGCCACTCGACCACGATGGCTTCCCAGGCCCGGTTGGCGGCGGTGACGTCGCCCCCGATCCAGTGGCGGAGTGCAGTCTCGTGCAAGGTCTCGCGGTCGTTGCGCGCGACGTCGAGCGCATCGAGGGCCGCGACCTCCGTGGCGATTGCCGCCTCGACGCTGTTCGAGCCCATGAGGCGCAGCATCGAGACCTTGAGGATGTGTGGCATGACGAACTCGGGGTCGGCTTCCTTCGCCTGCTGCAGCAGGTCCGCCGTGTCGAGCCGGTACTCGAGATAGTGGTCGACCGCCCGGTCGAAGAGGCCCACCGCCTCGTCGCTGGTGCTGGTGTGCTCGAGTCCCCGTCGATCTTCCGCCATGCGGCCCGCCTCCCTGCTTGCGGCGAGGAAAATTGTGCATGGGCGGCCGGCTGGCAAGGCCGTGGTTTCAATGGCCAGCAGGTGAGCGGCCGAGCAGCGCCCTGATCGACCCGAGGATGCGGCCGTCGATCACCGCGAGCCCGGCGAGGATCAGCGCCATGCCGACCACCTGCTCGCCGCTCAGCCGCTCGCCGAGGACGACGCCGCCGAGGATCACGGCGGTGACCGGGATGAGCAGGGTGACGAGCATCAGGTTGGTCGGGCCGGCGGTCCGCAGGATGCGGAAGAAGAGCACATAGGCGAGGGCGGTGCTGGCCAGCGCCATGGCGAGGACGGCGGCCCAGGTGAGGGGGGCCAGGGCATGGAGTGCCGGGAAGGGCTGGGTGAGCAGCACGATCGGCGCCATGACGGTGGTGCTGGCGGTGAGCTGCCAGGCGGCCCCGGCGACCGGCGGCACGTTCCTGAGGCGGCGGGCGTAGAGCCCGCTGAAGGCATAGAAGAGCGTCGCCAGGATGACGGCGAGTTGCGGCAGGAGGTCATGGCCGAGCCCGGCCAGCACGCCCGGCCCGAGCATCACCACGACCCCGCCCCAGCCGATGGCGATGCCGGCGAATTTCTGCGGCGTCGCCCGCTCGTCGGTGGTCAGGAAATGGGCGAGCAGCACGATCCAGAAGGGTGTCGTCGCATTCAGGATCGCCGCGAGGCTGCCGT
>JAUIID010000044.1 GCA_030431615.1 Alphaproteobacteria bacterium
GCATCCCGGGCGACGCCATCACGGCCATCGCCATCGGCGTGCTGTTCATGAAGGGGCTCAATCCGGGTCCCCGGATCTTCGTCGAGCAGCCGGCGATGCTCTATGCCATCTTCATCACCTTCTTTCTCGCCAACCTCCTGCTCATCCCCTTGGGATGGCTGGCGATCCGTGCCGCGCGGCCGATCCTCGCCGTGCCGCGCAACCTGCTCCTGCCGCTCATCCTCGTCTTCTGCGTGGTCGGCGCCTTCGCCATCAACAACACCGTCTTCGGCATCGCCGTCATGCTCGTCCTGGGTGTCCTGGCATGGCTCATGGAATCGAGCGGCTATCCGATAGCGCCGGTCATTCTCGGGATCGTCATCGGCCCGCTCCTGGAGCAGAACTTCATGATCTCGATGATGATCGCCGACGGCGATCTCCTGGCCTTTTTCGCCCGCCCGATCGCCGCCGTGCTAGGGATCATGACGGTCGCGGTCTGGCTCTCGCCTTTGGTGCTGCGGCTCGCCCGGCGACGGCGACCGGGCCAGCCCGGCTGAAGCAGAAATCCCAAATGGAGGTCCGATTGGATACGGCATCGACGCTGGAGAACCCGGCCATCAACGGGCTTCGGGCCCTTTTCGGCGAGCGCTGCTCGACCCGACCGGCCGAGCGCGAGCAGCACGGGCGCGGCGAATCCTATCATCCCTGCCGCCCGCCGGACGCCGTCTGCTGGCCGGTCTCGACGGCGGAAGTCGTCGCCGCGGTGGAACTCTGCCGGCAGCATCGCCTGCCGATCGTGCCCTTCGGCGTCGGCACTTCGCTCGAGGGGCATGTGACGGCACTGGAAGGTGGCGTGGCGCTCGACCTCTCGCGCATGAACCGCATCCTGGCGGTGCGGCCGGAGGACATGGACGTCACGGTCGAGGCCGGCGTGACCCGCAAGCAGCTCGACCAGGAGCTGCGCGACAGCGGGCTCTTCTTCCCGATCGACCCGGGTGCCGATGCCACGCTCGGCGGCATGGCGGCGACCCGCGCCTCGGGCACCAATGCGGTGCGCTACGGCACGATGCGGGAGAACGTCCTGGCGCTGACCGTCGTCCTGGCCGACGGCCGCGTCGTCAAGACCGCCAACCGGGCGAGGAAGTCCTCGGCCGGCTATGATCTCACCCGCCTCTTCGTCGGCTCGGAGGGCACGCTTGGCGTCATCACCGAGGTCACGCTCAGGCTGCACGGGCGACCCGAGGCGGTGGCCTCCGCCGTCTGCTCCTTCCCGTCCGTCGACCAGGCGGTCGCCACCGCCATGGAGACCGTCCAGGCCGGCATTCCGGTCGCCCGGATGGAGCTGCTCGACGGCAACGTCATGGAAGCGGTCAACCGCTTCTCGAAGCTCGACTATCCTGCCACCGCGACCCTCTTCCTCGAGTTCCACGGTAGTGCCGCCAGCGTCGAGGAGCAGGCGGCCCTGGTCGGCGAGCTCGCCGCCGGCAATGACGGCTCGGCCTTTCGCTGGGCGCTCCGCCCCGAGGAGCGCAACGCCCTCTGGCAGGCACGCCACGATTTGCACTATGCGACGCTGGCGATGCGCCCGGGTGCCAAGGTCTGGGGCACCGATGTCTGCGTGCCGATCTCGGCTCTCGGCGAATGCATCCGCGAAGCCCGCCGTGACGCCGCCGAAGCCCCCTTCTTCGTCACCACGCTCGGCCATGTGGGCGACGGCAATTTCCACATGGGCTACCTGATCGACATGGCCGATCCTGCGGAAATAAAGGCGGCCGAGCGCCTGAACGAGCGGCTGGTCCGGCATGCCATCAGCCTCGGCGGCACCTGCACCGGCGAGCACGGCGTCGGCTACGGCAAGGCGAAGTTCCTCACGCTCGAGCATGGTGACGCGGCGGTCTCGCTGATGCGCCAGATCAAGCACATGATCGACCCCGAGAACCTCTTCAATCCCGGCAAGATCCTGCCGCCGGCCTAGTGTCGACGATCAGGGAAAGGTCCAGGTCAGCGCGAAATCCTGATCCGCTGCCTGCAGCTCGAGCGTCATCGTTGTCGCGGCCGCCCAGTCATGACCGTCCGCCAGAACGACCATGACCCTGGCCCGGGCGGCGTGGAGGGCACCACCGAGCGTGGGCTCGAGCGCCACATCGTGGTCCTGGATCTCGCCGGGCACTTCGGCGCCCGTGCTGTCCCGATAGGTGACCTCGAGCGCGTCGGGCCGCAGGGCTTCGGCCGTCTCGGCGATCACAAGGAGGTCGAAGACGAGGCCGGTGGACGGATCGAGATAGAGCTCGGCGAAGCGGCGGTCGGCTTCGGCCTCCGCCAGGAAGCGCTCGGCCGCCCAGGCCCGACTCTCGAGATAGAGGATGACCGGCATGGCTGGCGTGGCAGTGACCGCGATGACCGGCCCCCCGCCATAGGCGGTGTCGGCCCGGGCCATCTGCTCGGTGCGAAAGAGCGAGCCCCAGCCGATCTCGCCAGCGAGCTTCTGCAGCCGCTGCGTGACCTCCAGTGGCACCGGATCGGTCGGCCGGCGCTCGAGCGCGGTCAGTGCCAGAGCCGGGCCGGTGCCGCCGAGGCAGAGCCCGAGGATCGCCATGAGACACCAGAAACGCCATTGCCGTCGCCTGCCCCTCATTCGCGGCCTCCCTGCTGCAACTTCGTGGGGCAGCTCCAATTGACGGCTTGACGCCCGCTCCCCTGTTTCCTCATTATGGAATCATAATCTGCAAAGCGGAACAAGGGGCCGGTGGGTTCCTGCGGGGAGGAACGACAAATCATGCCAACAGAGGTGCTGTTCGTCGGCGAATCCTGGGCCACGATCGGGTTTCATCTCAAGGGCTTCGGCATCTACACGAGCGGCGAGTACGACGAGGGCGGCACGCCCCTGATCGAGGCGCTCGAGGCGCATGACTGCCGGGTGACCTATCTGCGCAACCACGAGGTCGACAAGCGGTTCCCGAAGAACCGCGACGAGCTCGCCCGCTACGACGTCGTGGTGCTGAGCGACGTGGGTGCCGACACCTTCCTGCTCCGCCCGGCCACGCTGAAGCAGTCGAAGATCCTCGGCAACCCGCTCCAGGACATCGCCGACCACGTCGCCGACGGGGCGGGCTTCCTCATGGTCGGCGGCTATCTCTCGTTCTCCGGCTTCAGCGGCAACGCCTGCTACCCGAACACGGTGATCGCCGACATCCTGCCGGTCGAAATGCTGCGCGGCGACGACCGGATCGAGCGGCCCGAGGGCCTCTCGCCCGTGCGGCTCGTCGAACACGAGGTGCTGGCCGACGTGCCCGAGCCCTGGCCGCCTTTCCTCGGCTACCAGCGCCTCGTCGCCCGGCCCGGGTCGGAGGTGCTGCTTGGTGCCGGCAAGGATCCGTTCCTGACGCTCGGCCGCCATGGCCGGGGGCGCGTCGCCGCCTTCGCCTCGGACTGCTCGCCGCACTGGGGCACGCCCGAGTTCGTCGGCTGGGACCATTACGGCCGTTTCTGGGGTCAGCTCGCCGGCTGGCTCGCCGCCGGACGCGCTTGAGCGTCCGTTCCGCCCACGAGATCGACAACGAGACAACTGAGGGAGACTGAACAGATGACCGGCCTTCGCCGTCTCTTCGCCGCCACCGCCATGGCGGCCCTCGCCGCAACGGCGGCACCCGCCGCCGACGCGCAGGAGTTCACGCTGCGCATCACCAATCCGGACGCGCCCTTCGTCCAGATCGACGACCTGAAATACCCCTACTACGTCTACGGCATGATGAGCGCCTTCGGCGAAACCGTCGAGGCGCTGTCGAAGGGCCGGATCAAGGCCGAGATCTACCACAGCGGCACGCTCGGCGACCTGCGCGAGAACATGGAAAGCGTGCGCATGGGCGTGCTCGAGGCGACCACGCCTTCCGAGGGGCCGGTCTCGATCTTCTACCCCGAGATCCAGGTCATCACGATCCCCTACGTCTTCCAGAACGCAGCCGTCGCCTGGGAGGTCATGGACGGGCCGTTCGGCCAGAAGCTCTTCGAGGGCATGATCGAGCAGGGCTTTCGCGCCGTGGCGATCGGCGAGAACGGCGGGTTCCGCATCTGGGGCAACAACGCCCGCAAGATCGAGACACCGGACGACATGGCCGGACTGAAGATCCGCACCATGGAGATCCCGGCGCACCAGGAGATGGTGAAGTCGCTCGGCGCCTCGCCTACCGCCGTGCCCTGGATGGAGGTCTACTCGGCCCTGCAGACCGGCGTCGTCGACGGTGCCGAGCTGCCGACCGTGGGCTCGCTGCAGCAGAACCTGCACGAGGTGCTGGAGTTCATTACGGTCGACAGCCACGTCTACAGCCTGTCCTTCATCATCGTCAGCGAGAAGTGGTTCCAGGGCCTGCCGCCCGAACTGCAGGAGGCGGTGCTGCTGGCCGGCCGGATCGCCACGGTCACGAGCCGCGGCCTCGTCCAGGTGACCGTCAACGACGCGCTTCGCTACTTCTCCGAGAACGGCATCGAGGTGACCTATCTCTCGGGCGACGCGCAGGCCGCGTTCCGCGAGAAGGCCCAGCCCGGGGTCATCAAGTGGATGGAGGAGACGCTCTCGCCCGAGATCGTCGCCGAGTTCATGGACTCCGTCCGCGCCGCCGAGGAGAAGCTCGGCTTGACGCCCAGCCTCTGAAGCCAGGCGTTCAACAGGTACCGGACCCGGGAGCCCAGGCTCCCGGGTCGTCCCTTCCCCAAGACCGGGTGCCGTCGATGCTCAAGCGGTTCTGCGACCGGCTCGCCTGGATCACCGCGGTCCTGAGCGTCGTCTGCCTCCTGGTGATGACGGTCTCGATCCTCGTCAACGTCTACTTCCGCTACGTGCTCAACGCGCCGCTGGCCTGGCCGCCCGAGCTCGCCCGCTTCATGATGGTGGCGGTGACGCTCCTCGCCAGCAGCCTCGCCATGCGCAGCGGTGCGCATGTCGGCGTCTCGATCGTCGTGCTGCGCCTGCCGATCCGCCTCCAGGCCTGGCTCTTCACCATCAACAGCGGCCTGATCCTGGGATTCCTCCTGATCCTGCTCTGGTATGGCTGGCAGCTCGCCTTTCTCGAGGGACCGCGCCAGATGGCGCCCTCGCTCGGCGTCTCGATGATGTTCGCCTTCATCCCCCTGCCGCTCGGCGCCCTCCTGATGATCATTCATCTGGGCGAGATCACGGTCGAGGCCTGGCGGCGCGCCCGGATCGGCGAGTCACCCTTCGAGGCCGTCTACCACGACGAGGCGGAAGCCGTGGCCATGGCGGCCGAGCGGACCGAGGGGAGCTGAGCCGTGGACCCCATGGTCGTCGCCTTTTTCGCCTTCTTCGTCTTCCTGCTGATGGGGATACCCATCACCTTCGTCCTCGGCCTGACCGCCGTGCTCGCCTTTCTCCTCAAGCAGGACCTCATCTTCCTGACGCTCGTGCCGCAGCGCATGTTCGCCGGGCTCAACCTCTTCACCATCATGGCGATCCCGTTCTTCCTGCTCGCCGCCGAGCTCATGACGCTGGCGCGGATCACCGACGACCTCGTGCGCTTCGCCGACGCGCTGGTCGGCCGGCTGAAGGGCGGCCTCGCTCATGTCAACGTGGTGGCCAGCGCCTTCTTCGCCGGCATCTCGGGCTCCGCCATCTCCGACGTGGCCGGGCTCGGCTCGATCGAGATCAAGGCGATGACGAAGGCGGGCTACCCCAAGCCCTTCGCGGCGGCGCTCACGGTCGCCTCGTCGCTGATCGGCCCGATCATCCCGCCCAGCATCATCATGGTGCTCTACGGCTCGATCATGCAGGTCTCGATCGCCGCCATGTTCCTCGGCGGCATCCTGCCCGGGCTGCTCATGGTGGGCCTGTTGATGACGATGGTCATGTGGATGGCGGACCGGCAGGGCTTCCCGCGGCGAACCGAGAAGCTGCCGCCGGGCGAGATCCGGCGGGCGACGAAGAGTGCCATCCTCGCTCTGCTCATGCCGGCGATCATCCTGGGCGGCATCCTCTCCGGCGCCTTCACCGCCACCGAGGCGGCGGCGGTCGCCGTCGCCTATGCGCTGCTCATCGGGCTCGTGGTCAAGCGCACCCTGCCGCTCCGCGACGTGCCGCCGATGCTGGTCCGCGTCTCGATTCTCACCTCGGTCGTCTTCATGGTGCTGGCCACAGCCAACATCCTCGCCTGGATCATCGGCCTCGAGCGCATCCCGGAAGCCATCGCCGCCGGGCTCACCAGCATCACCGACAACCCCTATCTGCTGTTTCTGCTGGTCAATCTCGTCCTGATCATCGTCGGCATGTTCATGGATATCGGTGCCGCGGTGATCGTGCTGGCGCCGATCCTCGGGCCCACCATGATCGATGCCGGCATCCATCCCGTGCATTTCGGCATCGTCATGTCGATCAACCTCCTGGTCGGGCTGACCACGCCGCCGGTCGGCCCCTGCCTCTTCGTCGCCGCCGGCATCACCGGGCTCCGGATGGAGCAGCTCTCCATGGCCATGCTGCCGTTCTACGGGCTGCAGGTGGTATTCCTCCTCGCGATCACGTATTTTCCCTTCCTGACGCTCTTCCTGCCCCGCTATTTCGGGTACATCGCGTGACCGTCGAGGTTCCGGCCCAGATCAAGTCGCTCGGCAAGGTGCTGCAGGTTCTCGAGTGCTTCTCGCGGTCCGAGCGCGGCCTCGGGCTCGCCGATATCGCCGGCCGCACGCGCCTGCCCAAGGCGACGACGCACCGCCTGCTCGCCTCGCTCAAGTCGATCGGCTTCATCGAGCAGGATCACGGCGGCGACCAGTACCGCCTCGGCATGAAGCTCTTCGAGCTGGGCTCCGTCGTGCTCGCCAACATGGAGCTGCCGCGCGAGGCGCAGCCCTTCGTCGACCGCCTCGCGGCGATGTCGGGGGCCGCCGTCCATCTCTGCGTCTTCGACGGCGCCCAGGCCGTCTTCATCGACCGGCGCCGCGCCGACAACGCCACCCGCAACACCCTCACCTTGCTCGAGGGCGCACCGGTGCACTGCACCGCCGTCGGCAAGGCCATGCTGGCGTTCCAGCCGGCGCGCGTCGTCGAGCGGGTGATCGCGGCGGGGCTCACGGGCTTCACGGCGACGACGCTGACCACGGCCGAGCGGCTCCGGGCCGAGCTCGCCCTGATCCGCGAGCGCGGCTGGGCGGTGGACGACGAGGAGCACGAGCCGGGCACGCGCTGCATCGCGGCCCCCATCCGCAACGGTGCCGGCCAGGTGATCGCCGCGATCTCGGCCTCGAGCACGCCCGAGGTCATCGCGCCGGACAAGGACGAGGCGCACGCCCGGCTGGTCACGGGCATCGCCGGCGAGCTGTCGCGGCGGCTCGGCCATGTGCCGACGGAGATGCGGGGCTGACTGGGTGTTTGAGGTGACCCGGGCCGGCACTTGCTGCTAGACGGGCGAGAAGGAGACAAGAGCCATGCGCGATTTCCAGCTTCCCGGGCGTTCTGCGGCCTATGCCTCGACGGCGATGGCCGCGACCTCGCACCCGCTCGCCACGCTCACCGCCCTCGACGTGCTCAGGGTCGGCGGCAACGCGGCCGACGCCGCCGTCGCGGCCTGTGCCGTGCAATGCGTCGTCGAGCCGCAATCGACCGGCATCGGCGGCGATTGCTGGGCGCTCTACGCCCCGAAGGAGGGCGGCGTGACGGCGCTCAATGCCTCGGGCTGGGCGCCTGCGGCGATCTCGGCCGAGCGGCTGCGCGGCGAGGGCCTCGAGGTCATGCCGGACGGCGGCGTGGCGAGCGTCACCGTGCCGGGTGCCGTGCGCGGCTGGCAGGCGATGCTCGACCGGCACGGCTCGAAGGGGCTCGACGAGCTGCTGCGGCCGGCCATCGGCTATGCGCGGGACGGCTTTCCCGTGACCCCCAGGGTCGCCTTCGACTGGGCCAGGGCGACAGCACGGCTGGAGCGGAGTGCGGCGGGCCGCGACTTCTATCTGCCCGGCGGAGCCGCTCCCGTGGCCGGCGACAGGCACCGGCTGGAGCAGCTCGGTGCCACGCTCGAGACCATCGCCCGGCGCGGTGCCGATGCGTTCTACGAGGGTCCGCTGGCGACGGCCATGGCGGCGAGCCTGAAAGGTTTCGGCGGAGTGCACGACGAGGCGGACTTCGCCGAGTTCGCGCCCGAGTGGTCCGAGCCCATCAGCGCCACCTATCGGGACCACACGGTCTACCAGTGCCCGCCGAACGGCCAGGGCATCGTCGCCCTCCTCATGCTGCAGATCCTGGAGCAGCTCGGGCTCGAAGGGCTCGACCCGAACGGCGCCGAGCGGCTGCATCTCGAGGCCGAGGCAAGCCGCCTCGCCTTTCGCGACCGGGACGCCGTCCTCGCCGACCCGCGCCAGGCGGATGTTCCGACCGGACGGCTCCTGGAGAAGGCCTATGCAGCGGCACTCGCCGCCCGGATCGACCGCAACGCCGCCATGCCGGAACTGCCGCCGCCGCTCCTGCCGGAGCACAAGGACACGATCTACCTCACCGTGATCGACCGGGACGGCAATGCCTGCTCCTTCATCAACTCCATCTATGACAGCTTCGGCTCGGGCCTGGTCTGCCCCGCGACCGGCGTCATCTTCCACAATCGCGGCCGCGCCTTCAGCCTGGCGGCGGGCCACCTGAACGAGATCGCCCCCCGCAAGCGGCCGATGCACACCATCATTCCGGGCCTCGCCTTCAAGGATGGTGCCGTCTGGACGACCTTCGGGGTGATGGGCGGCGACTACCAGCCGGTCGGCCACGCGCATTACCTGACCAACCTGATCGACTTCGGCATGGACCCGCAGGAAGCCATCGATGCGCCCCGTACCATGGCCTATCCGGGGCCGCTCCAGGTCGAGCGGGGTGTTCCGGCCGCGGCCGTGCAGCGGCTCGCCGAAATGGGCCATGCGCCGGTCGAGGCCGCCTCGCCGCTCGGCGGCGGGCAGGCGATCGTGGTGGACCGGGCCAGGGGCGTGCTGATCGGCGGCTCGGACCCGCGCAAGGACGGGCTGGCGCTCGGCTACTGAGGAAGCAGGCCATGGGCGGGGGAACGCGCCGATGATCCGCCATATCGTCTTCTTCTCGGCGAAGGACCCTGCCGACCTGCCGGCGATCGAGGCCGGGCTGAAGCGGCTCGAGACGATAGAGGCGGCCGACCGGCTCGAGGTGCGGCGCAATCTCGGCCGGGACGACCTCGGCAACACGGTCGATCTCGTCGTCTATGGCGAGTTCGCCGATGCGGCAGCCCTTGCCGCCTACAAGGCCGACCCGCTCTATGCCGAGGCGATCGCCATCGTCCGCCCCTTGCGCGAGCTGCGCGTGGCGGCGGATGTCGAGACGGATGCCGTGACCCCTAAGCCATAGTCCCGACAGGCACTTGCCGTTCAGGGCTCAGATGACTTGTTAAGCCGGCCCGCTTCGCGGTACTCCTGACAACAGCAGACCACGATACGCGGACAGGCTTCCTGCCCATGAATGTCATCGCCTTCGTCACCCAGAAAGGCGGCAGCGGCAAGACCACGCTTTGCGTCAACCTCGCGGTCGCGGCGGAGGCGGCGGGCGGGCGCTGCCTGATCCTCGACATGGACCCGCAGGGCACGGCCGAGGCTTGGTACCACGACCGGGAGGCGACGAGCCCGAAGCTGGTCAAGCTCGGCGCCGATTCCCTGGCCGAGGCCGTGGCCGCCGCCCGGCGGCAGGGCTTCACCCATGTCTTCATCGACACGCCGGGGCGCGACGAGCCTTCCGTGGCGGCCGCCATCCGCATCGCCGATTTCTGCCTCGTCCCCTGCCGGCCGACCCCGGCCGACATGAAGGCGACGCCGGCCACCATCGCCACGATCCGCCGCCTCGCCAAGCCCGCGGCCTTCGTCCTGAGCCAGACGCCGCCCCGCGGCTTTCGCATCAAGGAAGCGGAGATCGGCCTCGCCGTGCTCGGGCCGGTAGCGCCGGTGACGGTCGTCTCGCGCAGTGTCTTCCAGGACGCGCAAGGGGCGGGTCTGGCAGTCGGCGAGTTCGAGCCGGACGGCAAGGCAGCCGCTGAGATCGATGAGCTCTGGGCCTGGCTCGTGAAGAAGATGGAGAAGATGCAGGATGGCACGCAAAAGAACATCGCTTGAGGCCCTGCTCGAAATCGCCGAGCCGCCCCCGCCGACCCAACTCCGCCCCAAGGCGGCAAAGGCCGCCCCCAAGCGGACCATCGCCAACAAGCCGATCAAGCAGCAGACCGTCTACCTGCCCATCCCCGTCTACGAGCAGCTCCGCCGCCTCGCCTTCGACGAGCGCGAGAAAATGCACACCCTGATCATGGAAGGCCTCGACCGCGTCTTCCAGGACCGCGGCCTGCAGTCCCTCGCCGAACTCGAGGCGAAGTCATGAAAGCCGGTCGGGCGATCACACTATAGGATTTATAACCTAGCTCGCGCCGCGTGTCAAGGGCCTTCGGGTTCGATCGTCGAGCGGGGCTGGAAATGCCGCTCATCTTGGGTTCGTTTTGAGGAATTTCTGGGTTCGTTGGTCGACGCCCCGGGTTTGATCGCTAATTCCGTGGGTTCGTTCGCTGCCAACTGTCGCGGAATCTGCGACATTCTCGTGAACCTGTCGCAGGATATGCGACAGTTCTGGTCGAAATGTCGCGGATTCTGCGGCATCCCAAGGAGATTTGTCGCAGACTCTGCGACGTTCCATAGTAGCTGGCTAGAGCAATTAATTAGTTTGATCTCCAGCAAGTAAACCATCGAACATTTACTGCCTGATTGTTGTTTCTATTTCGTATGCTGGCTGCTATTTAACTATAATTTACGGGATCTATCAATTTTGCCAAAGTTTCAATCTCCGCGATGCGGCCTTTATCTGTTAAGCTACGGAACAATTGCCCCATAGCCAGATCAAAAACCTCGGAGATTTTCTTATCCAAACGATACTGTTTATAAATGCAAAATAACTCCTCCGCATGTGCGTAGGCCTTCTCCACATCATGAACGGGGAGGAATGCAAAATACGCATTGTACAAAGAGTTCATCAAAATGCGCCTGAGGTCGATGGATTCAGGATGCAAGGTATTCAAATCTCTAATTATACTCACTTCCTCTTCTATGGCATCAAAATTGTTATTCTTTGACAGGATCGTCAACAAGTGAAAGTGCCCTCGAGCCAACTCTCTAGAAACCCCCTCCTGATCCGAACCGCGTTGGGACAGCGCCCTTAGACGTAGGAGCAATTCGTTCACTATGTCGATTCTTCCCCTGTCGGCAGCCGCTTCAATAATTTTAGCTAGAGCACGTGCAGCAAAAACTGCTATTTCCTCGTGAACGACATACTTGCTCGCCACGGACTGCAGTCGACGTATCCAAATTAAAGGATTTATAATTCGACCGAACGCGCAGCTTTGGTGAATATAGTTATATATACAGGCTGTTACTTCGATCGCCAAATCCGGGTTTTCTTCCGATTGCTTAAAAGTTATCCATATCTTCCCCAGAGCTCCTGCCGCCAATGGAAGCATGTCAATCCGAGAGCAGGCACCGATCAGATTGGCAGTGCCTTTTGCAAACTGGACACGCATTTCGGCGTCATCGCGGTAGGCCGATGCAAGTGTAGCAAGCTTACTATACAGAACTTCTAGTTGTTCGCCGCACCCTTTTTTTAACAATCCGGTCATAATTAAGGGTATTGCTTGTGCATTCAGGTGGCGTAACTCGCGATCACTCGGACTCTTGGCCATCTGCACCTCTACGAGAGAATGCAATCTTAATAAAATGAGTTCGAATACTTCACTTGATATCGAAACCATTTCATCTATGTATTTAGATATTAACACCAATGTCGTTTTGGATTGAAAATAGGCAGTCAGACCCGAGTATTCTTTTGGTACGCCGATATCATCGTATCGAATTATCTCCTGCTCTGCGCATTGGAGATCACCTCTGCGGACTAGTTCGTCAATTTTTTTTCTGTTGATCCGCACAAGCCAAGAACCATTTTATGCCCTCATTCTGAGGCTGCGAGATAAAAACAACATACATAGGGTGCTCGGAGAAGTCATCGTGTGCTCTTACGAGAAACTCTCCGAAATTTATCCATTCCTCGGCCGACCGTTGCGTTATCGCTTCCGAGTAAGCGAGTGCTCGGTCTATAGCAGCCGAAGGTAGACCGATTTCTTGGCCGAGCGGTGCCCGGAGGTGTTCGAGTGCAAAGTGTGTACCGAGTATGTCTGGCTCCAAAGGGCCAAAAAGCCAGCTAGTCTCTGGTAGAAACTCGGGTCTTCGACCTGTGATCGCGGCGTAAGATTCGGGTGACACAGCGTTAACAGTTGGAAGAGCTATCTTGGTGGGTGGGCTTTCTAGAACGTCGCTACGGATACCTCCGACGAAAGTAGCCATGGCTGCGAGATTGACGTGAGCAATATCGACGCTTGCTGAGGTCCAGTAGCGTTCGCGTTCTCGGCGAAGCCAGTCGTCAAGAACGTCGGTGCGTTTCCACTGCTGGATCTTGCCGCCGGCGGCGAGTGCTTCACCAGAAAGTGCGGCGAATAGTGGGCGCCCGAGTGGGTCGATTTCAGCAAGCCACGCGAGTATTGAGTCGACCTCGAGCGCCGCGGTCTGTTCAGGAGCAAGGGTACTGATAACAGCCCAGAGCCCTGCCATATCCAAAGGCTTGAGAAATAGTGGCAGCGAATCAAACTGTGACTCAATGAGACTATACCGATTTGCAGCGCCGAGCAGCTCATTCCACCAGCGCTCTTCGCAATGACGCTCCAGCAGCAGAACGCGAATTGGCATCTCCAGCGGCTCATTGTTCACCCGCAGGCGAAGCGCTTCGAGCAGCCGTCCCGTCTTCGCCGGCTCGGTAGCGGCGTAGTCGATGACCAGCAGAGTCGGCAGCTCCGGCTGCTAGCGCGCCCAGTCGAAGCGCTCCAGCTCACTGCCAGGCAGGAAGCCGGTACGCCAACAGGCGCCGGCTCGCTGGCAGAGCTCCAGCGCCAGCCGGCTCTTGCCGCTACCACCGGGGCCGGTTGCGAGCCACCAGCGGAAGTCTTCGGCACCGAAGAGGAAGTCGCGCAACCTGTCCAGCTCTGCTTCACGACCAACGAACGGCACCTTGCGGGCACCGAAATAAAGGCGCGAGGCCTCAGTCAGCTTCCGCAGGCGGGAATCGAGCTGAGGCTGGGGTGTCAGGCGGTCGAAAAGCGACGCAAAGCCAGCAGCGATATCCGCCCGCAGGTTCTGAATGTCCGCCACTTGTTTAAGTTGGAAACGGAGATCGATGGAAAGGGTCGCAGCAAGCTCCGTTGACAGCACGGGACGCTCTCCAGCGAGCCAGGCATCGAGTTGCGCCTTAGCCTCGGCGTCGTTTGCCTTAGTGGTCGCCCAAGCCTTAATGGCAGCGCAAATCCGCGCACAGGCGGGAAGCCTCTCGAAACCAGCGACAGCCCGATCAAGTAACCCAGAAATCGCTCGATCCGCACCTTTCCGGAGGCGGTCGTAGACGAAGGCTGCAAGGATTCGCAGGCCCAGACGAATGACGGCCGCCGGTACGGGCAGCCCAGTCTCGTCGCGCAGAGTGGCGGTCAGATCACGTGCGAGTTCGTCGACAACTGCCGTGTCGAGGAGATAGCGATCGAAGCGCAACTCCACCAACTCGGCGGCGAGTGCGCCGATCGGCCCGCCTTCCGGCTGGACGTCGACCACACCGGCGTCTTCCATTGGCCGCCCTCGATAAGCAATATGCAGGCAAGTTGATGCTAGCCATATTTGATGTCAACCGAGGGTCGCCAGTTGTGGCAGTCAGATTGCAAACCGTAGGCGCGGGGTAGTCGAGAGGATAAGCTCTTGGGGGCAAGGAGAGGAACCACCGATGCCGCCAAAAACGAATACTCTGTCCGAACCAGAGACCGCGACCGTGGCGGCGATCCGGCGGGGGCTGGCGGACATGGCGACCGGGCGGGTGGTGCCGCATGATGTGGTGATGGCCGAACTGCAGGCAATCATCGAGGCGGCGAAAGCACGTCGTCCCGGCTGATCCTTTTCCCTCAAACCTCCCCTGCCCGGCTCTTGCCCGCGTAATACAGCGCCAACAGCCCGATGACCCCCGCCGCGACGAAGCCGGTCGCAAGTGGAAAGACGGTGGCGTTGTAGAAGCGGCCGAAGCCGGTGGACCAGAGGAAAGCGACGAGGCTGGAGATGGAGGAGATGAGCGACGCGCCGAGGCCGGCGACGCGGGCGAGGTGGCGCATGGCCATGGCATTGAGGTTGCCGAAGAGGAAGCCGAAGGCGGTGAAGGAGAGGAAGCTCAGGGTCATGAAGAGCCAGAGCGGCGGGCGGCCGGCGGTGGCGAGGCCGACCAGGACGAAGATGCTGCCGAAGATGACAAGCGCGGTGAGGCCGGAGCGGGCGATGGGCTCCATGCCGAGGCGGACGACGATGCGGCTGTTGACGAAGGAGGAGAGGCCGAGACCCAGGGCGAGCATGGCGAAGCAGGCGGGGAAGAGCGCGTCGATCGCGTAGAGGTCGAGGAAGACGGCCTGCGAGGTGCCGACGAAGAGGAGGATGGCGCCGAAGATGCCGCCGGCGGCGATGGTGAGCGCCATGACCTGGCCGTGGCGGACGATGAGGGCCGCGTTCCGGAGCAGCGGCACGAGGCGGATGGGGATGCGGCGCTCGGGCGGCAGGGTCTCGGGCTGGCGGATGGCGAGCCAGAGGGCCGTGAGGGCGGCCCAGCCGAGATATGCCGTGAAGATCGTCCGCCAGCCGGCGGTGGCGGTGATGAGCTGGCCGATGGCCGGGGCGATCATCGGCACGAGGATGAAGACCATGAAGACAAGCGAGAGGATGCGCGCCATGGCCTCGCCGGCGAAGCGGTCGCGGATGAGGGCGCGGGACGCGATCTTCGGGCCGGCGGCACCGATGCCCTGGATGATGCGGGCGGCGATCAGGGTCTCGAAGGAGGTGGCGAAGCTGGCGACGAGGCTGCCCGCCACGTAGATGGCGAGGCCGGCGAGGATCGCCTTCTTGCGGCCGACGGCGTCGGCGAGCGGGCCGAAGACCAGCTCGCCCAGCATCATGCCGAGGATGAAGGTGGTGACGACCAGCTGGGTGTCGAGCGGGTTGGCGACCGCCAGGTCCCGGCCGATCTGGCGCAGCGCCGGCAGCACCGTGTCGATGCTGGCGGCGGTGAGCGAGGTGACCAGGGCGAAGAGGGCGACGAACTCGGTCTGGCCGGGCCCCCTGGCAGCAGCGGCGGGGGTGGCGGCGGGCTGGGTCTCCCCGGGCGTGGCTATTTCCCCCAGCGCATGGCGAGCGGCCCGGTGCGGCGGGCGAGCTGCAGGAGGCCGTCACGGGTGGCCGGGTGCAGCGGCTCGAAGGGGTGGCGGACGGCGTCCGACTTGATGACGCCGCCGGCCATCATGACGGTCTTGGTGGCGCGGAGTCCGCATTGCCGGTTCTCGAAATTGATGAGCGGCAGGATCTTCGCGTACTGCGCCGCCGCCTCGTCGGCCTTGCCGGCGAGGTGGAAGGTGACGACCGGCTTGATCAGGTCGGGAAGCAGGGCGGACGGCATGGTGCCGGTGGCCCCGGCGTCGAGGTCGGCCATCAGCGTGATGGATTCCTCGCCGTCGAAGGGCCCCTTGATGGTGTCGCCGCCGGCGGCGATGAGCGCGCGGAGCTTGCCAGCGGCCATGGGGGTCTCGATCTTGAACCAGGCGACGGTCGGCAGCTCCTTCGCCAGCCGGGCGAGGAACGGCACGGAGAGGGTGACGCCGGAGAGCGGCGCGTCCTGGACCATGATGGGGATGGAAACCGCCCCGGCGATCGCCTCGAAATGCTCGAAAGTGCCCTTCTCGTCGGCCTTCAGGAGGGCGCCGTGATAGGGCGGCATGAGCATCAGCATGGCGGCCCCGGCGGCCTCGGCCGCCTTCGCCCGCTCGACGGCGACGCGGGTCGAGTAGTGCGAGGTGGTGGCGATGACGGGAACACGGCCAGCGATGTGGCCGAGGCAGAGGGTGAGCAGCGTGTTCCGCTCCTCGTCGGAAAGGAGGAACTGCTCGGAATAGTTGGCGAGCAGGCAGATGCCGTCCACGCCCTGGTCGATCATGCAGTCGAGGACGCGCTTCTGCCCGTCGAGGTCGAGGTCGCCATTGGCATGAAAGGGTGTGGGCGCGATCGGGTAGACGCCCGTCTTCAGGTGCTCGGTCGACGTGGCCATGGTTTCCTCCCTCGGCTGGCGCGGCGGAGAGTGCGCCGGCCGGGCCGGCGGATCAAGTGCCGGGCTTTGTGGTTCATGGCGGTGGCGGTAGAATGACGGACCCGCCGGATGGGCGGGCGGCGCCAGGGAGGAATGGTCATGCATCTGAGCGAAGCGCAGCTCGCCGAGTTCGACAGCGAAGGCTGGCTCTTCCTGCCGGAATGCTTCAGTGCGGAGGAGATCGAGGTGCTCCGGGCCGAGGCGGAAGTGATCTACGCCTCGGGGCGCGAGGAGGTCTGGCGGGAGAGCACGGGCGCCCCCCGAACGGCCTTCGCCGCACACACCTACAACGAGGCGTTCGGCCTGCTCGGGCGGCATCCGCGGCTGGTCGAGCCGGTGAGCCAGCTCTTCGGCGAGCCGGTCTACATGCACCAGTTCAAGATCAACGCCAAGGCGCCCTTCGATGGCGAGGTCTGGCAGTGGCACCAGGACTACGGCACCTGGGCCAGGGACGACGGCATGCCGGAGCCCAGGGCGATGAACATCGCCGTCTTCCTCGACGAGGTGATGGCCGTGAACGGGCCGCTCATGTTCATACCCAAGAGCCACCGGCAGGGTGTGCTGGCCGCCGGGCACGATACGGCAACGACCTCATATCCCTTGTGGACGCTGGACAAGGCGACGATCGCCGAGCTCGTCGAGGAGGGCGGGATCGTGGCGCCGACCGGCAAGCCCGGCTCGGTCCTGATGTTCCACGGCAATCTCGTGCACGCCTCGCCGCCGAACATCACGCCCTACCCCAGGAAGATCGTCTACCTGACCCTCTGCGCGGTCTCGAACCACATCAGGAAGCCGACCCGGCCCGAATGGATAGCACACCGCGATTTCGCCCCGATCGAGGCGTGTGCGGAAGATGCGCTGGAGCGCTACGCGCGGTCACGGCCGAAGGTGGCGGCGTAGGCGCAAGCCGCCTGGGGCTGTCGTTCAGCCTTGGAGATGCCGGTCGACGTCCATGCTGTCATGCAGGATGCGGATGACCTCGATCCCGCCGACCACGGGTCGATAGAAGATCAGATGCCGCCCGACATGCGAGCACCGCAACCCGGGCGCAACCGCTTCGCGCGCGCTGCCGTACATCGGGTTTCTCGCCAATGCTGCGAACCGGGCGCGAATTGCCTCCAGGTATTTTCGGCGTTGCGCGCGACCCCAACGGGCTTGGGTGAACCGGCCGATCTCCTCGAGATCACGGCCGGCCAGTGGTCGCAGGCGGTAACGAGGCACAGGATTCAGGCGATGCCCGCCCGATCCGCTTCTTCGTCCAGCCGGCTCGCGAGGTCGTCGAAGTCGAAATCGACCACCGGCCCGCTCGCCTCGCCTGCCGCGATGGCGTCACGCAGGAGCTCCAGCTTCGCATCGGCGGTGCGGTCGCGTGCCGCCATCAGCCGAAGAGCCTCGCGGATCACCTCGCCCTCGTTCTCGTAGAGGCCGGTCGCCAGCTTCCGGCGGACGATGGCTTCCAGTTCCGGCGTGAGGGACACCTGCATCGATGCGATCCCGGGCTGTGCGCGAGTCTTGATGATCGTAGCGGATTGGATCGGCGGCAGGAAGGATTGGGCCGACACCGGTCACTCGCCGATACCTGCCCCCAGGCGCTTCGGGGCGATCAGGCCATAGCTGCGGCGGACGAGGCTCTCGACCTCGGTCCAGTCGGGGTCGTTGTCGAGCCGCATGCCGACCCAGCCCTTGTGGCCGACATAGGGCGGGCGGAAGAAGGTGTCGGGCGCGGCTCCAATCAGGATCTCCTGGCTGCCGGGCGGCGCCTTGAACCAGACGGAGAGGCGGCCGTCGCCCTTCTTCGGCATGGCGAAGATCCGGTCCCTGACCCGGAAGGTGGGATCGCCCCAGGCCTCCTTCTCGGCCGCCTCCGGCAGAGCGAGGCAGATGGCGCGGAGCCGCTCGATCGGGTCGGTCGTCACGTCGGCTTTCCTTTCCTGGCTGGCTTGTCCGGCAGCGGCAAAGCCGCTAGGGCGATGGCACCTCCTTCATAGCGGACCAGGGTGCCATGCGGCTTCTCTTCCTCCTCGTCCTCCTCGTGAGCGGCTGTGCGAAGGTCAGCGAAATGACCGGGCCGGATGGCGGGCTGCAATATCTCGTCGGCTGTTATGGCGCCCTGACGCCGATGAGCGTCTGCCACGACAAGGCGGCCGAGCTCTGCCCCGCCGGCTATGAGGTCCTGAACACGAACGCGACCAGCACGCCGAATACCGCGACCACGACGGGACCCACGGACCTGAAGGGCAAGCAGATCGCCATCGCGTGCACCCCGGCCGCCAGCGGCGGCTGAGGGTCCGCCGGCGGCGTGCGCAACCGGGAAGGGGAGCACCCTTCCCTTCCTGGCCGTCGTGTTCCCTGAAAACGCCGGCGCTCAGCCCCGGCCGATGGGTGCTGTGACGAGCTTGTTGGCCAGCGCCACCAGGACCGACTGCCTGTTGGTCCCGGTCTTCGCGAAGATGCGCGCGAGATGCGTCTTCGCCGTGGTCCTGGCGATGCCGAGCGCCTCGCCGGCCGCCTTGATGTCGTCGCCGGCGACCAGTCGCGCGAGCAGGTCCGTCTCGGCCGGGGTCAGGCCATAGGCCCGGGCCACGGGCGCGAGATTGGGCAGGGCAGCGGTCGTCGTCGTCTGGACGAACACGGCCGCGACCGCGTTCCCGGCATGCCGCGTGCGGCGCTGACCGGGGGCCAGGGGAAGGATGTGCGCCACGGCCGTGCCCTCGCCGCCGCTGGCCAGCACGATCCCGGTACCGGGATCGCCCGGCTCCACGTCCGCCGAGAGGCAGCGCGCGATCGCCGCCGCAAGCCGGCGCGACGCCTCGCCATCCGCCGCCCGCAGCTTGCCATGGGCAAGCGAGACGCCGCTGGCCTGCGCCAGGAGACGCTCTGCCGCCTGATTGCGATGCACGACGTTGGCCTCGGCGTCGATGAGGAACAGCGCGACACCGACCTTGTTCCAGGCCTCGGAGAAGAGGTTGGCCTCGACCGTCCGCATGTCGATGAGATCGGAGATGGCGACTGCCCGGCGCAGATGCGGGGCCAGGAGCGCCATCATCTCGATCTCGCGCGGCGTGATCAGGCCGACGCTGTCGTGCCGGGTGATCCCGAACGCCGCGAACTGCCGCTCGGTCCGCGCCAGGGTCGCCTGCAGCGCGTCGCAAATGCCTTGCGGCCTCGCCCACTCGCGCATGTAGCGATTGTTGCGAAACACCTCGTCCGACACATCCTGGCGCAGCACGTGAAACTGGTCGATCGGGCGCGTGAAGATGTCACCGGCGGCCGCCCACAGCTCGCCCAGGTCGTTCATGTTGTCGCCCATCTTCGCCAGCCACTCGGGCGCGATCCCCGAGAAAATGGCGAAGCGCAACTCGTTGGTCGAGAAGTCGAAGCCGTGCAGCGACGCGCTCAGGCCGTTCATCAGAACCCGAATGGATTCGATCGTCGCCTCCCAGCGCTCCGGCTCGATCGCGCAATCGTAGATTCGGCCGACCAGGTCGAGCACCGACTTCAACTCGTCCGTCGTCAACACGCTCGAACTCATGGCCGTCCTCCGGCCAGTATGGGACCGCGACGCAGACGCCTGGTCCAAGTGTGACATATCACCAGATCGGTGAATTGGATAAAACGACAATCAATCGACAATGATTATTATACCAAATTGTCGGTTGCCTGTCATCCATTTGGATGACGAGTCGCTTTGCGATCAGTGCAAATATCGCCCGCGCCGGTGTCGGTACGCCAACGAGACAGGTAGGCCGCCGGCCGAGCACCGTACTGGTGCATATTTGTCAAGAAAGCTGGGAGATTCGATCACTGCACCCGAACTCTGGAGCAAGAGTCATGAAGTCGATCGCAAAGCTTTTCGGAATCTCGTCCTGCTGCGTCACCATCGCCGCAGCCGCCGCAAACGCCGAACCGATCCCGCTCGCCGACGCCGAGCTCGACCGGGTCACCGCCGGAGCCTGCAGGGGAGGCCCTGGCGACCAGTTCTGCAATGATACGCCCGACTTCATCGGGCCTCTCGTTTTTCCGTCGCGGCCCTCCCTGGACACCCCGCCAGGCACCCCCGTCGTCTCCGATCCGCCACCGGTCGAGGTCCCACGAGCATACCCGTTTGCGCGGGGCCGGCCGCTCGGATCGTGGACGTTTCAGTTCGGCATTCCGCATGGCTGCACGGGTGCCGCTCGTACCTGCGTCAGCACTTTGTGATGTAACCCGGACGGCCGGATTCAGGCATGCCGGGTCCGCCGGGAACGCCGCGGTCCCGGCATGCCGTCCAGCCCCGTCCTCACCCGGCAACCGGCGCCACATCCCGCAGCACGAAGAGCTTGGCACCCGGCAGGCGGGCGAGGCGATCGACCGCCTGGGCACGATCCCTGAGGAAGATCTCGCCGGTGGAATGCAGCAGGCGATAATACGCGGACTGGCGTGTCGCGACCCGATGCTGCCGGTTCGCTGGGCTCCGTTTCGCCGACGTCATCACCTTTCGGTCCATTCAACCCTCCCGATCCTGGCGGTCTCGCCACCCGGGTCGCGACCATCGCGAGCCGGGATCGTCGCCAGCATGCCGTTCCCCTAACGGATCGTAAGGGCCGGAAGTTTCATGCCTCGATCCTGCAGCCAGGGCTCGGGGTGTCGCGCTATACGCGACAGTTGAGCTCGGGTTGTCGCATTATACGCGACAGTAAACCCGAGACTGTCGCGTATAACGCGACACGAGCGACCGCGATGTCGCATATAACGCGACACTTGGCCCGTACTGTCGCGTTATATGCGACAGTCATCAACGAACGAACCTGAAGATTCGACGAGCGAACCCGGGAAACCGACGAACGAACCCGCGGATTCGACGATCGAACCCAAGCCTTGGCAAACAAACCCAACGGCGCTCAAGTTATTGCGATAACTGAATTTCGCTGTGTCTTCGAGCGTCCTGACCGGCACGCCGGACCCGCACCGACCGCATATTGCCGAACGGACCCGGGGCAGGCTTGCGCCTCTGCCTCATATAGGTTATATGTCCTATATCCTGACCCCCAGTGAGGTGCCCGGCGCACTGGCTTCCGGAACCGGTGGCCCGGGCGGCGGTTCTAGCGCGCGGCGGAGGCGACCTTGTCTGTGGCATTCGGTCGTTTGCGCCACGTTGGCTCGCCACGGCGGCGGGTGAATTGCGAAAGGGTATCAGGATGCCGACTGCCTTCGTCGAGAATCTCGATCGGTCCGTCAGGGACGACATGATCGAGGAGCTGAACGCGCGCCTGGTGGAGGCGCTCGATCTGGTGCTGGCCGTCAAGCACGCGCACTGGAACATCAAGGGCCCCTCCTTCATCGGCATCCATTTGCTGCTCGACGAGGTTGCCCAGCGGATGCGCGACCACGCCGACACCATGGCCGAGCGCTGCGTGATCCTGGGCGGGCAGGCGAAAGGCACGGTTCAGGTGGTGGCGAAGGAAACCTCGCTTGAGGCCTATCCGCCGGAGATCGGCAGGCAGGCGGAGCATGTCGAAGCCCTGAAGGAGCGGCTGATGGCCTTCGGTAAGTCCGTCCGGGAATCGATCGCCAGCGCCGACGATGCCGGCGACGAGGATACGGCGGACATCTTCACTGCCGTCAGCCGGGCCGTCGACAAGGACGCCTGGTTCATCGGCGCCCACCTCGAGAAGGTCTGAACCTCGAAGCCGGCGCGGCCGGCCATCGGTGAGGGCTCTACTGGCTGCCATCCTCCGGCAGCCGATAGAAGACATGATCGCCGAGCTGCACCGTCCGAACATAGTCGGCGGCCCAATTCGGGGTGTCGTTGATGCCGTGGAAGAAGAGCGCCCCGTCGGTCCGGTCGGGCAGCTCCTGGTTCAGCGCCCGGCGGGCCACGTCGGTCGTGATCGCATAGCGGTCCGGCTCCTCGACGTCGTCCGGGCTGCCGTCGCACCACCAGGCGAACTGGCAGGGCCCGCCATCCTTGCCCTCGGTCACCACACCGCAGATCGTATCCGGAAAGGGCTCGGCGGCGAGGCGGTTCATGACCACGTTGGCGACACCCTCCATGGCGTCGACTGCCTCGCCCTTGGCTTCCCAGTAGATGGTCCGGGCAAGGCAGGTGAGCGGGTCCTCGAGCGGCGCCACCCCTTCGGGATCCACCGCCGCCGCCTCGGATTCCGTCAAGGGTGCCGCCGCCGGCGCGCCGCCTCCCCCGGCCGCCTCCTCCTCCAGACCCTCGAGCTGCTCCAGCGTCTCGCCCGTCGCACCCTCCTGGGCCAGCGCCGGGGCCGCGGCGAGGAGCGCCGCGCAGAGGCCGGCAAGGAGCCATCGCCCGCGCATCATGCTCTTCCCGCGGGCGCGTCGGCATGCCAGAGCCGGACCAGCGTGCCGCCCGCCCCCTCGACCGGATCGGTGTCCGGCCGCTGCACGGCGGCACAGCGTTCGACCAGCGAAGCCATGCTCTCGCCCGACGGACGCAACACGCCCGGCCCTTCCTGCCCCGGCGGATAGCCGCCGACGACGAGGAGATCGGGGCTGGACGAGAGGCGCTTGTGTCCCGTCCCCGCCGGCAGCACGACCACGTCGCCGGCCCGCACCGTCACCTCCGCCCCGCTCGCCCCGCCCAGCTGCACCACCGCCTCGCCCCGGGCGATGCCCAGCACCTCGTGCGCGTCGTCGTGGAAGTGCTGGTAGGGAAAGATGCCGTTCTGCCAAATGCCGCCCCAGCCATTGGCCTGGAACAGCCGCTCCAGCCGGTCGGCCAGCCCTGCTTCGGCCGCAAAGGCGCCCCGGTAGAGAACGACCGGCAGGGTCGAGTTCGGCACGTCCGACGCGGTAGCCAGCACGAGGGTCTCGACCTCTGCCATTCATTTTCTCCGAGCGTGGCCTCGAGGTGGCCGTAGACGAGGAAGGCAAGGCGATCGGCGCGCAGCGCAGTCTACCTGCGTGAGCACCGATCGTCCGCAGCCTGACGAAGTATACGGCAAGCTCGGGGACGCGCTAGAAACCGTAGAGCCTGGCCGGATTGTCGACCAGGATCTGCCGGTGGTCGGCGTGGTCAGGCGCCCAGCTCAGCAGCGTGTCGAGCAGCATGGCCTCATCCTTGGGGTGGTGGCTCGGGTGCGGCCAGTTGCTCGCCCAGAGCATGCGCTCGGGCGCGTCCTTGACCAGCACACGGGCCAGCCGGCCGACATCGTCATAGGTCGGCGGGCCGACCTTCGAGGTCTCGTAGGCGGCGGAAAGCTTGACGTAGCACCCCGCCTCGACCAGCCGGCGCAGGCAGGCGAAGGCCGGGTGATCGACATCGACGGGCTCCAGGAACTTGCCGGTGTGGTCGATGACGAGCTGCACATCGAGGCCGAGCAGGGCGTCGACATGCTCGGGCAGCAGGCGGCCATCGAGCTGCACCTGCAGGTGCCAGCCAAAGGGCTTCACCATGGCGGCGAGCTCGGGCAGGTCGGCCCACTCATAGACCCCGCCATTCAGCATGAAGACGCGCAGCCCCCTTGCCCCGGCCCGGTTCAGGCGGTCGAGCTCGGCCTCGGCCGTGCCCTTGGGCACGACCACGATGGCCCGCGCCGTCTCGCCGATCACCCCGAGATTGTCCATGGTGACGGTATTGTCGTAACCGTAGCCGGCAGGCTGCACGATCACCACGCGTTCCAGCCCGAGCCGCTTCTGCACCTCGCGATACTGGGCCAGCGTCGCCTCGGGCGGGCTGTTGAAGCTGGTCGGCGGCAGGGGCCAACGATCATAGGGACCGTAGAAATGCATATGCGTATCGGTGGCGCCAGGCGGCGTCTGCAGCTTCGGTCCGGTCACGAACGGTTCCTCCCCCATGGTTCGATCGGCCCACATTAGACGGATCCCTGGCGATGGTCAGCATCGACGAACGGCTCGCCGATTGGCCCGCCGACCTCGCCACGGCCCGGGCCATGCAGGAGACGGTCCGGCATCGGGTGAGCGAGCAACCGCCCCCCGGCTTCGCGCCCCGCCTCGTCGCCGGCGTCGATGTCCATTTCAGCCGTGACGGCCTGACCGCCTTCGCCGCCGCGGCCGTGCTCGAGGCCGAAAGCCACGAGCTCGTCGAGAGCGCCCAGCTCGCCCTGCCCGTCGGCTTTCCCTACCGCAGCGGCTTCCTCTCGTTCCGCGAGGTGCCGGCCGCCCTGGCGGTGCTGGACCTGCTGGCCGCCCCCTTTGACCTCGTGATGGTCGATGGCCAGGGCCTGGCGCATCCCCGCCGCTGCGGCTTCGCCAGCCATCTCGGCGTGCTGCTCGACCGCCCGACCATCGGCGTCGCCAAGTCGCGCCTGATCGGCCGGTTCGTCGAGCCGGCCCCTGAGCGCGGTGCTGCCAGCCCGCTCCACGACAAGGCCGAGATCGTCGGTGCCGTGGTCCGCAGCAAGGCGAATTGCCGGCCCCTCTTCGTCTCGGTCGGCCACCGGATCGACCTCGATGGCGCCGTCGCCGCGGTGCTCGCCCTTACCGGCCGCTATCGCCTGCCGGAGCCGACCCGGCTGGCGGATCGCTTGTCCCGGGCGCACGGCTGAGCGCCTCGCCCATGGCCCGCAGAAGCGCCAGCGGCACGGTCGGCCCGGCCGCCTCGACATGCACCGTGCGCGCAGCGTCGTGCAGGCTGGCATAGGGGCGAATACCGTCGGCATGCCAGCCGAGATGCCAGCCCCAGCCGGGCAGGGCATGGCGGATCAGGTCGAGCGCTGCGTCGACCGAGGCCGTATAGCCGGCCGGCGGTGCCCCGAGCTCGACGGCGAGTTTGCGGTCCAGCTCGGGATCGGCGCCGGTAGCGGCCCGAAGCTCCTCGTTCAGCAGCCCCATCGCAGGGCCGGCGTGTGGACGGGCGCGTCCCAGAGCCCGGTCGTCTCGCCGTCGAGGCGTGTCAGGGTCAGCGAGCAGCCGGCCATGTCGAGCGAGGTGCACCAGTTGCCGACCAGCGAACGGGCAACGGTCAGCCCCGCGCCCTCGGCCCGACGCACCGCCTCGTTGTAGACGAGGTAGAGCTCCATGAGCGGCGTGGCGCCGAAGCCGTTGACCAGGAGCAGGACGTCCTCGCCCTTCCCCGCTCCGAGATCGCCGAGAATGGCCGCCATCATCTCCTCGACGATGGCCGAGGCCGAGGCGAGCGCCACGCGCCGGCGGCCCGGCTCGCCGTGGATGCCGACCCCCATCTCCATCTCGGTCTCGCCGATCTCGAAGGTGGGGCCGCCGGCTGCCGGCACGGTGCAGCTGGTCAAGGCACAGCCCATCGACCGGGTGGCGCCGTTGACCCGCTCGCCGAGCGCCTGGAGCCCGGCGAGATCCATGCCCGCCTCGGCCGCGGCACCCAGCATCTTCTCGACGACGACCGTGCCGGCGACGCCCCGCCGGCCGGTCGTGAAGCTCGAGTTCTCGACGGCGACGTCGTCGTTGGTCAGCACGCGGGCCGTGGCCCCCGCTGCCATCTCCGCCGCCATCTCGAAGTTCATGACATCCCCTTCGTAGTTCTTGACGATGAAGAGGACACCCGCTCCCGAATCCACGGCCTCGGCGGCGGCCAGCATCTGGTCCGGCGTCGGTGAGGTGAAGACCTGGCCCGGGCAGGCCGCATGCAGCATGCCCTGCCCGACGAAGCCGGCATGCAGGGGCTCGTGCCCCGACCCGCCGCCCGAGATCAGCGCCACCTGGCCCGCAGGCGTGGCGCCGCACCGGCGGACGAAGACCGGTGCTTCGCTCAGGCTGACGAGGTCGTCATGGGCCCGGGCGAAACCCGCCAGGCTCTCGGCCAGGATCGCATCGACATCGTTGATCAGCTTCTTCATGGCCGGGCCTCCCTCCCGCATCTGGACCAGCAGGGCGTAGCACGGAACGGCCCGGCCCTGCCACGGGCGAGCCGTCGATCAGTTCGGCATGGCATCGGTCGGAAGGGTCAGCAGCCGGCCGTCCGGCAGGAAGAGTGCCGCGCGGGCGAGCGCCGCGCCGAAGATCGAGCTGTGCCGCCAGAGCTCGGCAGAGCGATCGATCGCCATATAGGGGCGAAAATGCTCGCGATGCGCCAGCCGGTCGCCGAGTTGTGCGGCCGCCATGCCGAAGAGCAGCCGCTGCTCGTCCCGCGAGACGCAGGCGCAGCGCAGGGGGTAGACGCAGGCGGCCGGGGCGATGCCGCGGACGAGGCAGCGCTCGATGCCGGTGAAGCCGGCGAGCCCGCTCGCCATGGCATCCTCGCCGAAGGCTAGCCGGAACCCGTCGAGCAGGCGCCGTGTCGGCCGCCAGCCATCGTCAGCGTGCTGCCGGAACGCCCAGACGACGAACTGCTCGCCCGGGCCGAGCTGACCGAGCACCCGGCCGCCGAGCGCCCCCTCGACCGCGGCTTCGGCGAACTCCGGCTCGACCGTGGCTGCCGTATCGAATCGAAAGACCATTCCCATCTGCGGTTCCGCTCCTGTCGGTTGCATCGCTGGACCGACCGGTAGCCGCGTGCGGGGCCACACACCAAAAGGAACCATTCCACTGTATAATTAGAGGCATTCGAAGCGACCGGGTCGGCCGCCGTTCAATCGGAGGGCGATGGCGCCAGCACGCCGACGACGGCACCGATCAGCAGCGCCGAGGAGCAGGCGCCGGGATCAAGATGACCCTTCGAGCGTTCGCCGAGGAAGGACGCCCGGCCGCGTTTCGCCACCATGTCGGCAGTGCGATGCAGCGCGTGGCCAGCCGCGGCGATGATCCGCTCGTCCAGGCCGTCGGTCTCCTTCTGGTCGACCAGCGAGCGCAGCGTGTCGGCCACCGGGCAGAGCACGTCGAGCATGGTCTTCATGCCGACATCGGCCTTGCCGCGTGCCTTCACGCCCTGGATGCCGGCATCGAGCATGGTCGAGAGATCGGCGAGCGTCGGCTCCCCGGCCGGTGCGGCCTTGCCCATGTCGATGAAGAGCGTGCCGTAGAGCGGCCCGGAGGCGCCACCGACCTTCATGACCAGCGTCATGCCCGCCTTCTTCAGCGCCTCGCCGAGCGGCAGGGCGGCGATGGTCGCCTTCTGTGCCATCAGCTCCTTGAAGCCGCGGGCCATGTTGATGCCGTGATCGCCGTCGCCGATCGCCTGGTCGAGCCGGGTCAGCTGGTCGGCGTGGCTCTCGATGGTGCCGGCCATGCCTTCGATCAGCCGCAGCACGAGTGTGTCGGACATTGGGCATTCCCCCCGATCCTTGCTTGGGGGCGAGCTTATCGCACGCACGGCCCGCGGCAACCACCCCGCCTTTCGGCGCCTGCTAGGGCTGGTTGAAGAAAGGCCGGAGGCGGACGCCGATCATGCTGCCGGCGAAAGCGGCGGCAAGCCAGACCCAGCCGTGCAGGCTGCCCGAGGCGATGCCGGAGAAGAAGGCGCCGATATTGCAGCCGAAGGCGAGCCGGGCGCCATAGCCCATGAGCAATCCACCGAGTACAGCGCTGCCGATATCGCCGGCACCCAGCCGCAGTGTCGGCCGGAACCTGCCGGCGAGGCCGGCGGCCAGCATGGCGCCGAGCACGATGCCGAAGTTCATCACGGAGGTGACGTCGAAGAGGACCGAGCGCTCGATGGCACCGGCCATGCCGCCCCAGTTGTGCCAGGCCGTGACCTCGACACCCAGGGCGTCAAGGCCCTTGCCGCCCCAGAGGGTGAAGGCGGAGGTGATCCCCCAGGGCCGCCCGGCGAGCCAGAGCGTCAGGAAGTTGAGGAACGCAAGAGCGATGGCGCCGGCAAAGATCGGCCAGGGGCCGCGCAGCCAGTCGGCCATCGTCCGTGGCCGCTTCGCCACCCCCCGCCGCCGCTCCACCGCGAGCGTCAGTCCAGCGATCAGAGCAAAGAGGGCGAGGTGCAGCATGAGTGCCGGCCAGAGGCCCAGCGTGGCAACCGCCGAAACGCCACCGATGCCCGGGAGCCCGTGCCAGAAGGGCAGATGGCCGATGGCCGCGACCGAGCCTGCGATGAAAAAGAGCAGCGTCAGCACCATGCGCGTGCTGCCCCCACCCACCGTGAAGAGCGTGCCCGAGCCGCAGCCGCCGCCGAGCTGCATGCCGATGCCGAACATGAAGGCACCGGCGACCACACCGAGACCGACGGGAAAGACGAAGCCGCCGACCGGCCGGCCGAAGAGCTCGCCGGCGGCGAGGGCCGGGAAGAAGAGGCAGACGGCAAGGGCAAGCATCAGCATCTGGGCACGCAGCCCGCGCCCCTCGCCGGTCGTCACGAACCGCCGCCAGGCGGCGGTGAAGCCGAAGCTCGCATGGTAGAGAACGAGGCCAAGGAGCCCGCCGACCGCGGCAAGGGCCGCCATGTTCGACCCCGCCGTCTGCCCTGCCTGCCAGACGAGCAGCGCCAAAAGGACGAGTGCAGCGCCGACGATCCTGACATCGATGGTCATTCCGGACCCGTCGACGCTTATTGCCCGACTGCTCAATGTAGTTCACCCGAATGGCATCTCCGGCCTTGTACATGGGCACGGCGATCGGGGCTGCAAAGGGTCAGTCGCTATCCTCGGGCTCGGCCCGGCTGATCGTCAGCACGGAGAGCCGGTTCCGCTCGCGTTTCTTCACGGTGACACGGTAGCGGCCGATGGCCAGCGTCTCGCCTTCCAGCGGGATGCGCTCGGCGACATCGATGACGAGGCCGGCAAGCGTGACGGCGTCCTCCTCCGGCAAGTCCCACTCGAGGAGGCGGTTGAGCCGGCGGATCTGGGTGGTGCCGGAGGTCTGCAGGCTCCCGTCAGGCAGGCGCTGGATCTCGTCGAACTCACGGTCATCGGCCTCGGAGACCTCGCCGACGATCGCCTCGAGCACGTCCTGCAGCGTCACCAGCCCCTGCAGGTCGCCGTACTCGTCGACGACGAAGGCCATGTGCTGCT
>JAUIID010000285.1 GCA_030431615.1 Alphaproteobacteria bacterium
CCGAGGGCAAGCGGCGGGTCAAACAGGGCGAGTGCTACAGGCTGGTGGTGCCGCCGCCGTCACCGTCGGATCTCGTTCCAGAGGATCGGCCGCTCGACGTAGTCTACGAGGACGACGATCTGCTCGTCGTCGACAAGCCGGCCGGACTCGTCGTCCATCCATCCGCCGGGCACGACCGCGGCACCCTTGTCCATGCGCTGCTGGGGCATTGCGGCTCGAGCCTCTCGGGCATCGGCGGGGTCGAGCGGCCGGGGATCGTCCATCGGATCGACAAGGACGTCAGCGGCCTGCTCGTCGTCGCCAAGCACGACCGGGTGCATCAGGGCCTCGCCGGCCAGTTCACCGTGCACAGTGTCGACCGGTTCTACGAGGCGGTGGTCCATGGCCTGCCGAGCCCGGCGACGGGCACGATCGACCAGCCGATCGGCCGGCATCCGGTCGATCGCAAGCGGATGGCGATCGTCCCGGGCGGCAAGCGGGCGGTGACCCGCTTTCGGGTGCTGGAGGCCGGCGGGACGCTGGCTGCGCGCCTGGAGCTCGCGCTCGAGACGGGCCGGACGCACCAGATCAGGGTGCACATCTCGAGCCTGGGTCATCCGCTGCTCGGCGACCGGCTCTACCGGTCACGCCGCCGCCGGGACTTGCCGGCGCCGCTGCGGGAGGAGATCGAAATCCTCGATCGCGTGGCACTGCATGCCCGCGTCCTCGGATTCACGCATCCCCGCACGGGCGAGCGGATGCGCTTCGAATCGCCGCCGCCGGCCATATTTGATCGACTTCTTGCCCTTGCTCGGGCATAGTCTTAGTGGTTGTGGCATTCGTACCGAGCTCGCCGAATTTTCATGCAACGAATCAGTCGTGTCGATGTTAAGGGTTCGGGTGATCGCGTAGCAGCCGGGAACCGATAGCCGGAACGTGATCCGGTGAGCTTGAACTAGCGGAACGTCATCCATGGCCAGTCTTCCCACAGTTCCCCTCGAGGGCAGTGGACTCTCGCGTTATCTCGAGGAGATCCGCCGGTTTCCGATGCTGGAGCCGGAACAGGAATACATGCTTGCCAAGCGGTGGCGCGAGAATGACGACGTGGCCGCGGCGCACACGCTGGTGACGAGCCATCTGCGCCTCGTCGCCAAGATCGCCATGGGGTATCGCGGCTACGGGCTGCCGATGAACGAGATCATCTCGGAAGGCAATGTCGGTCTGATGCAGGCGGTCAAACGGTTCGAGCCGGAGCGCGGCTTCCGCCTCGCGACCTATGCCATGTGGTGGATCCGGGCGGCCATCCAGGAGTACATCCTCCATTCCTGGTCACTGGTGAAGCTGGGCACCACGGCGGCGCAGAAGAAGCTCTTCTTCAACCTGCGGCGGCTGAAGAGCCAGATGCAGGCGATCGAGGAGGGCGACCTCAGCCCCGAGGCAGTCAAGAAGATCGCCGAGACGCTGGCGGTCACCGAGCAGGACGTCATCGACATGAACCGGCGCCTCGAGGGCCCGGACCATTCGCTCAATGCTACCCTGCGCGCCGAGAGCGACATGGAGTGGCAGGACTGGCTGGTCGACGATCGGGCGACCCAGGATGCGATGCTCGCCGAGGACGACGAGCTCGATCACCGGCGCGAGATGCTGACGAGCGCCATGCACGTGCTGAATGACCGCGAGAAGCACATCCTGACCGAGCGGCGGCTGAAGGAAAGTCCGACCACGCTCGAGGATCTGAGCGGTCAGTACGGCATCAGCCGCGAGCGGGTGCGCCAGATCGAGGTGCGGGCCTTCGAAAAGCTGCAGAAGGCCATTCGTGGCATGGAGGCGACGCGCACCGCCGAGGCCGCCGCCGCGACGATCCCGTCAGCCTGAAGGGCGGGGCCGTCGCCCCGATCCTCTCGGCCTGCAGTGCTCAGGCGTGGCCGGCAGTCGAGGAGAGCAGTGACGGATCGACTCCGATCTTGTTGAGAGCGCCCGTCCATTTCTGCGTGTCGTCGAGCTCGAACACGATGTGCTCGTCGGGTGGTGCGATGAGCCAACCATTCTTCTGGATCTCGGCGTCAAGCTGGCCGGCCGCCCAGCCGGCGTAGCCGAGCGCGAAGACCCGCTGCCGGGGACCGGTGCCGCTGGCGATCGCCTTGAGCACATCGACCGTCGCGGTCAGGGCGAACTCGGCGTCGATCAGGAGCGTGTTCTCGTGCACGTAGTCCTGTGTGTGCAGGACGAAGCCGCGGCTGCTTTCGACCGGCCCGCCGACATGAACCTTGAGGCTCGCCGCGTCGGGAGTGGGCTCGATGCCGAGCTGCTCGACGATCGCGCTGAACTCGACGTTCTCGGCGATCTGGTTCACCACGATGCCCATGGCCCCCTCGCTCGAGTGGGCACAGAGATAGATCACCGAGCGGTCGAAGCGCGGGTCGGGCATGCCCGGCATGGCGACGAGCAGCATGCCGGCGAGATGGTTGTCGTTGGCGTCGTCGGTTTGCATCACTAAGAGATAACGGGTCGCTGCCGGCGCAACAAGAGAGCCGGGGCGGGCAATCCTACTCTTTGAAGCACAGCAATGAACGAGAGAGGCCTCATGACGATCAAGACCGGTGACCGGCTGCCCGACGCGACATTCAAGCGCAACAACGCCGGTGACATCACGGACGTGACGACGAGCGAGCTCTGCGCCGGCAAGAAGGTCGTGCTGTTCGCCGTGCCTGGTGCCTTCACGCCGACCTGCCATGCCAAGCACGTGCCGAGCTATCTGCAGCACCATGATGCGCTGAAGGCGAAGGGCGTCGACACCATCGCCTGCATCGCGGTGAACGACCCCTTCGTGCTCGGCGAGTGGGCGAAGGTCACGGGCGTGGCCGACAAGATCGTCATGCTGTCCGACGGCAATGCCGAGTTCACCAAGGCCATCGGCCTCGACTTCGATGGCAGTGGCTTCAAGCTCGGCACGCGCTCGAAGCGCTATGCCATGGTGGTCGAGGACGGCGTGGTGACGACCCTCGCGGTCGAGGAAGCGCCGCCGATGATGGACGTATCCGGCGCTGACAAGATCCTGGCGGCGCTCTGAGCGGCTTCAGCAGTCGGCCTTCGCCGCCTTGATCGCCGCCGTGGCCAGACCGTCGGCCCGCTCGTTGAGCGGGTCGCCGGCATGGCCCTTGGTCCACGCCCACTCGATCTCGTGCCGCCCGGCCGCAGCCTCGAGGCGCAGCCAGAGATCGACGTTCTTCACGGGCTTCTTGTCCGCGGTCTTCCAGCCCTTGGCTTTCCAGCCGGCGAGCCATTCGGTGATGCCCTTGCGCAGATAGGCGCTGTCGGTCACGAGGCGCACGCGCATCGGCCGCTTCAGGCTCTCGAGCGCCTGGATCGCGGCCATCAGCTCCATGCGGTTGTTGGTCGTCGCCGGCTCGTGGCCGGAGAGTTCGCGCTCGTGATCGCGCCAGCGCAGCACCGCACCCCAGCCGCCGGGTCCCGGGTTGCCACTGCAGCCACCGTCGGTGTGGATCTCGACGACGTCCGTCGCCGGCGGTGGTGCCGTCGGCAGGGCGTCAACCGAGGCCATAGGCGCCCGGCTCCTCGATGCGGCGGTGGAAGGCGAGCTTGTGGGCGTATTCCATGGGATCCTTCGGCTTGACCAGGGCACCGTCGACCTGGTTCAGCCAGTCGAACAGGCGGGTGAGCAGAAAACGCGTGGCGGCGCCGCGGCAGAGCACCGGCAGGGCCTCGATCTCCGCCGGTTCGAGCGGGCGCACCGCCTGATAGCCGGCGAGCAGGGCGCGCGACTTGGTGAGATTGAACTCGGCCCGGCCCTCGAAGCACCAGGCATTCAGGCAGATGGCGACGTCGTAGGCGAAGCGGTCGCTGCAGGCGAAGTAGAAGTCGATGACGCCGGTGACGCGATCACCGTCGAAGAAGACATTGTCGGGAAAGAGATCGGCGTGGATCACCCCCGATGGCAGGGCCGGCGGCCAGTTTCGCTCGAGATCGTCGAGCGCCAGCTCGATGGTGTCGGCGAGCTCTGTCGAGGGCGGTGTCGGGCTCCGCAGGCAGGCCTCGAAGAGCGGCCGCCAGTTCGTCACCGAAAGGGCGTTCTGGCGGTAGCCGGCAAAATCGCCGACCGCCTGGTGAAGGCCGGCCAGGGTGGCGCCGAGGGCCGCGCAGCGCGCCGCGTCGATGCGCTTCGGCGAGCGGCCGTCGAGGAAGCTGACGATCGCGGCCGGCTTCCCGCACAGACGCTGCAGGCTGCGGCCGTGGCGATCGTGGATCGGCACCGGACAGGCGATGCCGTGCTTCGCCAGATGGTCCATGAGGGTCAGGAAGAAGGGCAGGTCGGCCGGGTCGACGCGCTTCTCGTAGATCGTCAGGATGTAGCGGCCGGTCGTCGTCTCGAGACGGAAGTTCGAGTTCTCGACGCCTTCTGCGATGGGCTCGAGGGTTCTGGCCTCGCCGATGCCGTATTGCGCCAGCAGCGCTTCAAGGTCCGGCACCGGAACCGAGGTATAGACCGCCATCCATCACCAGTCTGGTCGCTTGCAACCCGCGCCTTATGCCGATCCGGGCCCGGCTTGTCACGCGGCACGGCGGCAGTTCGCGCGACCGACTTCAGGAAGCGGTGCGCAGGCGACGCTCGGGGATCGGCGGGACGCGGAAGGAGACGTTCTCGTCGGTGATGCTCATGTTTGTCACCGTGACCTCGTAGCGTGCCCGGAAGGCGTCGATCACCTGCTCGACGAGGACCTCCGGCGCCGAGGCTCCGGCAGTCAGTCCGACCGCGGCCACCCCGGCCATGTCCTGCCAGTCGATGTCGGCGGCGGACTGGATGAGCTGTGCCCTGGCGCAGCCGTTCTGCTTCGCCACCTCGACCAGTCGGACGGAGTTCGAGGAGTTGGGTGCTCCGACGACCAGCACGAGGTCGGCACCCGGTGCGATCGCCGCCACCGCTTCCTGGCGATTCGTCGTGGCGTAGCAGATGTCCTCGCTGCGCGGTCCGGCGATCGCCGGGAACCGCTTGCGCAACACCGCCACGATGGCCGCCGTGTCGGTCAGCGAGAGCGTCGTCTGCGTGGCGTAGGC
>JAUIID010000045.1 GCA_030431615.1 Alphaproteobacteria bacterium
GAGACGAGGGAGAAGAGCAGGCGGTACAGCCGTTCGCCCACCCGGTCGATGAGCTCGGTGCGCAGGGGCGTGGCAGCGATGCCGATATGCGTGCCGACGAAGAAAAGGGCGGCCACGACGATGTCGTTCATTGCACCTGCTCTCGGGGGCACCTGCTCCGGGGTCGAGGGTCATCCGGCGCCAGTTTCCCCGCGTAATCAGGGGAAGCCTCGCTTGCGATCCGACAACCGACGGTTCAGGGCTACCACTTACGCTGGGAAAGGAAAACCGCATGCGCGCCATCCTCACCGTTTCGTTCCTCGCCCTCTGGCTCCTGGCGCTCGGCGCCCCGGCCGGCAGCGGCGCCGCGGCGGCTGACGCGCTGGCCTACCGGTTCACCTCGATCGAAGGCGAGCCCCTGCCGCTCGACCGGTATCGCGGGCGCCCGGTCCTGGTGGTCAACACCGCCTCCTTCTGCGGCTACACCGACCAGTATGCCGAGCTCCAGGCGATCTGGGAGCGCTATGGCGACCGCGGCCTCGTCGTGCTCGGCGTGCCGTCCGACGACTTCAACCAGGAGATGGACAGCGACGCGGCGGTGAAGGAATTCTGCGACGTCGAGTTCGGCATCACCTTTCCGCTGACCACGGTGAGCCACGTGCGCGGCCCGGAAAGCCACCCGCTCTTCGCCCATTTCCGCGACGTGCTGGGCGACGCCGCCGGGCCGCGCTGGAACTTCAACAAGTACCTGATTGCGCCGACCGGCGAGGTGGTCGCCGCCTGGCCGTCGGCGACGCGACCCGGCGGCCCGGAAATCACCGGCGCCATCGAGCGCTATCTCCCCGCCTCTTGAGTCCCGACGCCCGCAACCCTAAGAGCCTGTCCGACATACCCGCGAGGTCGAGGATGAGCCGACGGCACCTGCGATGGCCAAGCTGGCGCGGCTTGCGCCTCGGCTCCGGCCTCGTGCTGATGGCCTTCGCCACCACGCATCTCCTGAACCACGCCTTCGGCCTCGTCTCATTCGCGGCGATGGACCCGGCGCGCGAGTGGCTCGGCTTCTGGCATCGGCCGGAGGTCTGGCCGATCCTGCTCGCCGCCTTCGTCGTGCACATCCTGGCCGCCCTCTGGTCGCTCTACGAGCGCCGCGGCCTCCGGATGGCGCCCTGGCAGTACCTGCAGATCGCCTCGGGCATGCTGATCCCGCTCTTCCTCGCCCTGCACTACATGGGCAGCCGGGGCATCTTCCAGGTGCTCGGGGCCCCCATCGGCTACGAGTTCGAGCTCTTCGTCATCTGGCCGACCTATGCCTGGCAGCAGTCGATCCTCATCGTCCTCGTCTGGCTGCACGGCTGCATCGGCGTGCATTACTGGCTCCGCCTGCACGGCTGGTACCGGCGCATCGTCGGCCCGCTCCTCGCTTTGGCCGTGCTCGTGCCGACCCTTTCGCTCGCCGGCTTCATCAGTGCGTCGCGCGAGTTCCACACGAAAGCCGCTGCCGAGCCGGACTGGCTCGCGGCCCTCGCCAAAGCCGAACGCTGGCCTCTGGACGAAGCGGAGCTGGCCTTCGTCTACCAGGGCGAGAAGCTGATCATCGGCGCCTTTATCGGCCTTGTCCTCCTGACGCTGCTCCTGCGCTCGGCCCGGGCCTTCTGGCGCGAGCGGCGCAACAGCTTCGCCGTGACCTATGAGGGCGGGCGGCGGGTGCGGGCCCAGCGCGGCACCAGCCTGCTCGAGGTCAGCCGCCTCGCCGGCATCCCGCATGCCTCGGTCTGCGGCGGGCGCGGGCGCTGCTCCACCTGCCGGGTGCGCATCACGGCCGGCGCCGAGGCCCTGCCGCCGCCGGCCCCCGCCGAAGAGCGCGTGCTGCAGCGCCTCGGCGCCGCACCCGACGTGCGCCTCGCCTGCCAGACCCGGCCCAGGGGCGACGTGACGCTGGCCCTCCTGATGCCGGCCGAGGCGACCTCGCGCGAGGCGCTCCGGCCGATGAACCCGGGCCATGGCATCGAGCGCGAGATCGCCGTCCTCTTCGCCGATCTGCGCAGCTTCACCCGCCTCAGCGAGGGCCGCCTGCCGTTCGACGTGGTCCACCTGCTCAATCGCTACTTCAAGACCATGGGGGCGGCGATCGACGATGCCGGCGGGCATGTCGACAAGTTCATCGGCGACGGCATCATGGCGCTCTTCGGCCTCGACACCGACTCCGAGACCGCCGCCCGCCAGGCGCTGCGGGCGGCCCGGGCCATGGGCGGTGCGCTCGACGGGCTGAACCAAGAGTTCCGGAGCGAGCTGCCGCAGCCGCTCCGCATGGTGATCGGCCTGCATCTCGGCACCACCATCGTCGGCGAGCTCGGCTACGGCCGGAGCACGAGCCTCACCGCCATCGGCGATGCCGTCAACGTCGCGAGCCGCCTCGAGGGGGTCGCCAAGGAGCAGGATATGGCCTTCGTCATCTCGGCCGACCTGCTCGACCGCGCCGGCGTTATGGCCGCTGCGGCCGAGCGGCGCGACGTCACCCTGCGCGGCCGGGCCGAGCCTTTGCATGTCGTGCTGTTCCCGACCCCGGGCGAGCTGCCCGACCTGCCCGCCACCACCTCGCCGCGCTCGCTGGTGGCGCGCCTCCTCGGCCGCCCGTCGCCCCATCCCGCTGCGTGAGCCGCCGGCGCCCCGCCTTGTCGCCAATGGCGGATCGGGCCATGCTCGGCGCGCACGGCAGGAAGGCGATGGCGATGGATCTCGGGATGCAGGACAAGGCGCAGGATTGGCGCTCGGGCCACCCCCGGTCCTTGCCGCTTCTGCCCTTTCTCGGTCTCCTGGCTCTGCTCCTGCTGCAGCTGCTCCCCACCCCGGCCGGCGCCCAGCCTGCCGCGGGCCATGAGGCCGACAGCGCCACCGCGGCCGCGGCCCTCGAGACGCCGGCTGGCGACCTCTCACCCGCAGCGGCGGCGGCCCTCGTCGCCCGACTGAGCGACCAGGAGGTGCGTTCGCTGCTGCTCGACCGACTGGCCGCCGCCACGCCCTCAACCGACGAGGCGTCCGGCGGCACGGCCGGCATGATCGGCTCGCTGACCGACCGGTCGACCGTGGTGCGCGAACGGCTGGGCGAGCTGCTCGCCGCCGTCGACGATGTGCCCCGGGCCTTCGCCACGGCCTGGCAACGGCTGCACGACGGGCGCTCGGCCTCGGCGCTCGCCATGGCCGTCGCCGGCTGTGCGCTCACCATCATCGTCGCCCTCTTCGCCGAGGCCCTGGTCCGCCGCCGGCTCGCCGCCACGCGCGCCCGACTGGTCGCCTCGGAGGCCGAGACCCAGGACCTGCTCACCCGCAGCCTGCATCTCGTGGGTCTCCTGGCGCTCGACCTCCTGGGCCTCCTGGTCTTCGCTCTCGCCGCGCTTCTCGCCCTCCTCGCCTTCACCGAGTCGCACGGCCCGACCCGGGCCACGGCCTTCGGCGTGCTCGGTGCACTCGTCGCCTTCAGGGCTGTGGTGATGGCCTCGCACTTCCTCCTCAATCCGGGCCACAAGCGGCACCGGATGAACGACATGTCCGATGGCGACGCCGCCTTCCTGCATCGCTGGATGAAGATCATCGCGGCGATCGGCACGTTCGGCTTCGTCGGCTGCGCGCTCCTCGCCCTGCTCGGCGATCCGGGCGCCGAGCACGACCTCCTCCTGCAGACGACCGGCCTCGCGCTGGTCAGCTCGGTGATCTACGCGGCAATCCGGGGGCGGCAGGCGCTCACCTCGGCCATTCTCGTCTTCGATGTCTCGAGCCCCGTGCGCCGGGTCATGGCGCGGCTGACGCCGACGCTCACCGTGGTCACCGTGGTGCTGATCTTCCTGCTCTACACGGTCTCCAGCCTGCTCGACGTCATGCTGGCGCCGATCGCCGGGCTCGTCACCATCGCCATGCTGGTGCTCGTGCCCTATGTCGACGCCGTGCTCGAGCGCAGTGCGGTCTACCGCCGCCGCTACGGCGGCGAGGCTGCCGATGCCGGCGGCACCGTCGCCACCGTGCTGATCCGCGCCGCCCGGCTGCTGCTCTGGATCGCGAGCTTCCTCGTCCTCGCCGAGGTCTGGTCGGTCGACCTGCGCGCCGCCGCCACGGCTGGCGTCGGTGATCGGATCAGCGATGCGCTGGTCGATATCGGCTTCGCCTGGTTCGCCGCCTATCTGGGCTGGGAGTTCGCCCGGATCGCCATCGACCGGCGGATCTCCAGCGAAACCGGCGCGGCGTCGGCCGAGCATGGCGACATGGGCGGCACCGGTGCTTCCCGCCTCGCCACCCTCCTGCCGCTGGTCAAGCGCGCCATCCAGATCACCATCGGCGTGATCACCGTGATGATCACGCTCTCCGCCCTCGGCGTCGATATCGGGCCGCTCCTCGCCGGTGCCGGCGTGGTCGGCATCGCCGTCGGCTTCGGCGCCCAGACGCTGGTGCGCGACGTCGTCTCCGGCGCCTTCTTCCTGCTCGATGATGCCTTCCGGGTCGGCGAATATGTCGATGTCGGCAGCGTCAAGGGCACGGTCGAGAAGATCTCGGTCCGCTCCTTCCGCCTGCGCCACCATCGCGGCCCGCTGCACACCGTGCCGTTCGGCGAGATCCGCCAACTCACCAACTTCAGCCGCGACTGGGTCATCATGAAGCTGGAGTTCCGGGTACCGTTCGACACCGACCCGGATCGGGTGCGCAAGATCTTCAAGCAGATCGGCCAGGACCTGCTCGCCAACCCGGATCTCGGCCCCGATTTCATCGAGCCCTTCAAGTCTCAGGGCGTGTTCACCCTGGACGACAGCGCCCTCGTCATCCGCGGCAAGTTCATGGCCAAGCCGGGCAAGCAGTTCGTCGCCCGGCGCGAGATCTACAACGCCGTGCAGCGCGCCTTCGCCGCCGCCGGCATCCGCTTCGCCGATCGCCGGGTCACGGTGCAGGTGGCCGACAGCGAAGGCATGACGGCCGACGAGCGGCAGCGGGTCGCCCAGGCGGCCGCCAGTGCGCTGCAGCCGCCCGCCGCCGCGGCGGCCAGCAGCTCCTGAGCTTCAGCCGCTGCCGGCACTCGGCACGCTGCCGCCGCGGCGCGTGCGCCGACCGGCCGGCGCCGCTGCCTGGCCCTGTGCCCTGCTGCCCGATACCGGGCTGCCCGTCCCCTGGCCGCCCTCCATCGCCAGCAGCCGGCGCACCCGCTCCTCGGTCTTCGGATGGGTGCGGAAGAGGTTGTCGATGCCGCCCTTGATCAGCGGGTTGATGATGAACATGTGCGCACTCGCCGGGTTGTGCTCGGCAGTCGGCATGACCCGGCCCCGGGCGAGCTGCTCGATCTTCATGAGCGCCCCGGCGAGCCAGCGTGGGTGGCCGCAGATCGCCGCCCCGTCGCGGTCGGCCGAATATTCCCGCGTGCGTGAGATCGCCATCTGCACGAGCCCGGCAGCCATCGGCGCCAGAATCATGATCAGGATCATCGCGATCGGGTTCGGCCGGTTCTCGCCCCGGCCGCCGAACAGCATGGCGAAATTGGCGAGGAAGCCGATGGCCCCGGCAATGGTCGCGGCCACCGTCATGGTCAGCGTGTCGCGGTTCTTGATGTGGGCCAGCTCGTGCGCCATCACGCCCGCCAGCTCCTCGCGGCTCAGCCTGCGCAGGAGGCCCGTGGTCGCCGCCACGGCCGCATGGTCCGGGCTCCGCCCCGTGGCGAAGGCGTTGGGCTGGTCGGTCTCGATCACGTAGACCTGCGGCATCGGCAGTCCGGCCCGCTTCGCCAGATCCTCGACCAGCCCATAATATTCCGGCGCTGAAGCGCGCGTCACGACCCGCGCATTGTGCATGCGCAGCACCATGTTGGCCGAGTTCCAGTAGGCGAAGAAATTCATGCCCAGCGCCAGCAGCAGGGCGATCATGAGCCCGCCCTCGCCGCCGAGCACGAAGCCCACGGCGAGGAAGAGGCCAGTCATCGCCGCGAGCAGGATGCCGGTGCGCAATGCGTTCATCGTCGGTCGTCCGAGGCTGTCCCAACCGTTCTTGAAATGGGACCGGTGGCGCGCCCTGCAAGCAGGCCCGGCACGGCGGCACTTGTGAGAGGCGACCCAAGCGCGTTATCTGGCATCCGGTGAGCGTCCCGCCGGTGGCCGGGCGAGCAACCCAACGGGGGAAGGCGACCGACATGACATCGACGAGCCAGCCGCAGCGACATGCTTCGACACCGGCCGACGACCTGCTCGGCGACGACGACCTGATGGATGCCGACGAGCCCGTGATTCCGCGCTCGATCGTCGATTCGAACGAGCCGGTGACCAGCGAGGAGGCGCTCGAGCTGCACCGGCGCGGCCGGCCCGGCAAGATCGAGGTCACCCCGACCAAGCCACTCGCCACCTCGCGCGACCTCTCCCTCGCCTACAGCCCGGGCGTCGCCGCCCCCTGCCTCGCCATCCAGGCCGACCCGGCCCGCGCCTACGAGTACACCGCCAAGGGCAATCTCGTGGCGGTCATCTCGAACGGCACGGCCGTGCTCGGGCTCGGCAATCTCGGTGCCCTCGGCTCGAAGCCGGTGATGGAGGGCAAGGCCGTCCTCTTCAAGCGCTTCGCCGATATCGACGGCATCGACCTCGAGGTCGACACCGAGGAGGTCGAGGCCTTCATCAACTGCGTCAAGCTGCTCGGCCCGACTTTCGGCGGCATCAACCTCGAGGACATCAAGGCGCCGGAATGCTTCGTCATCGAGCAGCGCCTGCGCGAGCTCATGGACATCCCGGTCTTCCACGACGACCAGCACGGCACCGCCATCATCGCCGCCGCCGGGCTGATCAACGCGCTCGACCTGACCGGCCGCTCGATCACCGATGCCCGCATGGTCATCAATGGCGCCGGCTCCGCCGGCATCGCCTGCGCCGAGCTCATCAAGGCGATGGGCATGCCGCACGGCAACGTCACGATCTGCGACACCAAGGGCGTGATCTACCAGGGCCGCACCGAAGGCATGAACCAGTGGAAGTCGGCGCACGCCGTGCCCACCGACGACCGCACGCTGGCCGATGCCATGAGAGGCGCCGACGTCGTCATGGGGCTCTCGGCCAAGGGTGCGTTCTCCAACGAGATGATCGCGTCGATGGCGCCGAACCCGATCATCTTCGCCATGGCCAACCCGGACCCCGAGATCACGCCCGAGGACGCCAAGGCGATCCGCGATGACGTCATCATCGCCACCGGGCGGAGCGACTACCCCAACCAGGTGAACAACGTCCTGGGCTTTCCCTACATCTTCCGGGGTGCCCTCGACGTCCGGGCGTCCACCATCAACGACGCCATGAAGATCGCCGCGGCCTACGCCATCGCGGCCCTGGCCCGGGAGGAGGTGCCGGAGGAGGTCACCGCCGCCTATCGCGGCCGGCGCCTGCGCTACGGCCCGGACTACATGATCCCGACCCCCTTCGACCCGCGGCTGATCACCCACGTGCCGGCGGCGGTCGCAAAGGCGGCGGTCGAGAGCGGCGTCGCCATGAAGCCGATCGTCGACTTCGAGCGCTACCGCCACGAGCTGCGCTCGCGCCTCGACCCGACGGCCAGCCGCATGCAGCTCATCATCGACCGCGTGCGCGCCCATCCCAAGCGCGTCGTCTTCGCCGAGGGCGAGGAGGAGAAGGCGATCAGCGCCGCTCTCGCCTGGCGCAATGGCGGGCTCGGCATGCCGATCCTGGTCGGCCGCGAGGAGCGGATCAGGGCGACCGCCAAGGGCATGGGCCAGAGCAGCCTCGACGGCATCGAGATCCAGAATGCCCGGCTCAGCCCGCACAACCGCCTCTATGCGGACTTCCTCTACGAGCGCCAGCATCGCAACGGCCTGCTCTTCCGCGACTGCCAGCGCCTGGTCAACCAGGACCGCAACGTCTTCGGCGCCTGCCTCGTCGCCTGCGGCCATGCCGACGCCATGGTGACCGGCCTGACCCGCCGCTACAATACGGTGATCAAGGACATCCGCCTCGTCATCAACCCGCTGCCCCGGAAGCGGATGTTCGGCGTCACCATCATCATCGCCCGGGGCCGCACCGTCTTCATCGCCGACACCACGGTGCACGAGCTGCCCGACCCCGAGGTCTGCGCCGACATCGCCATCCAGACGGCCGAGGTGGCGAGCAGCATGGGCTTCGTCCCGCGCGTCGCCTTCCTCTCCTTCGCCACCTTCGGCAACCCGCGGATCAGCAAGGCGGCCCGGGTGCGCGACGCGGTGAGGGCCCTCGACGAGCGGCAGGTCGATTTCGAATATGACGGCGAGATGACCGCCGACGTGGCCCTCGATCCGGAGCTGATGGCCCTCTACCCGTTCTGCCGCCTGAGCGGCCCGGCCAACGTGCTGATCATGCCGGCGCTGCACACCGCCCACATCTCCGCCAAGCTCCTGCAGCAGCTCGGCGGCGGCACGGTGATCGGCCCGCTCCTGATCGGCCTCGAGAAGCCCGTGCAGATCGTGCCGATGAACGCCACGGTCTCCGACATGATCAATGTCGCAGCCCTGGCCGCGCACGACGCCCAGGCGGCCGAGGCGGCCACAGCCGCCGGCTGAAGGGTCAGGGAGCCATGCCGAGCATCGTCGCCGTCACCCCGGGCTTCCACCGCATCCCTTTGCCGGTGGTGCTGACCGACAGCACGCATGGCGAGATCAGCGCCTTCGAGCTGGTCACCGTCCGCGTCACCGACGCCGAGGGGGCGGAAGGCGTGGGCTACACCTACACGGTCGGCCGCAATGGCGGTGCGGTCATGGACACGCTCGCCCGCGAGATCCGGGAGCTCGCCATCGGCGACGACGCCGACCGCATCGAGGCGCTCTGGCAGAAGCTCTGGTGGGCGCTGCACTATGGCGGCAGGGGCGGGCCCACCGTCCTCGCGCTTTCCGCCTTCGACATGGCGCTTTGGGACCTGAAGGCGCGGCGCGCCGGCCTGCCCTTGTGGAAGCTGCTGGGCGGCCACGACCCGCGCGTCACCTGCTATGCCGGCGGCATCGATCTCGATCTTTCGCTCGACGACCTCCTGGCCCAGACCGACGGCAATCTCAGCCGTGGATTTCGCGCCATCAAGATGAAGGTCGGCCGGCCGAAGCTCTCGGAGGATACGGCCCGCATCGCCGCCATGCGTGAGCATCTGGGCGACGGCTTCCCGCTCATGGTCGACGCCAACATGAAATGGTCCGCCGACCAGGCCATCCGCGCCGCCCGCGCCTTTCAGCCCTTTGATCTCACCTGGCTCGAGGAGCCGCTCCAGCCCGACGACATGGCCGGCCACGCCCGCGTCGTCCGCGACAGCGGGGTGCCCATCGCCACCGGCGAGAACCTGCGCACCCTTTGGGACTTCCGCCACCTCATCGCGTCGGGCGGCGTCACCTTCCCCGAGCCCGACGTCACCAATTGCGGCGGCATCACCCCCTTCATGAAGATCGCCCACCTCGCCGAGGCCTTCAACCTGCCGGTCACCAGCCACGGCGCCCACGACGTCACCGTCCACCTGCTCGCCGCCTGCCCCAACGGTCAGTTCCTCGAAGCCCACGGCTTCGGCTTGGAGCGCTATATCGAGCACCCGCTGGTGCTCGAGGAGGGCAGGGCAGTGGCACCCGACCGGCCGGGCCACGGCATCGTCTTCGACTGGGCCGGCCTCGCCAGGCTTGCCGCCTGACCGCCGCCGCTTCCTGCTCGCGGCGCTGGCAGCAGCCCCGCTCGCCGCCTGCACCGGCAACCGCGCACCCCCCGAGCTGCCCCCCGACGCCCTCACCAGCCCGGTCTTCCCGCTCGATCAGGCAAGCGCTCTCGCCATCGCCAGGGCAGCGCTCGAAACCCGCATCCGCCCCGACCTGATCGAGGAGGTCGAGCACCCCTGGCCCGGCTGGCGCGGCTGGCTGCGCTTCGTCATCGGCCTCGACTCCCTCACTTTCTTCGTCATGCCCGGGCAGGGCCTCGACACCACCGGCAACATCACCGAAGGCCACGCCTTCGCCGCCTGGTACGACGGCAGCTACGACCCGGGCGGCCGCGCCGTGGCACGGGAAGTGCTGGGCCAGGCGATGGCAGCCGCCGGGCGCCCGCTGGCGCCCCTGCCGGAGCCATAGGGGTGGGCCGTTCCCTTGGTGGCCTCGACTCGTGTAAACTCACGCCATGAAGAACGCGGCCGAACTCTACGACGAGGACTTCTACGCCTGGACCCAGGATCAGGCTGCCTCGCTGCGCCTGCTCGCGAGGCAACGCTGGAACGGGCCGCTCGACCTCGAGAACCTCTCCGAGGAGGTCGAAGATTTGGGCCATGCCGCGAAGAATGCCTGCCTCAGCCAGATCGAGCGCCTGATCCAGCATTTGCTCAAGCTCGAATACTCCCCGGCCGAGGCCCCCCGCCGACAGTGGCAGCTCACGATCCACGACGCCCGCCGCGAGCTGCACCGCCAGCTCACCCCGACCATCCGCCGCCTCGTCGAAACCGAGCTGCCCGAGCTGGCCAAGGCCGCCCGCCGCGCCGCAGCGCTGGAGCTGGCCGACCAGGACGGCGAGGAGATCGCGAAACGCCTGCCGCCGCTGCCCGACTATTCGCTGGACCGGCTTCTCGACGAGGAGTGGTGGCCTGCGCTTGCGGCAGACACCTCACCTATGTAATTTGCCGGCTGGTATAGCACGGATACCTTTTCAGACCTTTCAAGTGAAAGTAAAAAATTGCAAGTTATTCCAAGGCTGTATTTTGACGAATACCGCCGAGATTATTGTACGAATCTAACAGAAATATATATTGCTGGAATAAAAGAGAGAGTAATTCCGAACTTTAAAGACTATCATGATCGTGCTGACCAGGTACGCGACCAATATCTTCAAACCTTGATGGAAGCAGCATCTGAAGCAACAGAAGGTGAACGTATTTATGAATCGGCGTTCGCTTATGGATTCAAAGAATACTGTGATGGAATTTTTCTCAATCATCAAATGATTGCGATTTCATGTGTAGGCCTTTATCATTTATGGGAAAAACTAATAAAATCGTTCATCTATGATGAATCTGACAAGGATGGAATAATTTATGAAAAACAAGTCTCAAACTGGAATATGGATGACATACATTCTTGCTTGGTTTTGTTCGGCCATGACATTAAGAAAAATCAAAGTTGGTACAATTTAAATAGACTAAGGCTAGTTGCCAATGTTGTCAAACATGGTTCGGGAATGTCAAAAAGAAGACTTGCTTCAGTATGGCCAGAAATTGTCCCGAATAAAATAGATACGAATATTATTTTGCAGTTTAGCGACAATGAACTTAAGTTAAGCGAAGAACATTTCGATCAACTTGCACATTCTGTTCGGTTGTTTTGGCAGGAAATGCCAGAATGCTTAATTTACGTTGCAAGGAATTAAGTACCCGGTCGATCTACGCCAGCCAACTCCAGAATTGGTGGATATATCGATTTGCGGCCTCCACAGATTGCTGGCCTCGGTGTGTTCTGGTAAGCACTGACTGTCCCTCATGCTCAGCAACGAGATAACCGAACCACTCACCCACCCCTCGCCGCCCTGATCATCGCCCGCACCAGCGCCTCGTCGGTCACCGTGTTCGTATATTCCCGCTCGAACGCCGTGCCGCCCATGCCGATCCGTGTGTTGCGGAATGTCATCGCACTCGGCTCCTTGCGGGGGGCGGCAAAGTGCATCTCGTCCGGGTTTACGGCCTCGCGCACCTTCGCGATGTTCGCGGCGGTAAGCTCGCCGCAGGCCATGATGCCGATGCGGCCTGAAGCGGCGGTCATGATGCGCTTGAGCGTCGGGATGCCTTCCTTCGCGGTCTCGCACTGGCCGCTGGTCAGGACCCGGTGGACGCCGGTGCGCACCAGGGCCTCGATGGCCTCGATCGGGTCGGCCGCCATGTCGAAGGCGCGGTGGCAGGTGACGGCGAGCGGGCCCGCGTCCTCGACCAGCGTCGCCATCCGGGCCTCGTCGATGGCGCCATCCGGCGTCAGGCAGCCGATCACCACGCCGGCAACGCCGAGCTGGCGCAGATGACGGATGTCCGTCCGCATCGCCTCGAACTCGATCGCCGAGTAGAGGAAATCGCCGCCGCGCGGGCGGACGATGACGTGGAACGGGATGGTGGCGACCCGAAGCGCCGCCTCGATCATGCCCTGGCTCGGCGTCAGCCCGCCCTCCATGAGCGAGGCGCAGAGCTCCGCCCGGTCGGCGCCGGCATTCTGCGCGGCGATCAGGCCGTCGGCGTTCTCGACGCAGATCTCGATCTTGAAGGGCAGACGTGCAGCCATAAGGCGTTTCTCCGGGGATTCGACCGGCGCACGGCCGGCGGGAACGGGCAGGAGTTGCCCCCTTGTAGCCGACAGACACGAAACCGGAATGGCCGGGATCGGTTCCTCTCGGGATTGCGCCTGCCGCCATCGCCGGCGCAGCCCGCCGAAGCGGCTATCGGAGACTGCAGTTCATGGGTCAGCGTCCACGAGACCAGCGGCGGGTGCCGGACGGCTTTCGTCATTTCGCCGCCTTCCTCCTCGCCGCCCATCTCCTCGCCGTGGTCCTGCTGATCGCCCCGGCCACCGGCAGCGCCCAGGAAGCAACCGAAGCACCGGAGCCGGGGCCGCCCATCGCGGTCGGCGCCGCTGCGGTCAGCGATGCCGACATCGCCAGCCGCGTGCAGGGCATCCTCGGCGCCATCGACAGCTATGCCGACGTGCGCGCCACGGTCGAATCGGGCGTGGTGACGCTCGAAGGGCCCGTCGCCGAGGCGAACGAGGTGGCGCCGCTTGGGCAGCTCGTCGGCCGCATCGAGGGGGTGGTGACGGTCGCCAACCGGGTCGAGGCCTCGGGCGATGTCGCCGAGCGGCTGAACCCCGTCGTGACTCGGCTTGAGACGCGCATCAGAGGCATTGTCGGTGCCCTGCCGCTGCTGCTCGTGGCCCTCCTCGTGCTCACCGCCTTCGTCGGCCTCGGTGCGTTGGCGGCGCGGCCCCAGCGGTTCTACGGCCGCATCTCCCCCAATGCCTTCATCGCCGACATCTACCGCCAGCTCGTGCGCATCGCCTTCATCTTCGCCGGCGTGGTCGCTGCGCTCGAGATCATGGGTGCCACGGCCCTCCTCGGCACCCTGCTCGGCGCCGCCGGCATTATCGGCCTCGCCGTCGGTTTCGGCGTGCGCGACACCATCGAGAACTTCGTCGCCAGCCTGATGCTCAGCGTGCGCCAGCCGTTCGAGCCGAACGATCTGGTCGAGCTGGAGGGCGAGGTCGGCCACGTCATCCGCCTCACCTCGCGCGCCACCGTTCTGCTCTCGCCCGACGGCAACCACATCCGGCTGCCCAACTCAGTCGTCTTCAAGAGCAAGATCGTCAACTACAGCCGCAATCCCGACCGGCGCTTCAGCTTCGATCTCGGCGTCGATCCGGCCGAGGACCTGGCCCTCGCCCTGAAGACCGGGATCGACGCGGTGCGCACGCTGCCCTTCGTGCTCGACGATCCGCCTGCCGCCGCCTGGATCGAGGAGGTCGGGGAATCCAGCGTGGCGCTGCGCTTCACCGGCTGGATCGACCAGCGCCGGACGGAATTCTCCATGGCCAGGGGCGAGGCCATCAGAATGGCCAAGAACGCGCTTGAAACCGGCGGCTTCACCCTGCCGGAGCCGCTCTACCGGTTGCGGCTGGAAGGTGGGGCCGGGGCACTCGCGAACCCGCCGCCCGAAGCCCCGCCACGTCCGGCCCCACCACGCACGGTGTCAGGGACGAGCGCTGTGGCCGAGATCACCGACCCGGCAAGAGCCGGGGTGATCGACCGCAAGGTCGAGGCGGAGCGTCGCGCCACCGGGACCGAGGACCTCCTCTCGCCCTCCGCACCGCTCGAATAAGGCTGCCGAACCTCAGTTGTAGGCGCCAGCCGAGTAGGTCAGCTCGTAGGAATGACTGTAGATCTCGAAGACGATGCCGAACGGATCTTCGACATAGACCATTCGGTAGGGTTTCTCGCCCGGATAATATTCGCGGACGGGCATCCGCTGCTTGCCGCCCGCCGCCACGATCCTGGCCAGGAGACCTTCGAGATCGGGGTCCTGGACGCAGAAATGGAACATGCCTGTCGTTCGGAACGACAGGTTGTCCTCGGCCGGTCGATTGTCCGGAAACTCGAACATTTCGATGCCGATGCCGTCACTGGTCGACAGGTGGGCGATGCGAAAGCGCGTCCATTCCGGGCCGAAGACATCGCTGCACATGACACCGATTGAGCTCTCGTCCTTCTCGATGAGCGTCGGCGGCATGATGAGGTACCAGCCCATCACGTCGGTGTAGAACGCGACCGCCTTGTCCAGATCGGGGACGGACAGGCCGATATGCGAGAAGCGGCGAGGATAGGGTGGGTTCAACGTATGTCTCCGGACAGGGTGGCTCGCCTCAGATCGCGGTGAAGCCGCCGTCGATCAGGATCGCCTGGCCGTTGATCAGGTCCGAGGCGGGGCTGGCGAGGAAGAGGACGAGGTTGGCCACCTCGATCGGCTTGCCGAAGCGGCGGGCGGGGATCTTCGCCTTCATGGGATCGCCCTTGGCGGGGTCGCCCCAGACCTGCTCGCCCATGGGTGTCAGGATGACGGTCGGGCAGACGGCATTGACCTGGATGTTGTGCTTCGCCCACTCCGAGGTCAGCGTCTGGGTCAGCGAGTTGAGCCCGCCCTTGGAGGCCGAGTAGGCCGAATGGTCGTCGAGCCCGACCACACCGGTCTGGCTGCTGACATTGATGATCTTGCCGGCACCCTGCTCGATCATCTTCGGGGCCAGCGCCTTCGCCAAAATGAAGGGGGCCCTGAGATTGACCGCCATGACGAGGTCCCAGTCCTCGACCGACGTCGTGAGTGCCGGGCCGACCACGGCGATGCCGGCATTGTTGACGAGGATGTCGATCGTCCCGAAAGCAGCGAGCGCCTCGGCCGCGGCCCGTTCCGTCTCCTGGGCCGAGGCGAGGTCCGCCTTGATCGCGACGCAGCGCCGCTCCGCCGACTCGACCGCCACCTTGACCTCGTCGAGCCCGGCAGCATCCCGCCCGACGGCCGCGATGTCGGCGCCGGCGGCCGCCAGCACCCGGCAGATCTCCAGCCCGATTCCCTTGGTCGCCCCCGTCACCAGCGCCCGCTTGCCGGCCACGCTGAACCGGTTGGTGTGGTCGCTCATCGGCTTTCCCTCCATCTTCCGACTGATTGCCGCCTTGCTAGCGGATCGGCCGGCGGTCGAACAGCGGGGGTGGTCGATGTTTCAGAGCCTGTCCGAGAAGTTTATGGGGCATTTCATGAGCTTGGCAGCGAGCAAATGCGAGGAGTCGATCGGCCGTCGATGCGGCGCATCGTCGACCGATCAAGGACGAAGCAGGTGCCGCTGCCAAGCTCACCTCCTGTTGGCTTACGATCGGCGCCGGCTTTGTCGCCGAGCACGGCCCGATGCCCCGGCATCGGGCCGTGCTCGGCTCCGCCCCGCCGCTCGACCGTAAGCCAATGAAATGCCTCATAAACTTCTCGGACAGGCTCTCAGGCCCGGCAGAGATAACGCAGCGTGCGCACCCGGCGCTCCTTGAGGTTGCGGTGGAGATTGGCCGCCATGGCCGGGAAGTCCGGCCCGAGAAAGGCCTCGAAGCTGACGGCCGGCGGCCCGGACCGCGCCAGCCGCTCGCTGACGGCGGCGAAGAAGGCCTCGCCCCGCTCGGTCGAATCCTCGCATTCCCGGATCGTGAAGCCGGCAGCTTCCAGCAGTGCCGTCATCTCCTCCGGCGTGGCGAGATGGCTGATGGCGGCATCGCCCGCCCAGGGCACGGGATAGACGACCTCGCCGCCCTCGCCCTGCAGCACGTCGTAGATCGCGAGCACGCCGCCCGGCCGCAGCACGCGCCGCGCCTCGGCATAGAGCCGGTCCTTGGCCCTGATGTTCATCGCCACGTGCAGCGTCATGGCGGCATCGAAGCAGCCATCGGCGAAGGGCAGGGCGGTCACGTCGCCCGTCTCGAAGCGCACGCGATCGGCGAGCCCGACCCAGTCGGTGAGCACGCCGGCGGCGTCGCAGAAGGCCGGGGTCAGGTCGATGCCGGTCACCCGGCAGCCATGCGCCTCGGCAACGGTCCGGGCCGGGCCGCCGAGGCCGCTGCCGAGGTCGAGCACATGGCTCTTGGGCGTCAGGCCCATGCCCCGGGCCAGCTCCAGGGTCGCCTCGCGGCCGCGGACGTGGAACTCGTCGACCGGCGCCAGGTCGGCCGTGGTGAGGTTTGCCAGATCCTTACCTGTCTCGGTCAGCCGTCGGCCGATGGCCGAGGCGAGGTCGCCGGTGCGGGCATAGTGGGTCGCCACTGGATCGGTCATGCAGACCTCCCCCTTGCAGATGGGCGCCGGACGCTCAGGCGGCCGGTCGGCGCCGCACCCGGCGATAGAAGTCGTTGCCCTTGTCATCGATCACGATGAAGGCCGGCACGTCCACGACCCGGATGCGCCAGACCGCCTCCATGCCGAACTCGGCGAAGTCGATGACCTTGACCTCCTTGATCATGTCCCGGCCGAGCCGGGCGGCAACCCCGCCGATGGTGGCGAGATAGAATCCGCCATGCGCCTGGCAGCTCGCTGCCACGTCGGCCGACCGGTTGCCCTTGGCGAGCGTCACGAGCGCGCCGCCGGCCACCTGGAAGTCCGCCATGTAGGCGTCCATCCTGGCCGCCGTGGTCGGCCCGAAGCTGCCGCTGGCATAGCCGTCGGGGGTCTTCGCCGGGCCGGCATAGTAGACCGGGTGGTCCCTGATCCAGCCCGGCAGCGCCTCGCCCCTTTGCAGCCGCTCGGCCAGCGCCGCATGCACCAGGTCGCGGGCGACCACCAGCGTGCCCGAGAGCAGCACGGGTGCGCCGACCTCGAGCTTCGCCAGATCGGCGCGGACTGCCGCCATCGGCCGGTCGAGATCGACGGGCGTCGCCTCGCCGATGTCGATCTGGGCGTCCGGAAGGAAGCGCGCCGGGTCCTCCTCGAGCTGCTCGAGAAAGACCCCATCCGCCGTGATCCGCGCCCTGATCTGCCGGTCCGCCGAGCAGGAGACGCCGATCCCGACCGGCAGCGAGCCGTTGTGCCGGGGCAGGCGGACGATGCGCACGTCATGGCAGAAATGCCGCCCGCCGAACTGCGCGCCGATGCCAAGCCCGCGGGTCATGTCGAGCACGCGCTCTTCCAGCTCCCGGTCGCGGAACGCGCGGCCGAACGCATCGCCCGTCCCGGGCAGTCCGTCCAGCTCGCGGGTCGAGGTAAGCTTGACGGTTTTGAGGCACTGCTCGGCCGAGAGCCCGCCGATGACGATGGCGAGGTGGTAGGGCGGGCAGGCGGTGGTGCCGATCTCCGCCACCTTCGCCTCGAGCCAGGTGAGCAGCCGCTCCGGCTCCAGCAGCCGGCGCGTCTCCTGGAAAAGGAAGGTCTTGTTGGCCGAGCCGCCGCCCTTGGCGATCATCAGGAGGTCGAAGGCCTCGCCCGGCACCGCCTCGATCCCGATCTGCGCCGGCAGGTTGGTGCCGGTGTTCACCTCTTCGCTCATGGTGAGCGGCGCGAGCTGGCTGAAGCGCAGATTATAGCGGGCGAAGGCGTCGCGGATGCCGGCCGAAAGCGGCTCGCGGTCGTCGCCGGCAGTCAGCACCGCCTGGCCCTTTTTCCCGATGATGATGGCGGTGCCGGTATCCTGGCAGGAGGGAAAGACGCGGCCCGCGGCGATCACCGCGTTCTTCAGAAGCTCGAGGCTGACGAACCGGTCGGCGGGAGAGCTCTCGGGGTCGAGGACGACCCGCCTCAGGCCCTCGAGATGGCTGCTCCGGAAGAGATGCTGGACATCCCTGAAGGCCGCCTCCGCCAGAGCCCGGAGCGTTTCGGGCGCCAGCTCGAGAAAGCGCCTGCCGCCGAGCTCCAGCGGTGCTGGCGGCGGCAGGTTCAGCCGCCGCCAGGCCGTCCGGTCCGGCCCGGTCTGGAAGAGCGGGTGCCAGGCCGGCTCAGACGCAGCGCCCGCCATCGACCTCGAGCACCACGCCCGTGATGAAGCCCGCATCGTCCGAGGCGAGCCAGAGGGCGGCGTTGGCGATGTCCTGCGGCTGGCTCATCCGGCCGAGCGGGATGGTGGCGACGAACTTCGCCCGGTTCTCCGGCGTGTCGGGCACGCCCATGAAGGTCTCGAGCAGGGCGGTCTCGCCGATCACCGGGGCGAGCGCGCAGACCCGGATGCGGTCGGGGGCGAGTTCCACCGCCATCGACTTGCTGAGCAGGTTGGCGGCACCCTTCGAGGCATTGTACCAGGTGAGGCCCGGCCGCGGCCGCAGCCCGGCGGTCGAGCCGACATTGAGGATCACCCCGCCGCCGGCCCCGCGGAAATGCGGGATCACCGCATGCGCCATGTGGAAGATGCTCTTCACATTGACGTCGAAGACCCGGTCGAACTCGGCCTCGTCGACCTCGAGCATCGGCCGGTTCTTGTGGCTCACGCCCGCATTGTTGACGACGATCTCGAGGCCGCCGAGCGCCTTGATCGTCCGCTCGACCGAAGCCTTAACCGCCTCGCCGTCGGTCACGTCGCAGGTGATCGGGATCGCGTTATCGCCGATCTGCGACGCCACCCGCTCAGCCGCGTCGCCATTGATGTCGACCACGGCGACCTTCGCACCCTCGCGCACATAGGTCTCGGCAATCGCCCGCCCGAATCCCGACCCGGCGCCCGTAACGAGCGCCCTTTTCCCCTTGAGCCGCATGGTCTCGTTCTCCCTGTTGCTGGCCGGCCTCGTAGCGGTCGGAACGCCAGTCGTCGATACCGCTGTCGCGTCGGCTTGTGGAAGTGCCGGTACCCGGTCCCTCCGCCTAGCCGTGATTGAAGGCGATCGTCTTGAGCTGGCTGAACTCGTAGAGGGCCTCGAAGCCCTTCTCGCGGCCGTGGCCGGAGCGCTTGACGCCGCCGAAGGGCAGCTCGATGCCGCCGCCGGCGCCATAGCCGTTGACATAGACCTGCCCGGCCCGGAGCCGCCGCGCCACGCGCATCTGCCGGCCGCCGTCTCTGGTCCAGAGCCCGGCGACGAGCCCGAAGGCCGTGCCGTTGGCGAGCCGCACCGCCTCGGCCTCGTCCTGAAACGGCATCGCCACCAGCACCGGCCCGAAGACCTCCTCCTGCGCCAGCGCGTGCCCGGCCGGCACCGGGCCGTAGAGCCGCGGCACCGCGTAGTGGCCGCCCGCCGGCAGGTCCGGCGCCAGCCGGCCCTCGGCGAGGAGCGGCAGGTCGGCAGCCCGCCCGACGAAGCGTCGCACGCGCTCTTCCTGCTGTCGGTTGATCAGCGGGCCGAGGTCGAGATCCATGGCGTGGGTCCCGACCCGAAGGGCGCTGAACCGCTCGGCGAGCCGGGTCGCCACCTGTTCGAAGACTGAAGCCTCGATCAGCACCCGGCTGCCGGCCGAGCAGGTCTGGCCGCCGTTCTGGATGATGGCGTTGACGATGACCGGCAGCGCCTTCTCGAGATCGGCGTCGGCGAAGACGAGCTGCGCCGACTTGCCGCCGAGCTCGAGCGTGCAGCCGATGGTGCGTTGCGCCGCCGCGGTCTGGATCGCGGTGCCGATCTCGGGGCTGCCGGTGAACGAGATGAAGTCGATGTCGTCGTGTTTGCTCAGCGCCGCACCTGCCTCCTCGCCATAACCGGTGACGACGTTGAGCGCCCCCGGCGGCAGGCCGCATTCCAGCGCCAGCCGCGCCACCTCGAGACAGGTGAGCCCGGCATCCTCGGCCGGCTTCAGGACACAGGCATTGCCCATGGCGAGCGCGGCGCCCACCGACCGCCCGAAGATCTGCGCCGGATAGTTCCAGGGGATGATGTGCGCGGTGACGCCATGCGGCTCGCGCAGGCCCGTCACCAGCCAGTCGCCGAGGAACGGGATCTGGAGCCCGTGCACCTTGTCGGCCGCCCCGCCATAGAACTCGAGATAGCGGGCGAGGCAGGTGATGTCGGTCTTCGCCTGCGCCATGGGCTTGCCGCAATCCTCGGCCTCGAGCTCGGCGAGCTCGGCGTGGCGCGCGGTGACGACCGCCGCCATCCGCGAGAGGATGCGGCCGCGCTCGACAGCGGCGAGCCGGCCATAAGGGCCCGTCTCGAGCGCCTGGCGGGCGGCCCTGACGGCGGCGTCGACCTCCGCCGCCCCGCCGCGTGCCACGGTGGCGATGGTCCGGCCGTCCGACGGCGAGAGCATCTCGATCGTGCGGCCATCGGCAGCCGGCTGCTCCAGGCCGTCGATCAGGCAATCATGGTGGCGCATCCCCGCCTCCCTTCGCATGGCTTGCGCAATCGACCCTCTTGTGGCTCCAAGGCGGCTCGCGAGCAAGGAGCCGGGCATGACCAGGGATCTCGAGGGCCTCCTCGTGGTGAGCATCGAACAGGCCGTGGCCGCCCCCTATGCCAGCGGCCGCCTCGCCGATGCCGGGGCGCGGGTGATCAAGGTGGAGCGCCCGGAGGGCGACTTCGCCCGCCGCTATGACCGCTACGTCAATGGCCAGAGCGCCTATTTCGTCTGGCTCAACCGGGGCAAGCAGTCGATCGCCCTCGACCTCAAGGCGGCCGACGACCTGGCCTTGCTGCAGCGGCTGATCGGCCGGGCCGACGTGGTCATCCAGAACCTCGCACCGGGGGCCGCCGACCGGCTCGGTGTCGGGCCGCGGGCGATGCGCGCCGCCAATCCCGGGCTGATCTACTGCACCATCTCCGGCTATGGCGAGCAGGGCCCCTACGCGCGGCAGAAGGCCTACGACCTCCTGGTCCAGGCCGAGAGCGGCCTCGCCTCGATCAACGGCACGGCCGAGGGTCCGGCCCGGGTCGGGGTCTCCGTCTGCGACATCGCCGCCGGCATGACCGCCTTCCAGGCGATCCTCCAGGCGCTGATCGGCCGCGGCCGCACGGGCGAGGGGCGGGCCATCGAGGTCTCGCTCTACCATGCCATGGCCGACTGGATGAACGTGCCGTACCTGCAGCACCGCTATGGTGGCCACACGCCGGCCCGCGCCGGCCTCAGCCACCCGACCATCGCACCCTATGGCGCCTTCACCTGCGGCGACGGCAAGGCGGTCCTGCTCTCGATCCAGAACGAGCGCGAATGGCGGAACCTCTGCACCCATGCCCTGGACGACGCGGCGCTGGCCGACCTGCCGCGCTTCCGGACCAACCCCGACCGGGTCGCAAACCGGGCCGAGCTCGACGGGCTGATCGAACGTGCCTTCGCCCCCTTCGACCGCGAGACGGTGATCGAGCGGCTCGATGCCGCCGGCATCGCCTATGGCCGGCTCAGCAGCCTCGACGACCTCGAGGCGCACCCGCAGAACCGCTATCTCGAGGTCCAGACCCCGGCCGGCCCGGTCGAGCTCCTGGCCCCGGGCGCCGCCGTCACCGACGAGGAGCTCGACGTGGGGCCCGTCCCCGACCTCGACGAGCATGGCGCCGTGATCCGTGCGGAGTTTGCTGCCTGAGCCTCGACTGCTACCCTCGCAGGCAACAGGATGGGGATTTATCGATGCGCTTTACCGGCAAGACCGTGATCGTCACCGGCGCCGGCCGCGGCATCGGCCGGGCCACGGCCGAGGCCTTTGCCGCCGAGGGGGCGGCCGTCGTAGTCGCCGACATCGACGCCGAGGGCGGCAATGGTGCTGTCGCCGCCATCACCGCGGCCGGCGGCTCGGCGCTCTTCGTGCCCTGTGACGTGGGTGACGCCGTGCAGTGCGGCTCCCTGGTCGACGCGACGCTCGAATGGGCCGGCCGGCTCGACGTCCTCGTCAACAACGCCGCCGTGCTCTGCACCGCCGATTTCCTCGAGCTCACCGAGGCCGATTTCGACGCCGTGCTGCGCGTCAACCTCAAGGGCGCCTTCCTGATGGGCCAGGCCGCGGCGCGTGCCATGGTCGGCCGCAGCGCGCCCGGGGCGATCGTCAACATGTCGTCGATCAATGCCGCCGTCGCCATTCCGGCCCAGGTGCCCTACGTCGTCAGCAAGGGCGGCATCAACCAGCTCACCCGGGTCATGGCGCTCGCCCTCGCCGACAAGGGCATCCGGGTCAACGCGGTGGCGCCGGGCTCGATCATGACCGACATGCTGCGCACCGTGATGACCGACGACACGGCGAGGCGGACCATACTATCGCGCACCCCGCTCGGCCGGGCCGGCGAGCCGGCGGAGATCGCGCGGCTCGTCCTCTTCCTCGCCAGCGACGAGGCGAGCTACATCACGGGCGAGGTGGTGACCGCCGATGGCGGGCGGATGGCGCTCAACTACACGGTGCCGGTCGCCGACTGAGCCGCCCGCCGGGGTGACACGCCTGTTGACGGGCGGCGGCTAAGGCCGTACCCGCAGGCGTTCATCCGATTTTGAATTCATCGAGGAGACTGGCGTGGACAAGCCGCTCATGCCGAAGGCCACGGCTGTTTGGCTCATCGACAACACGGGTCTGACCTTCGACCAGATCGCCGATTTCTGCGGCCTGCATCCGCTCGAGGTGAAGGGTATCGCCGATGGCGAGGTCGGCGCCGGCATTCGCGGCCTCGACCCGATCGGCCAGGGCATGGTGACGCGCGAGGAGCTCGAGCGCTGCCAGAAGGACCCTAAGCTGCGCCTCAAGATCGCGAAGTCTGTCGCCGCCGACGTCAAGCCGCCGAAGCGCCGCGAGCCCCGCTATACCCCGCTCTCCAAGCGGCAGGACCGCCCGGACGGCATCGCCTGGCTGCTCCGCCACCATCCCGAGCTCGCCGACCAGCAGATCTGCAAGCTGCTCGGCACCACCAAGAACACGGTCGAGGCGGTGCGCGAGCGCACGCACTGGAAGAGCCAGGAAATCCGCCCGCGCGACCCGGTGCTGCTCGGGCTCTGCCAGCAGATCGAGCTGGACGACGCGATCGCCCGCGCCAAGGCGGATGCCGAGAAGGCCGCGAACAAGGCCGCCGCAGCGCGGCCGGTGGAGGCCAAGGCGCCGGTCGTCGAGGAGCCGGCGGAAGCCAACGAAGCCGAATAAAGGGGGAGCGGCTCAGCCGCTCTCGGCGTTCTCGCAGCCGTCGCCGGTGACCACCCGCATGCGTGCGGCGCGCCAGTAGCGCGCCGAAAGGAGCCGGCGATCCTGGTCGATGAGGTCGGCGATCTCGCGCAGCCGACCCGCCACGCCGGACGGCAGCGAGCCCGGGCGGACCAGCACCCTGAGCGCCACGTCGTCGAGCAGCTCGTGGCGCAGCCCGATCTGCGGCTCCGGCGAGGCATCCCGGCCGATCTCGCAGTCGATGGCGACGAAGGGCTGCGGCTCGCGCCGGCCATAGGTGTCGAGCAGCCGCTCACGCTTGGGCGCCGGCTCCGGCGTCGCGACGATGCCGGACTGCAGCGTCTGCCGAAGGTCGCGGGCGAGGCTGTTGAAGACCCCCCGCGCGTGCCGCAGATGCGCCAGCCGGCCGGTGGCCAAAGCGCGGCGGATGGCGTGGTAGAGCAGGCTGTCCTGGCCGAGCTCGCGGGCGACCACGGGCTGCAGCTCCTCGAGGAAGAGCCCGAGGCCATGCTGCTCGCCAGGATAGCGTTCTTGCGTCATGAGGCTGCCGTTCCAGTCAACAGCGGGCCGGTCGATCCCGGGCAGCCCCGGTCGCAAACCGGCGCCGACCCGAGAGGGCTCCGAACCTTGCTTACCAGAGTTTAACGTATGTGACGGGACGCTCAATCGTCAAACATGGTTGCCAAACATCTCATGGGGTGCATCGAGCCAGTGGACATTCGCGTTAGGGTTAACCCCCGGCTGGCTCAGCCCGCGCGCGGCAACCGGCTCTCCACCAGCTTCGCCCAGTAGCTGACGCCGAGCGGCAGCGCCTCGTCGTTGAAGTCGTAATGCGCGCTGTGCAGCGGCGGGGAATCGGGGCCGGTGGCCGTGCCCATCCAGATGTAGCTGCCGGGCACCGCCTCGAGCATGAAGGCGAAGTCCTCCGCCCCCATCACCGGGCGGGGGGTCCGATCGACCCGCTCCTCGCCGACCACGAGGGCTGCCGCATCGGCGCCCATCTCGGCCTCGCGCGCGTGGTTGACCGTCGGCGGGTAGCCCCGGCGATAGGCGATGTCGGCATCGAGCCCGAAGCTCCGGGCAATGCCCTGCGCCACCTCGCCGAGCCGCCGCTCGATCCGGTCGCGGGTCTCGGTCTTGAAGGTCCTGACCGTGCCGACGAGCTCGGCCGTCTCCGGCACCACGTTGAAGGCCTGGCCGGCATGGAAGCGGGTGACCGAGAGGACGGCGTTGTCGACGGGATCGGTCTCGCGGCTGACGATCCCCTGCAGCCCGAGCACGATCTGCGCGCCGACGAAGACCGGGTCGAGACCGAGGTTCGGCATCGCGGCATGGCAGCCGCGGCCCTTGATGGTGATGCGGAACTCGTCCGAGGCCGCCATCGCCGGGCCGGTGCACATGGCGAACTCGCCGACCGGTAAGGACGGCCAGTTGTGCAGGCCATAGATCTCCTCGACCGGGAACCGCTCGAGCAGCCCGTCCTCGAGCATTGCCCTGGCCCCGGCGCGGCCCTCCTCGGCCGGCTGGAAGACGAGACAGACGGTGCCGTCGAAATTGCGCGTCTCGGCCAGGTAGCGGGCGGCACCCAGGAGCATGGTGGTGTGCCCGTCATGGCCGCAGGCATGCATCTTGCCGGGCCGCGTGGAGGCATGCGCCACGCCGGTCGCCTCCTGAATCGGCAGCGCGTCCATGTCGGCACGCAGGCCGATGCGCCGGCTGCCGCTGCCGCCGCGCACGACACCGACCACGCCGGTCCGGCCGATCCCCTCGTGCACCTCGTCGACGCCCATCTCGCGCAGCCGGGCGGCGACGAAGGCCGCCGTCTCGACCTCCTCGTAGCCGAGCTCCGGGTTGCTGTGCAGATGGCGACGCCAGGTGGTCAGCGTGTCGCTGTACTCGGCGATGCGGTTGACGATCGGCATGGCGGCTCCGGATTGCGCTGGTCGAGGCGGTTAACTACGCTAGACACCCGAATGTGCGGCCCCGGCGGCAGAGTGGCAAGTCGCCCCTGGCAACATGGCCGGCAAAGAACCGAAGTGGAGGTACGCAATGAAGAGTTCAGTTCGACATGTCGCAGCGCTGGCGGCGCTGGGTGGCCTGCTCTCGGCAGGCACCGCTCTCGCCGAGGGGGCCAAGATCGGCGCCCTGATCCCGCTGACCGGCGGGCTGCAGTCCTATGGCGAGGCCTCGCTCGACGGCATGACGCTCGCCATCGACGAGGTCAATGCGGCCGGTGGCGTGCTCGGCGGCCCGATCGAGGTCATCGTCGGCGACACCCAGACCAAGGCGCAGGCGGCGATCGACGCGGCCAAGAAGATGGTCTCGGTCGACGGCGTGGTCGGCATCCTCGGCGCCCTCGCCTCCGGCAACACCATCCCGGTCGCCACCAGCGTCTCGGCGGTCGACCAGGTCCCGCAGATCTCCAACGCCTCGACCGCCCCGGCGATCACCACGCTCGAGGACAACGACTTCCTCTTCCGCACCGTGCCGTCCGACGCCTACCAGGGTGCGGTCCTGGCCGGGCTGACCGATGCCGCCGGCATCGGCAGCGTCGCCGTCCTCTACATCAACAACGACTACGGCGTCGGCCTCGCCGAGAGCTTCGCCGCCGGCTATGGCGGCAACATCACCTCCTCTGCGGCCTTCGAGCCGAACAAGGCGTCCTATCGCGGCGAGCTGCAGGCCGCGGCGGAAGGCGACCCGGATGCGCTCCTGCTCATCGCCTATCCCGACGATGGCGGCCTCCTGATCCTCCGCCAGTCGCTCGAGGAGGGCTTCTTCAACCGCTTCGTCGTCACCGACGGCCTCAAGACCGCCCAGCTCATCGACGATATCGGTGCCGAGTACATGGAAGGCGTCTTCGGCACCGCCGCCGGTGCGGTGGACAACGACGCCAGCGCCCACTTCGCCGCCGCCTACGAGGCGAAGCACGGCGAGCTGCCGCCCTTGCCCTATATCGACAGCGGCTTCGACGCGGCGATGATCCTGGCGCTGGCCATCGAGAAGGCCGGCAGCACCGACGGTGCGGCCATCCGCGACGCGCTGCGCGAGGTGACCAACGCCCCGGGCGAGCCGGTCGGCCCCGGCGACTTCGCCAAGGCCAAGGAGCTGATCGCCGCCGGCACCGACATCGACTACCAGGGGGCAGCCGGCAATCACGAGTTCGATGAGAACGGCGACGTGTCCGGCATCTTCGAGCACTGGGCGGTCAAGGACGGGGCGATCGTCTCCGTCGAAATGATCGAGTAGCGCTATCCGCCGCCGCCCGGGCCCCGGTCACGGGCGGCGGCCTCTACCGCTGGGGTGGGCCGAGCCCGCCTTCCTCCCCGTGGTCGGTGACGCAGAGATCGTGGTCGCCGAGCGATTCGATGACGCGGCAATTGGCGATGTGACCGCCGGAGCATTGCGCGATCATCCGCTCCAGCTCGGTCTTCAGCGCCGTGAGACGGTCGATCCGCTGCTCGACCTCCAAGAGTTGCGTGCGGGCGATCGAATCCACCGCGTCGCAGGGCTGGTCCGGCCGGTCGGCGAGGCTCAGGAGGTCGCGGATCGCGTCGATGGGAAAGGCCAGCGCCCGCGCATGCCGGATGAAGCGCAGGCGCTCGACGGTGGCGGCGCCATAGAGGCGCTGGTTGCCCGGCGAGCGGACCGGCTCGGGCAGGAGACCGATCGACTCGTAGTAGCGGACGGTCTGCACCTTGCAATCCGCGGCCGCGGCGATCCGGCCGATGGTCTGTCCGGCCACGACGTTTCTCCCTTGCACCTGCAGTCGCTGAAGGTTCTAGCATCGGCAGGCTGAGAGGTAACGAGCGACCGGAGAGACGGCTCCATGGCCCAGGGCTGCTGCAATCACGACGCCAGGTTCGACGGCGCCTCGCGCGGCTTCCGCACCGCGCTCTGGCTGGTCATCGCCATCAACGCGCTGATGTTCGTCGTCGAGATGACCGCCGGCGCGCTCGCCGGCTCGCAGGCCCTCAAGGCCGACGCGCTCGACTTCCTCGGCGACACGCTTACCTACGGCATCAGCCTCTACGTCATCGGCATGTCGCTCCGCGTCCGGGCGACGGCCGCCCTCCTCAAGGGCCTGAGCCTCGCCGGCATGGGGCTCTGGGTGCTGGGATCGACCCTCTACGAGGTCCTGGTCCTGGGCGTGCCGAACGCGCCGGTGATGAGCGTCGTCGGCTTCCTGGCGCTCGCCGCCAACATGGCCAGCGTCCTCATCCTCGTGCGCTACAAGGACGGCGACGCCAATGTCCGCTCGGTCTGGCTGTGCAGCCGCAATGACGCCATCGGCAATGTCGCCGTTATGGCCGCCGCTGCCGGCGTCTGGCTCTCCGGCACCGCCTGGCCCGACCTAATCGTCGCCGGCCTGATGGCCACGCTCTTCCTCTGGTCCTCGCTGCAGATCATCCGCCAGGCCCTCGCCGAGCGCCAGGCACCGGCGGCCATGGCGGCGGAGTAGCGGCGCGGTGGCGGCGCAGCACGAAGCCGGGCCGCCGGCCGCCACGCGGCTCCTGGTCACGGGCGGCGGTCGCGGTCTCGGCCGCGCGATCGCGACGGCCCTCGCAGCACCCGGCCGGCGGATCGCCCTCTTCGGTCGTCAGCCGGCCGACCTCGAGCGCACCGCCGGCGAGCTCCGAACACTCGGCGTCGAGCCTCTCGTCTGCGCCGGCGATCTGACCTCGGCGACTGACCGGGCGACCCTGGCGACGGCCATCGACAAGGCCTGGGGCGGCCTCGACTGGCTGGTCAACAATGCCGGGCTCGGCTTCAACAAGCCCTTCCTCGAGCACACGCCGGACGAGCTCGACCGGGTGATCGCCGTCAACCTCACCGGCCTCATGCAGCTCACCCACACGCTCCTGCCGCTGCTGCTCGAGGCCCCTGCCCCGCACATCGTCAACATCGCCTCGGACATCGGCCGCCGCCCGATCGGCCGGCTCGTGCCCTATGTGGCCGCCAAGCACGGCGTGGTCGGCTTCAGCCAGGCGCTCCGCCTCGAGCTCCGCCCCCTGGGTGTCAAGGTCGGCGTCATCCTGCCCGGCCGCATCGACACCGGCTTCGCCAACCGCCCCGAAGGCTCCCGCCCCGGCCCCGAAGCACTTCGCCCGGCCGATGTCGCCGCGGCGGTCCGCACCATGCTGAGCCAGCCACCCACCGCCCAGATCGACGAACTCACCCTCCACCCCATGGGCCAGGACGCCTGAGAGGCGGGTCAGGCGAGGGCGGCGTCGGACCTGCCGCCCCTACTCCCCGCGCCAGATCGGCGCCGGCGGCTTCTCCGGCAGCAGGCCTTCGGGGCGGAAGATCAGGATCACCTGCAGCAGCACGCCGATCATCAGGACGCGGAGCGCTCCCGCCTGGGTCTGGTACTCGGCCGGGAACTGGCCGGTCAGGAACTGGGTGCCCGACCAGACCGCCCAGATGACCACCGCACCCAGGATCGCCCCCTTGTTGTTGCCGCTGCCGCCGGCGATCAGCATCACCCAGACGATGAAGGTGGCGAAGACCGGGTCGAACGCTTCGGGGCTGATGAAGCCGACGAAATGGGCATAGACGGCGCCGGCGAGGCCCATCACGGCGCAGCCCATGACGAAGGCCTGCATGCGGTAGACGAGGCTGTCCTTGCCCATCGCACGGGCCGCCGTCTCGTTGTCGCGGATGCCGCGCAGCACGCGGCCCCAGGGCGAGCGGTGCGCCCGCTCGAGCGCCCAGTGCACGACGAGGATCAGGGCGACGATGAGCGCCAGCAAAAGCAGCGCATTCTGGCCGGCGATCA
>JAUIID010000046.1 GCA_030431615.1 Alphaproteobacteria bacterium
ATGCGGCGGTAGGGAGAGTTCAGGCCTTGATGGCCTTGCCGTCCCAGCGCTTACAGCGTGTTCGAAGGCACGCGAAGAGGGCCACATGATCAGGTTGCGTGCGCCGGTGACGTAGGGTCAAAGCGGACAACCTTCCTTTTGCGTCCTATTCTGTTACATCCAGATGATTGTATGATGACGCGGCGGTGATTCGCCCATGGAGGACTCGGGCGTCAGCCTGGTCGACTGGTTCAGCATTGCTGGCAGCATCGCCGGCATCCTTGCCTTGTTCCTTTCCGTCGTTTTCCGGCTCGGTCCGTCCGCTGCCGAAGCCCGCCAGCAGTTGGACGCGGACCCGACTTTTCGAGCCGATGTCTCCATCGGCCTGCGTGACGGGGCACTGGGCCAGCGCTACAGAGACGGACTGCAATCGGGCCTGGTGTTGCTCGACCGGCTGTTCGGGCCACCGGGCTCCGCCCGGGCGCTCGGCTTCTGCATCGTCATCGCCCTTGTCTATGCCCTTGCCGGTTTCGTCCTGGTCTAGGGAGCGGGCGGTCCCGGCGTTGTCGGCGGCCTCCAGATCCTGTCGGCCGACTCAGTCCAGCCGCGCAGAGTGTTTCTTGCCGCCATAGCGGTTGCGCTGCCGGCCTTGGCCTTCTGGTTCGGCCAGCGCCTCGCTGGACCCATCCGGCGCCTGGAACGACGCTTGGTGATTCGAATGCATCTCGGCGCAAGAAAGCGCGGCCACCGCCGGCTAAGAAGACGTAGCGAGATTTCTTTTCGCGTGCTTCTCGCTTGTGTCTTTCTCCTGTTCTTTGGGTTGCTTTGGTTCAGCGCACTTAGAACTGACAGTAACTTGTTAGCAGCTGCCATTTTTCTCGGTGGATTTCCAGCAGCCGGCGCAGCCGTTGGCAGCGTCGTGTGGCAGTTGCCGCGTTCCAACTGGATCAAGGCGCTGGCTTCAACTACCGCCGGGGCAGCGGTAGTTGCTCTTGCCTTTGCCTTTGCCGCGGCGGCAGGCGTTACGGGTGCGGTTGCCGGCGCCGCTGCCGCTGCCGTTGCCGTTGCCGCTGCCGGTACCGCTGGCGTTGCCGGTGCCGGTGCCGCTGCCGTTGCCGCTGCCGCTGCCGCTGCCGTTATCGTTGCCGGCGCCGCTGCCTTTGCCAGTGCCGCTGCCGTTGCCGCTGCCGGTGCTGGTGCCGTTGCCGCTGCCGCGATTTCGCGACCCGGAGCCGTTCCCGGTGCCATCGGCGGAATCATCGGGTTGGGAAGTATAACCGCGTTAATTGGTCGGGGCTTCATCGACGAGCCCGCGGTGGTTCTCCTCATCTTCTTTCTTGTGCTGCCGATGATCAACGGCGTCGTCGACTGGGGGTCGTGGTGGGTCACGCGACGGCTCGGTGCCCATCTCCTGGCGACAGTGGCCGCGTCCCCGCCAGTCGGTGGCTCGGACTTCTCGCCGCTTAGCGTGCCACTGGATCGTGCTTGCGCGAAGCCACGCTCCGCGATGCGTCTCGCGAGCGCCGCCCTCGGCCACGGAATCGTCGATCTGGTCGTGGCGACCGCGATGCTGCTGGGAATGGCCCTGTCGCTGGCGTTTGGCTTCGAGCTCTATAATCAGTTTGCAGCATTGCAGGACAGCCCGGCCTTCGACCTAGCCAAGCATATCGCCGAGGCGGCGGCGGCGCCCTTCACCAAAGGCGCTTGGTTGTCGCTCATGCTCCTGACGACACTCGTGCCCACCCTGCTGCATCTCGTGGTCGTGCTGATGAGCCCGCTGGGCGTTCTTTTTCTCTCCGATCGGCGGGAACGCTGGGCCGCCAATCTTGAAAATTGGGATGCGCTCGACGAAACGACGAGGAGTCGGACACGCCGCGAGGTTGCCAACTGGCTGGCGCGCGGCCGCTTCGGTCTCTGGGTTCTGGCGCTGGTCCTCGCGACTGTGCTGTTCGGCGGCCTGCTTGCGGCATTCAGGCTCGTCTATCAGGGCGGGTTTGCCGATCTGGTCGCCGAGGCGGCGCTGACCGGCGTCCACCTGGCAAACGAGTTGGCGGGGGTTCTGCCCAGATGAGCGAGTCTCGCCACCGAGCGGCAGGCTCTACTGTCCCGCGAGGGCTCGCGAAGCAGCCTCCGGCTCAGGCCTCCACCGCCTCCGCCCTCCCGCTGGCCAGCGAGCGGTAGGCGGCGTTGGCGAGGAGGAGGGCCTTCCGGCCGTCGTCGAAGCCGACGGGCATGGGCTTGCCGGCTTCGACGGCGTCGACGAAGGCCTGGATCTCGGCGTTGTAGGCTTCCTGGTAGCGCTCGATGAAGAAGTGGAGGATGGGGGCCTTCTGCTCTGTCGCTTGGCCGTCCCAACGCTCGAGGGTGTTGGGGCGGCGGTTCTCGGCCTTGAGCATGCCGGTTTCGCCGATGGCCTCGATCCGCTGGTCGTAGCCGTAGGTGGCCCGCCTGTAGTTGTTGATGCAGCACTGTCGACCGGACGCGGTCTCGAGGATGATCATCGCGGTGTCGTGGTCGTTCAGGTCCTTCACCTCCTGGGCGATCAGCGCCTGGGCGAAGCAGGCGACCTTCATCGGCTCCTCGCCGAGGAGGTAGCGGGAGAGGTCGAAGTCGTGGATGGTCATGTCGCGGAGCAGGCCGCCGGCCACCTGCATGTAGGCGACGGGCGGCACCTCGGGGTCGCGGCTGGTTATGATGACCTGGCGGAGATCGCCGATCTCGCCCTTGCGGATGGCGTCGTGCACGGCCTTGAAGGACGGGTCGAAGCGGCGGTTGAAGCCGATCATGACCTTGGGATCGCGGCCCTTGATGCGCTGCCAGCAGGCATCGACGCGGCCGATGTCGAGGTCGATGGGCTTCTCGCAGAGGACGGCCTTGCCGGCCTCGACCGAGGCCTGGATCAGGTCGATATGCGTGTCCGTGGAGGAGGCGATGAGCACGGCGTCGACCGAGCTGTCGCCCAGCGCCTGCTCGATGCTGGCGGCGACCTTCGCTCCGTGCTTCGCGGCACAGCTCTTCGCCGCCTCGCCCGCGACGTCATAGACATAGGCGAGCTCGGCCTTGGGGTGGCGGACGAGATTGTCGGCGTGCATACGGCCGATCCGCCCGGCACCGAAGAGCGCGAAGCGCAGCATGGCAGTGTTCCTCCCTGGAGCCCGGACCCGGGCGAGTTGAATAGTTTGTTCCGCCGGCGTGCGCAATTGGAACGTGCGTTTCATTCCGGCTTCACGGCGCCCGACGGCCCCGCTATGGTGACCCGGCTAGAATACGCGCCGGCCGGCCGGCTCGGCAATTGCGAGGGAGGGAAGCGATGCGGACGGTGCGGCTGACCATGGCCCAGGCGCTGGTGAAGTGGCTGGTGGCCCAGCGGACGGTGGTGGAGGGGCACGAGGTCCCGCTCTTCCCGGGCGTCTTCGCCATCTTCGGCCACGGCAACGTGACCTGTCTCTCCGAGGCCTTGGAGGCCGTGCAGGACGACATACCGACCTGGCGCGGGCAGAACGAGCAGTCCATGGCGCTGGCCGCCATCGGCTACAACAAGGCGAGGAAGCGCAAGCAGATCATGATCGCGACGAGCTCGGTCGGGCCGGGCGCGACCAACATGGTGACCGCCGCGGCCGTCGCCCACACCAACCGCCTGCCGCTCCTCCTCCTCTCGGGCGACTACTATGTCAGCCGCGCTCCCGACCCGGTGCTGCAGCAGGTCGAGCATTTCGGCGACCCGACGATCTCGGTGAACGACGCCTTCAAGCCGGTGGTGCGCTACTGGGACCGGATCACCCGGCCGGAGCAGATCATCCAGTCCCTGCCCCAGGCGCTCGCCATGATGCTAGATCCTGCCGATTGCGGCCCCGCCTTCATCAGCCTCTGCCAGGACGTGCAGGCCGAGGCTTATGATTATCCGGAGCGCTTCTTCGAGACGCGGGTGCATCGGATCGAGCGACGGCGGGCGGACACGGTGCAGCTCAAGATGGCAGTCCAGCTCCTGAAGTCGGCGAAGAAGCCCTTGATCATCGCCGGCGGCGGGGTGCGCTGGAGCGACGCCGAGGCGACGCTCGCCGCCTTCGCCGAGAAGCACGGCATCCCGGTCAGCGAGACGCTCAACGGGCGGACCGTGCTGCTCCACGACCATCCCATGAATGTCGGGCCGATCGGCATCATGGGAGCGTCCTCCGCGAACGAGCTTGCCGCCGAGGCCGACGTGGTGCTCGCGGTCGGGACAAGGCTGCAGGACTTCACCACGGGCTCCTGGACGCTCTTCGCCCCCGACACGCACTTCATCGGCCTGAACGCGGCCCGCTTCGACGCGGTGAAGCACCAGAGCCTGCCCGTGGTGGGTGACGCCAAGGTGGGGCTCGAGGAGCTGGGCGCTGTACTCGGCTCCTGGTCGGCACCCGGCTCCTGGCGCGAGCACGGGGCGGCGCTCTATGCCAAGTGGAACGCCTATATCGACCACCGTTCGGGCCCGACCAACGCGGCGCTGCCGACCTATGCCCACGTGGCGGGTGCGGTGAGCCGGCTCGCCGGCGAGCGCGACCTGGCGCTGACCGCGGCGGGCGGCATGCCGGGCGAGCTCTCGATGTGCTGGCGCGCCAAGGGCGTCGGCACGTTCGACTGCGAGTTCGGCTACTCCTGCATGGGCTACGAGCTGGCCGGCGGCTGGGGAGCCGCCATGGCCGACCCGCATCGAGAGGTCTTCGTCATGGTCGGCGACGGCAGCTACCTGATGATGAACTCCGACATCTATTCGTCGGTGCTCACCGGCCACAAGCTGATCGTCGTGGTCTGCGACAATGGCGGGTTCCTCGTCATCGACCGGCTGCAGCGGGCGAAGGGTGTCCCCTCCTTCAACAACTCGCTCGACACCTGCCGGACGGCCAATGGCGCCTTCCGCGTCGATTTCGCCAAGCATGCCGAGGCGATGGGTGCAATCGGCATCCGGGTGCAGAGCATCGGCGATCTCGAGGAGGCGGTGCGCAAGGCGAGAGCCGCCGACCGCACCACGGTGATCCACGTCGACGTGCACCCGACCGACTGGACCGGCAACGACAACTCGTGGTGGGAGTGCGGCACGCCCGAGGTGAGCGAGCGGCCGGCCGTGCTGGAGGCCAGGAAGGCGCATGTCGACGGCAAGAAGAAGCAGCGGGTGGGAGTCTGAGGGATGACCATCCGCCTCGGCATCGCCCCCATCGGCTGGAGCAATGACGACCTGCCGGAGCTCGGCGGCGACATCACCCTCGAGCAGTGCCTGAAGGAGGCGAAGCAGGCGGGCTACAGCGGGGTCGAGAAGGGCGGCAAGTTCCCGATGGACCCCAAGATCCTGAAGCCGCTCATGGAGGACCACCAGCTCGATCTCGTCTCGGGCTGGTTCTCCGGCCGGCTGCTCGAGGTGACGATCGAGGAGGAGAAGAGCCGGATCAAGGAGCAGCTCGCCCTCTACCAGGCGATGGGCTGCCCGGTCATGGTCTATGCCGAAACGGTCGGCACCGTGCAGGGCCTGATCGAGACGCCGGTCTCGGAGCGGCCGAAGCTGACGAAGGACCAGATCAGGCGCTATGGCGAGAAGCTGACGAAGTTCGCCGAGTTCCTGAAGGCCGAGCACTGCCCGATGACCTTCCACCACCACATGGGCACGGTGATCGAGATCGAGGAGGAGATCGACCTTCTCATGGAGAACACCGACGAGCCGGTCGGGCTCCTCCTGGATACTGGCCACCTCACCTTCGCCGGCGGCGACGTCACCGCCACCACCGAGCGCTGGGGCAAGCGGATCAACCACGTTCACACCAAGGACATCCGCAAGGACGTCCTGAAGAAGCTGAAGGCGGAGAACTGGAGCTTCCTCAAGGGCGTGCTCGAGGGCGTCTTCACCGTCCCCGGCGACGGCTCGATCGACTTCGGGCCCTTCATGAAGTCCTTGAAGACCATCGGCTATTCGGGCTGGGTGGTGATCGAGGCGGAACAGGACCCGAAGAAGGCCAATCCCCTGAAGATGGCCGAGATCGGCATGGCGGCGCTGCGCGAGGCGGCGGAGGGAGCGGGGATCGGGATCAGGGCCTGAGCGTCGAAGGAGAGAGGGAATGAGCAGGATCGACCATGTCGGGCTGGTCGTCAGCGACTTTGCCCGGGCCAGGGGCTTCTTCGAGCAGGCGCTGGCACCACTCGGCATGCGCGTCATGATGGAGTTCGAGCACGACGGCGGCCGGTTCGCGGGCTTCGGCAGCGACCGGCCGGTCTTCTGGATCGGCGACAAGGGGCGGCAGACGGGCGGGGCGCATGTCGCCCTGGCGGCGAAGAGTGCCGCCGAGGTCGACGCCTTCCACGCGGCGGCGCTTGCCGCCGGCGGTCGCGACAATGGCGCCCCCGGGCTCCGGCCGCATTATCACCCGGACTATTACGGCGCCTTCGTCCTCGACCGCGACGACCACAATGTCGAGGCGGTGTTCCACGGCGGCTCCTAGACCAGCGCCAGGCCCAGGGCGAGGAGGATGACCACGATCCAGGGCGGGACCTTCCAGACGGTCAGCAGCACGAAGCCGGTGAGCGCCAGCGCGAAGTCCTCGGTGCCGAGCACCGCACTGGTCCAGACCGGATGGTACAGGGCCGCACCGAGGATGCCGACGACGGCCGCGTTGGTGCCGCGCATGGCAGCTTGAGCCAGGGGCCGGGTGCGGAAGGCGTCCCAGAAGGGCAAGGCACCCACCAGCAGGAGGAAGCCGGGGAGGAAGATCGCAAGAAGGGCGACGGTCGCCCCGATGACGCCGTTGGGTGCCGGCCCGCTGGCAGCACCCAGATAGGCGGCGAAGGTGAAGAGCGGGCCCGGGACGGCCTGCGCCGCACCATAGCCGGCGAGGAAGGTGTCGTTGCTGACCCAGCCGGGCAGCACGACCTCGGCCTGCAGCAGAGGCAGCACGACGTGGCCGCCGCCGAAGACGAGCGCACCGGCCCGATAGAAGGCATCGAAGAGGGCGAGGCCCTGCGCCGTGCCGGCGGCGAGCGGCAGAAGGAAGAGCAGCAGGAAGAAGAGGACGAGCGCGGTGAGCCCTGCCCCCTTCGACACGCGAAAGCGCAGCTGGCCGGTCTCTTGCGGCACGCCGTCCCGGCAGAGCCACAACCCGGCGAGACCGCCGGCGAGGATGGCGAGGATCTGGCCGAGCGAGCCCGTGGCGAAGACGACGATCAGCACCGCCGCGAGGGCGATGCTCGCCCGCTGGCGGTCGGGGGCGAGGCTCCGCGCCATGCCCCAGACGGCCTGCGCCACGACGGCGACCGCGACGATCTTCAGGCCGTGCAGGAGGCCGGTGCCGACCGGCCCGCCAAAGGCGTCGGCACCGAGGGCGAAGAGCAGGAGCACGAGCGCCGACGGGAGGGTGAAGGCGGCCCAGGCGGCAAAGGCGCCGAGCGGGCCGCCGCGCAGGAGCCCGAGGGCGAACCCGACCTGGCTGCTGGCGGGGCCGGGCAGGAACTGGCAGAGCGCCACGAGGTCGGCATAGCCCGCCTCGTCGATCCACTTGCGGCGGGTGACCAGCTCGTCCCGGAAATATCCCAGATGGGCGATCGGGCCGCCGAACGAGGTGAAGCCGAGCTTCGCGAACGCGCGAAAGACCTCGCCCGGCGTGCCGCGGGACGGGGCGGGCTCAGTCATTGCTGCCCGGGACGACTTCACGGAAGAGCTCCCTGATCTTGTCCTGCGCTATCGCCAGTGCCTCCCGCCCGTAGAGTGTTGCCCGATAGAGCCGCCGCTGCGAGCGACCGGCCCGCTCGGTCCGCGATTCGAGATAGCCCTTGCGCTCCATCGCGTGGAGCATCGGGTAGAGCGTGCCCGGGCTCACCCGGTAGCCGTGCTGCGCCAGTTCCTCGATCATCCACTGGCCATAGAGATCGCCCTCCGCTGCGTGATGCAGCACGTGGAGGCGAATAAATCCCGCGAGCAGCTCCTGATGCTCCATGGCCCGACCGTCCCAAGGTGTTTCCCATCATCGATAGTCGATATCGTCATTCGTTTATGATAACCGACAGGGGGCGCGCAACCAGCTTCTGTCGACCGCCGACCGTGGCTCTTGGTGGACACGCAAAAATGCATCACGATGACGTGTCACGATGGTGCGGCGGTTCCGGGCGGCGGGCCGCTCGAGGCCGGCGCCAGGTGCACGGAGGCGGCATGGCGGACGACACCCTGCAGCGACGGTCGGCGGTCATACTCGCCCTCGACATGGCGGGCTTCAGCCGCCTCGTGGAGGCCGACGAGGAGGCGGTGCTGACGCGCCACCGGGCACACCGGCGGCGCGTGATGCAGCCGGCGATCGACGCCGCCGGCGGCCGCATCGTCAAGACCACGGGCGACGGCCTCCTGGTCGAGCTCGCCGACCCCGCGAGCGCGGTCGAGGCGGCGCTGGAGATCCAGAAGGCCATCCACGACGTCGAGGCGGCGGTCGCCGAGGAGCGCCGCATCCTCTACCGGATCGGCATCAACCAGGGCGACGTCATCGTCGAGGATGACGACCTCCTGGGCGACGCCGTGAACGTCGCCGCCAGGCTCGAGACCCTGGCGCGGCCGGGCGGCATCTGCGTTCCCGACGACCTCCACCGGCTGGTCGGTGACCGGGTGGCCGGTTCCTTCCACGACCTCGGCCTGCAGCGCGTGAAGAACATCCGCCGCGAGCTTCGCGTCTGGCAGTGGACGCCGGACGGCGTCGCCGTGCCCGTCCTGCCGGCCGAGCCGCCGGCCCAAGAGATCGCCTTCGCCACGGCCGGGGACGGCGTGCAGATCGCCTGGTCGGCCATTGGCCGGGGCCCGCCGATCCTCAAGGCGCCGAACTGGCTCAATCATCTCGAATACGAGCTCAGGACACCGGTCTGGGGGCCGCTCCTCGCCGCCATCGCGGCACGCTGCCGGCTCGTGCGCTTCGACCAGCGGGGCAACGGGCTCTCCGACTGGGACGTGGAGAACATCTCCGAGGAAGCCATGATCGCCGACATGGCGATGGTCGCGGATGCCGCCGGGCTCGACCGGTTCGGGCTCTTCGGCATCTCGCAGGGCGGCGCCTTCTCGATCCGCTATGCGGCGGAGCATCCCGAGCGGGTGAGCTTCCTCGTGATCCTCGGCGGCTATGCGCGCGGCCGGCTGCGGCGGCACTCGGCCGAGGAGGAGACCATGTTCGCGGCCGCGGCCACGATGATCCGCCATGGCTGGGGCTCGCCCAACCAGGCCTATCGCCACTTCTTCACCGAATCCCTGATGCCGGAAGGCTCGGACGAGCAGAAGGCGAGCCTCGACGAGCTGCAGCGGATGTGCATCACGCCGGAGAATGCCGGGCGGATCTGGCAGATGAACGGGCGTGTCGACGTCAGCGACCTCGCCCCGCGCATCACCGTGCCGACGCTGGTCCTGCACAGCCGCGAGGACCGCATGTGCCCGCTCGCCGAGGGGCGGCGTCTGGCCGACCTGATCCCGAACGCCCGGTTCGTCGAGCTCGACGGCGCCAACCATGTCGTCAAGCACGGCACGCCCGCCTTCGACCAGTTCTTCGGGGCACTCGATGCGTTCCTCGCGGAGCAGGTGGCGAGCTGAGCCGTGCCGTCGACCCTTGCCGGTGAGCGCCTCGCCGCCCTGCCGATGTACGACCTGCCGGAGCTTCGCCCGGCGACCGACCGGTTCTGGCAAGAAGTGGCGGAGCGCCTCGGCGCGGCCGGGGTGCCGGGCGTGCCGGCGGAGCTGCGTCGCAGCGACGACCTGATCGGCCTCTGGACCGATCCCGGGCTCCTCCTGGCCCAGGCTTGCGGCCTGCCCTTCACGACGCTCCTCGCCGGCCGCGTGCGGTTCGTGGCGACGCCCGCCTACGCGGCAGAGGGCTGCGCCGGCGGCGACTACCGCTCCTGGGTCGTGGTGCGCGAGGGGACGGGCTTCGCGGGCCTCGCCGATCTCAGGGGCTCAGGGGCGGCCGTCAACGCGCCGCATTCGCAGTCCGGTGCCAATGCGCTGGCGGCGGCGATCATGCCCTTCGCCGCCGGCCGGCTGTTCTTCAAAGGCATCGTCGAGACCGGCGCGCATGCGGCGTCGCTCGCGGCGGTGCGCGAGGGCCGGGCCGACTGCGCCGCGATCGACTGCGTCACCTGGGCACTCCTCGCCCGCTACCGCCCTTCCGCCGTGGCGGGCCTGCGCGTGCTGGCGGCGACCCCGCCGGCGCCCGCTTTGCCCTACGTGACCGCCTGGCGAACCGACCGCCGCACGGTCGCAGCACTGCGTCGTGCCCTTTCCGACGCCATCGCCGATCCGGCACTCGACGCAACCTGCAGCGCCCTCGGCCTCGCCGGCATCGCGGCGGGCGACGGCCGGGCCTATGGCCGGATCCGGGCGATGCATCGGGCCGGGCAGATCCGGGGGTGTGCCCGCCTCGCCAAATTCATGGCCAAAGGGTGAAACGGCCGCGCAACGGAGCCATGCGCGAACGGCCGGTTGCCCGCAGGCGCCGGATGGCCAAGTCTACTGCAGTGCAACAAGGAACAGACAGGCGCCAGCACAGCGCCACGACTGGAGCTACGACGATGACCACCTACCGGCAGTTCGCCGGATCCTACGACCCGGCCCATGTCAGTGCCGTCCTGATCGAGGCCCGGCGCATGCGCAACGCGATGATCCTGGGCTTCCTGCGCCGCCTCTTCGCCGCCCACGGCGAGCGGCAGACGACGAGGAAGCCAGGAGGCCTCACTGCCGCCTGGACCTGACCGCGGCACTGGCCCGCCCGACCGCCGCTTGATAGGCTGCCGCCCATACGAATACAGCTCGGGGAGGCAGGCATGAGCGGCGGGTTCGAGGGCAAGGTGGCGATCGTCACGGGCGGCACCCAGGGGCTTGGCGAAGCGACGGCCCGCCTCCTCGTCGAACGCGGTGCCAAAGGCATCGTGATCTGCGGCCGCAATGCCGAGCGCGGCGAGCAGGTGCGGGCCGATCTCGCCGCGGGCGGGGCCGAGGCCGCCTTCGTCGCGGCGGATCTCGGCGAGCTCGACCAGGTGCGCAAGGTGGCGAAGGCGGCCGACGACGCCTTCGGCCGCGTCGACTGCCTCGTCAACGTCGCCGCCATCACCGATCGCGGCACCATCCTCGACACCAGCCCCGAGCTCTACGAGCGGATGTTCGCGATCAACGTGCGGGCACCCTTCTTCCTCATGCAGGACACGGCGACCATCATGCGGCGCGAGAAGATCGCGGGCACGATGGTCAACATCCTCTCGATGTCGAGCCATGGCGGCCAGCCCTTCATCTGCGCCTATTCGGCCTCCAAGGCGGCGCTCGCCGCACTGACGAAGAACGTCGCCTACTCCCTGATGCGCGACCGCATCCGCGTGAACGGGCTCAATATCGGCTGGATGAACACGCCGGGCGAGCACGCCATCCAGAAGCGGGAGCACAACGCACCCGACGACTGGCTCGAGGCGGCCAGGGCGCGCCAGCCCTTCGGCCGGCTGCTCGAGACCACCGAGGTGGCGCGAACCATCGCCTTCCTCGCGTCGGACGAGAGCGGCATGATGACCGGCTCGCTGGTCGACATGGACCAGTCGGTGCTCGGCTGCTACGACGGCGCGCCGCAACCGACCGCACCGCTTTAGCCGGCTGCTACGGCGCCTTCGGCGGCTCCTCCGGCCCGGCGACCGGGGCGGCCTGCGGGCTGCCGACCAGGAGGCGCCGCATGCGGGCCAGCGTCCCGCCCTGCGGTGTCACCTCCTCCACCGGCCGGAACGAGAGGCCGATCTCGGCGATCTTGCCGGCCTCGTCGACGCTCCGTACGATGAGGTCGATGGAACCGAGCGTCAGCCGGTCGCCGGGCTCCGGATGGCCGCCGAGGCGCTGCTCGAGATAGTCGGCGACCCGGACTGTCGCGGGGTCCCTCTCGATCGCCAGGCCATAGGTGGCGGCCAGGGCCGCGACGGGCGCATCCGGGACGATCGGCAACTCGCCATAGAACTCGATATCGGCGGGATCGAGCTCGGCGCGGCTGGCGAACAGGCGATCGAGCAGGTGAATGAAGTCCGGCGCCGCGAAGATGTAGACATAATCGTCCGGCAGAAGGTGGCCCGCCTGATGCACCCTGAGCGAACGGCCGCCGCGGACCACCAGTGACGGTCGCGCCCAGCGCGGCAGGCGATGGCCGCGGGCGACAGGGCTGCCCTCGGTGATGTGGTAGACCACGAGCTCGTGATGCGCGGTGCCGGGCAGCTCCAGCTCGACCTTGTCGACCGGGCCCTGGCGCGGCGGCACGACGACGCCGAGCCAGCGGGCCAGCGGGCGGATGCTCCAGCCCTGGGCGAGGAGCGAGACCAGGACGATGAGGAAGGCCGCGTTGAAGAGCGTCTGGCCGTTCTCCATGCGGGCCATGATCGGCATGATCGCGAGCAGGATCGAGACGGCGCCGCGCAGGCCGACGACGCTGATGAAGGCCATCTCGTTGCGCCTGAAGCCGAACGGCAGCAGCAGGATGGTGACGGCGAGCGGCCGGATCAGGATCACCAGCAGGATGGCGAGCACGATGACCGGCAGCGCGATCTCGCCGAAGGTCGAGGGCGTGGCGAAGAGGCCGAGCAGGAGGAACATCACGATCTGCGCGAGCCAGGCGAGGCCGTCCTGGAAGCGGTGCAGATGCGGCCTGGCGCGGATCCGCATGTTGCCGGCGACCAGCCCCGCCACATAGACCGCAAGGAAGCCGCTGCCGCCGAGGAGTGCGGTGAAGGCGAACAGCATCAGGGCACCGCCCAGCACGGCGATCGGGTAGAGGCCGGGCTCGAGCTCGATCAGGTTGATGCCCCTGACCATGAGCCAGCCACCGGCGAGGCCGAGAACGAGGCCGAGGCCCATCTGCAGCGCGAAGGCCTGGAGCAGGCTCGGCCCGAGCGTGTCGAGACCGGCGCCGGAAAGAATCAGCTCGAGCAGGGCGACGACGAGGAAGATCGCCATCGGATCGTTGGAGCCCGATTCCACCTCCAGCGTCGAGCGTACCCGGTCGCGGATGGTGATGCCGCCGACCCGCAGGAGGAAGAAGACCGCCGCGGCATCGGTCGAGCTGACGATGGCGCCGAGCAGCAGCGCCTCCGGCAAGGGCAGGCCAAGGAGGAAATAGGCGGCGACGCCGAAGAGTCCCGCCGTCAGCACGACTCCGAGCGTCGCCAGCACGACTGCCGGGCCGGCGGCATTGCGCAGGGTCTGCCAGCGGGTCTCGAAGCCGCTGTGGAAGAGAATGATCGCCAATGCCAGGCTGCCGACGAAGAAGGTGCCCGAGCTGTCGTCGAAGGCGATGCCGCCCGGACCGTCAACGCCGGCGAGCAGGCCGATGACGAGGAAGAGCAGCAGCAGTGGCGCCCCGATGCGGAACGAGACGAGGCTGGTGAGGATCGAGAGGACGAGCAGGCCCGAGCCGATCAGGATCGCGATCTGCATCGTCTCGATCATGTTTCTGGGCTCTCCTGACTGACGGTGGACCGGCAATCAGGTGTCGCATGCGCCGAAGGGCCGGGCAACTGCCGGTCAGTCGCGACCCAGCAGCTCGGGATCGATGGTGTAGAGCTCCTGCGCCCGGCCCACGCCCCGCAGCGCATAGCGGCCGAGCGAGACGAGCCGCTCCCGGGCGGCACCGGCCGTTTCGGCGAATGCCCTGGAGACGACGACCCGCCGGTCGAGCGAGCGGCACATCGACTCGATCCGCGCCACCTCGTTGACGGCAGGGCCGATCACCGTGAAGTCGAGCCGCTCAGGGCTGCCGATATTGCCATAGAGCACGTCGCCCCGATGCAGGCCGAGATAGAATTCGGTGACCGGCTCGCCGGCTGCCTCGCGCGCCGCGTTCAGCTCGCCGATCGCCCGCTGGGCGGCGATCGCCGCATCGAGGGCGCGGGCCGCCGCGTCGGTGTCGCGGAACAAGGCGAGGATGCCGTCGCCCATGAACTTGAGCACGTCGCCGCCATGCGCCTCGACGACGCCGACCAGCACCTCCGCATAGGCGTTGAGCAGCGACATCAGCCGGCCGGGCGGCATGGTGTCGGCGATCCGCGTGAAGCCCTCGAGGTCCGAGAACCAGAGCGCCGCCTCGATGGTCACCGGCTCGCCGCGCCGGATCTCGCCGGCCAGCACCCGACTGCCGGCATCCTTGCCGAGATAGGTGCAGGCCAGGGTGCGGGCGGTGTCGACGGCCCGAAACCCCTTGAAGGCGAGCGCCAGCGGCGCCATGCAGCGTTCGATGAGCGTTATCTCCTCGCCCAAGAAGCCGCCGGGGCGCATGGTCGTCCACGAGGTGAGGATGCCGTCCTGGCCGCCGATCGCCGCCGTCGAATCCATGCGTCGGCCGAGTGCGAGGTAGTCGGTGCAGCCCTGCATCCTGAGCCGGTCGAGCAGCGGAAAGCGCCGGGGCTCGAGGCTCGCGTCGAGCCGCACGTGCAGCCTGTCGAGGCTTTGGTCCAGCATGTAAAAGAAGGGGCTCCGCCGCCAGTTCGGATCGACGACGGCCAGACCATTATGGCCGTAGTCCTCGCGCTCGGTGGCCTCGCCCTCCCAGACATAGCCGCGCGCCCCGACCAGCGGGTGCAGCACCTCCGAAGCGAGATAGGCCCGGGTGATGCTGACCCCCGCCAGGCTCAGCCGGTCGCACAAGCCGGAGAAGAGCGCCTGTTCGTCGGTGCCATTCAGGCCGGCGTCGATCAGCCAGTCGGCAATGTCACGTTCGACGTCCGGGGACATGGGCCGATTCTCCTGCGGGCGCGCCGGTCGAGGCCCGCCTCGCCGCGAGCCCCGGCCGGTCGCCCGAGGCTCAGCTCTCCATGCCGGCGAAGATATCCTTGCGGATGGTCGCGTGCACCCCCCAGTTGCCGTCGACGACCTGAGTGACGCCGAAATCAACGCCGACCGTCATCAGCGAGATCGCCTCGTCCTCGGTCAGGCCGCGCGTGGTCATGAGGAAATGGCGCATCTTGCGGAAGGCGTCGCGCAGCGCAAGGTCGACCGATGACTTGCCGTAGATGTCCGACTGCGCCGCCTCACCGAGCTCCGCCAGGTAGTTGGCGTAGCTGAAGCCATGCACCAGCCACTCGGTCTGGGTCTCGAGCATCGGGTAGTCGAGCGCCTCCAACGGCGTGCCGCCGAGATCGCCGCGCTTGTGCAGGATGATCTGGAAGGTGCCGGTGAGCGAGCACTCGATCGCGGTGCCGCAGAGCTCGGAATCGCCCTGGCTGGCATGCGGGTCGCCGACCGAGAGCAGGCCGCCCTCGACGGCGACCGGGTAGTACATCGTCGCCCCCTTGCCGATCCGCCAGTTGTCAATATTGCCGCCGGTGTAGGAGGGCGGGATGGAATCGACCATGTCGGCTTCCTTCGGCGCCAGGCCGATCACGCCGAAATGCGGGCGGATGGGGATGCGCACACCCTTGAGCACGTCCATGTGCTTCTCGATGGTCGAGTGGTCGACCGGCACCCCCGGGTAGTCGATGATCGGGTGAACGACACCGTACGGATCGGTCTGCGGCGTCCAGCGGTAGTTGTAGACGGCCTTGGCCCAGCTCCGCTCTCCCGTGGCGTCGATCTCGTAGATGGTGATCACCTCCCGCTCCTTGGGCTCGGTGATCAGGTCCTTGAAGTGGAAACCCCACCAGGCGGCGGCATTGCTGCCGAAGGCCTTGCCCGGATGGTCCGGGTTGGCGGTGGCGCGTGGCGCCACGTCGAGGATCCGCACCTCGAGCACGTCGCCGGGCTCCGCACCCCGCACATAGACGGGGCCGGTGCAGATATGCACGCCCAGCCCCTCGCCGGCGCCGCGGCCGAAGAGCGAGGCGTCCATCGGCCCGGCGCCGCGGCGATCGACGCCCTTGCCGTCCTTCGTCCAGCGGAAGACGCTTTCGGCCCCCGGATCGCCGTTCACCATGAGCTCCATGTCGTCACCGGCATGATGGGTGAGCGCCTCGATGGTGACATGGTCGCCGGAATCGATCTCCACCTGCGGCTTCAGGTTCTTGCTGAAATAGCCCCAGTGCACCGTCTCGTCGGTGGCCGGCAGGTAGTAGTGGCTGCGCGTGCCGGGTGCCCGGGCCGTCGAGGCCTGCGCCAGGGCCGGGGTGACCAGCGAAGAGCCCATGGCACCCAGCGCCGCCGCACCGCCGGTGGCGACGAAGCTGCTCTTCAGGAAGGCCCGGCGCTCGGCGCCGAGCGCACTCATCAGCTCACGCCGATGCTGCTCGAATTCGGGACAAGTCCGGTCGTCGCCTGCACACATTCGCGCTACTCCCGTCATCAGGTTGCGGGAGCGACACGGCTGCCGCCCCCCTCGAGCTCAGGGAGCAACAATGGTGCCAGATACCGCCTCCTGGGCGGACTCAGGCGGCGGCCAGCAGCCGTTCGGCGGTCGCCTCGTCGATGATCGCGACATTGAGGAAGCGCGCCTCGAGCACGGCGCCGATGACCTGATCCTTGTCCGGGCCGCCCGAGGCGAGGATGGCCGTCGGCACGTTCGAGAGCTCGGCCGGCGCGAGGCCGATGACCCGGTGGTTGATCGGATGGTCCACGAGCTTGCCGGCAGCGTCGATGAAGTGGCCGAGGCTGTCGCCGACCGCCCCTGCCTCGAACAGGGAATCCAGCTCCGTCGCGCACAGCATGTCGAGGCGGCGGATGGTGGCACCGGGGCCGAGCCCGCCGACGCTGACCAGCGCCAGGTCGACATTGCGGGCCCGGTCGAGCACGTCCTTGATCGCCGCCTGCTCGATGAAGGTGGCGCGGCTCTCCGGCGAGGAGGTGAAGGTGGGGGCGGCGAGGTAGTAGCAGTCGGCGCCGAAGAGATCGGCGAAGCGCGACGCCGTCTCGTAGGTGTTGATCGCCGAGGCCCGGGTCAGCCCGCCCATCAGGGAGACGACGGAGAGGCCCGGCACGTTCCGCCGCTCGATGGCCTTGAGCGAGCCGAGCACGGTCCTGCCCCAGCCGACGCCGACGCTCATCCCCGCCGCCAGCCGGTCGGAGACGTACTGGCCGGCCGCCATGCCGATGACGGCCGGCAGGAGGGCCGGATCCTCCGGCGTCGGCACGACCACCGCGTCCTTCAGCCCGAACCGCCGGATCAGCCGGCGCTCGAGGGCGACGCAGCTGGCGAGACTGGAGTTGATGCGGATCTGCACGATGCCGCGCTCGCGGCAGACCGCGAGCTCGCGGTTGACCCGGACCCGGCTGAGCCCGACGCGGTCGGCGATGTCGCTCTGCGTCAGGCCCTCGACATAGTAGAGCCAGGCGATCCGGGTACGGAGCTGCTCGACGCGGTCGAAGGAGGCGCTCTCGGGCAACGGGCCGGGCCGGTCAGGCGGCGCCCGGGCCGCGATGGTGGAAGGCGGACCAGGGCAGCACCAGGGGCCGGTCATCGCCGATGGCATCGAGGATGGCGAGGGTCAGGGGCAGGTCCGCAGCACGGAGGCCATCGTCGCCCAGCATCGCCCTGAGTGTCGGGCCGACCGCGAGCGCCAGCTCCGCACCCTCGACCGTGTCCTCCGCCATGCGCTCGGCCTTGGCCCGGGAATAGGTCCAGCCGGCACCGAGCAGCCGGCCCATGCGGCTGTTCCGGCCGCCCTGGACCGTGACGTAGAGATCGCCGGTGCCGGCGAGGCCGTGGACGCTGGCGGCGGTGCCGCCGAGCAGCGCGTTGAGCCGGGCGAGCTCGAGCACGGCCTGGGTGAAGAGCCCGGCCGCCGGGTTGTGCATGGCCGCATTGTTGACCGCGGGCTCGGCCACGTCCGCCATGCCTTGGGCGGCGCCGATGCCGAGCGCCATGAAGTTCTTGAAGGCGGCGCAGACCTCGGTGCCGATCAGATCGGCGCTGGCGCGGGCGTGGTAGTAGGGAGCGGCGGTGAGCGCCAGCGCCCGCCGGATGAGGGCCGGGTCGGCGAAGCTCATGACGACGCTCGTCTCGCGGCGAACGGCCAACTCGCCGGCGATGCAGGGGCCACCCACGGCACCGGTCGGGCAGCCCAGCGCCGCCTCGACCGGCTCCGGCAGGATGCCGATCCGCCTGCCGTCGGCGGCGAGCCCCTTGGTGAGCAGCAGGATCGGCCGCTTCCTCCCCAAGAGGGGCCGCAGCTGGTCGATCGCCCAGGGAATGCCGGCCGAGCTGACCCCGAGCACGACCAACTCGACGCTGTCATCGAGGGCGCTCGCCAGCGCGTGGTGGTGGAAGGTCTCGACCGCCGCCGGCAGCGGCGCCTTCAGCCGCTGGTGGACGCCCGTGGCGCGCAGCCCGTCGATCAGCTCGGTGTCCAGATGCGTGCCGACCAGGCGGACGGTGGTCCCGGCATCGGCCAGCGGCAGGGTGAAGGCGCTGCCCATGACCCCGGCACCGAGAACGAGGGCGGTGGACATCTGCCCCTACCCCTCGCCGGCGGCGAACGCCTCGAGCCGACCGGTGTGGGCGGCGAGGTCGAGAAAGCCGAAGCGGTCGCGGATCTCGTGCGCGTGGGCGACGGCGCCTCGATAGACGGCAGGCTCGAGCCCGAGTTCGGCCCCGGTCCGGGCGGCACCGATGGACGCGAGCGCCGCCTCGAGCCGGTCGACCGGAATGGCGAGCCGGGTCAGCGTCTGGCGCCAATCCGCCCAGGACCCGGCCAGCCGCGCATTGGCGGCGGCGAGCCGTTCGCCGGTCAGCGCCTTGGCCTCGAGTGCCTTGCGGCAGGCTGCCGCCTGGGCGCCGTAGCGCTCGGCCAGTGCCGCGTCGTCGATCCGGCTCGCCCGCAGCACCGGCGGCGTCTCGTCCGCCAGCAGATGCTCCTGCAGCCGGGCCATGGTGAGCGTGGCGACGCCGACCTGGGCACCGTGCAGGGAGCCCGGGTGCGGGCGGGCGAACATGTCGATGTAGTGGCTGATGCCATGCTCGCCCATCGAGCCCGAATGGCTGGTGCCGGTGACCACCACGCCGAGCCCGCCGAGGGTCAGAACATGGGCCAGCGTCGCCATCGCCGACAGGTCGCCGTCGAGCAGGCGGGGTGCGGCGGCCAAGAGCTTCGGCTCGTCGACGCGCTGCATGTCGAACGGGCTCTCGGCGTAGGCGGTGTCGAGCAGGAGATGCGAGAGGAGCCAGTCGATCTGGGCGGTGCCGCGGCAGAGCGCGTCGCCGAGCCCCGCCCGGGTGAGCCGCGCCGGGGCCGCCGCCAGCACCTCGAGGTCGATGAAGACGCCGCGCGGCGCATGGGACGGCAGGCTGAGCTTGAAGTCGCCCCGTGTGATCGATGCGGTGCCGGTGACGTAGCCGTTCATCGAGGCGGCGGTGGCGAAGACGGCGCATGGGCGGCCATCGCCATGGGTAACGTGCTTGCAGAGATCGTTGAGCGTGCCCGAGCCAACGGCCACGAGCGCATCGCAATGCCGGGTCCGCTCGCGCAGGTCCGCTGCCGTCGCCTCGTCGGCATGGGGGTGGTCGAGCACGACCGAATGGCAGCCCGGGAGAGCCCGCTCGACCCGCTCGCCGAGCACGTCCCGCGTGTTCTCGTCGCTGACCACGCCGATCGTGCCGCCCGACCCGATTTTGGCGAGCCCGATGCCGCGCAGGAGGTCTGCCTCCCGGCCGGCGAGGCTGGGCGCGGTGACGATGGCACCGATCGGGCAGCGGACGGGCTCGCCCGTCTCGATCGCCCGGTAGCGGCCGGCGACGAAGTCCTCAATGAGCGCGTCGCCGCTCTTCATGATGCGTTCGCCGTCCGATGGCGGAACGCAGCGAGCGCGGCCTGGGCCTCGCGGGTCGCCGGATAGAGCGAGCGGTAGATCTCGAGAAGCTCGCCATAGAGTGCCACGTTCGCCGGCTCCGGCTCGATCCGGTCCTCGATCCGCCCGGTCATGGCGGCGGCAGCGGCGGCCGCATCGGCGAACCAGCCGGCCCCCTTCGCGGCCGCGATCGCGGCACCGAGGGCGGTTGCCTCGACTGTCGCCGGGCGGGCCACCACCTTGCCGGTGGCATCCGCGATGATCCGGCACCAGAGCTCGCTCCTCGCCCCGCCGCCGATGGTCACGAGCTCCTCGACCCGCTCGCCGGTGACCCGCTCGATCTCGGCCATGCCCATGGCTTCGTCGAGGGCGAGGCCCTCCATCATCGCCCGATAGAGATGGGCCTGGCCATGCGCCGAGGCGAAGCCCAGCATCAGCCCGCGCGCGTCCTGGTCCCAGTAAGGGTTCATGACGCCACTCCAGTAGGGCTGCAGGAGGAGCCCGTCGGCACCGACCGGCAGCTTCCCGGCCGCAGCCTCGAGCGCATCATAGATGCCGGGTTCCGCCACCGGGTCGACGGCGAAGACGTTCTTGACGAACCAGTCGGTGAGGAAGGTGCCGGTGCGCACGCAGAGCTCGAGGATGTAGCCCTCGCCGGAGACGCTGGTCAGCGTGCGGAAGGCCGGGTCGGTGGCGTAGGCAGCGCTGTAGACGCCGGAGACGCTGGCCGTGCCGAGATTGAGATAGGCCCGGCCCGGCTGCAGCGTTCCCGTACCGAGCCCGCCGGCCTGGCCGTCCCCGCCGCCGGCGATCACCAGCGTGCCGGGCTGGAGCCCCGTCTCGCCGGCGGCCTCGCCGGTCACCTCGCCGAGCACCGAGCAGGGCTGCAGTGCCGTCGCGAACCGGCTCGCCTCGAGCTGCAGGGCATCCAGGATGGGCTCGCTATAGGCCTTGGCGGCGAGGTCGTAGACGCCCGTCGGGTCGGCGCTCGCCCAGCTCGTGCGGTTGAGTCCGGTCAGCCGGCGCACCAGAAAACCGTGCACGTCGAGGAAGTGGGCCGTGCGCCGGTAGAGCTCGGGCTCCTTCCTGAGCAGCCAGTGCAGGGCGTAGAGGCAGGGTGTGGGATCCGGTGTCTTGCCGGTGATCTCGCGCAGGCGATCGCGGCCGAGCTTCTTCGAGAGCAGCACGACATCGTCGCGGCCACGCTCGTCGAGCCAGGTGATGGCCGCACGCAGCGGCGTACCCTCGGCATCGACCGCAACGAAGGTCTCGCGCTGGTTGGCGATGGCGAGCGCGGCGACGCGGCGGGTGTCGATACGGCGGCCGAGCTCGGCGAGTGCCGTGCAGAGGGAGCGCCACCAGTCCTGGGCATCCTGCTCGTAGAAGCCGGGTGCTGGGTTGGCGAGCGGGATGGCGCAGCGCCCCTCGCCCACGAGATCGCCCGACCGGTCCCAGGCCGTGGCCTTGGTGGCGGTGGTGCTGCTGTCGATGCCGATGACGAGATCCTGGTCCATGGTCCCTCGTTACCGCCGAACGGTGCCCGCTCAGCCGCCGCCGGCCCGGCTCGCCGGGTATCGTGGCCCCGCCCATCCGGCCACATGCAGAGACTGCCGGAACATGGTCGCCTCCCGGCGAACTTTTGTTAATTTGGCAGCACAATCTTCGTCCATATCCGGAAGAGCGCCGCCACCTGTCAAGGGCCTGCACATTTCCCCTGTGCCGCTGATTGGGGCCGCTGGTCGGGGCCGCCGGTCGAGGCCGATCGTCGCTCAGTCCGGCTGGACCACGATCTTGAGGGCACCGTCCCGGTAGTTGGCGAGCATCTCGAGCGCGTCCGGCACCCCGTCGAGGCCGATCCGGTGGCTGACCCAGGCCTCGGGGTCGAGCCGGCCCTCGGCAACGAGGCGGATGGCGCGCGGCAGGACGTGGTTCATGCGCCGCGAGAAGATGATCTGCAGCTGCTTGCGCCGCGGCGTGGCCGCCTCGAACGAGTAGAGGTTGCCGTCCGGGATGCCGACGATCACGACCCGGCCACCGATCGTCGCCGCCGTCGCCGCATCGGCGAAACCGGCCGGGCTGTTGGTCGCCTCGAGCACCAGGTCGGCCCCCCTGCCGGCGGTCAGCCCGTCGAGCTCGGCGATGCTGGCCACCGCCTTGGCGGCGCCCAGCTCGAGCGCCTTCTCGCGGCGATAGCCGACCGGGTCGACGACGATCGGCTCGGCGATGCCGGCGAGCCGCAGGAGCTGGAGGATGCCGAGCCCGATCGTGCCGGCTCCCAGCACCGCCACGGTCTCGAACCATTGCGGCCGGGCGAGGTCGACGGCGTGGATGCAGACACCAAGTGGCTCGAGCAGGGCCGTGGTGGAGGCCGAAAAGTCCTCGGGCACGGCGTAGAGCTGGTGCGGGGCCAGCGCCACGGTCCGCGTCAGCGCACCGTGATTGGGTGGCCCGCCCAGCATCACCGTATGCGGACAGAGATTGTGTTGGCCCGAATGGCACCAGTCGCAGGCACCGCAGGCCCGCGCCGGCTCGATGGCGACCATCGCCCCCTCGGCGATGCCGCGCTCCGGCACGGCCTGGCGCACCCGCCCGGCCGCCTCGTGGCCCGGGACGAAGGGCTCGAGGATGACCTGCGTGCCGCCGATCCCGCCGTCCTTGTAGTAGTGCAGGTCGCTGCCGCAGAGGCCGACCGCCTCGACGTCGACCAGCACCTCCCCGGGTCCGGCATTGGGCACCGGCAGGTCGCCGAGGCGAATGTCGTAGGCGGCATGGATGAAGACGGCGCGCATGAGGGATCACCCGGGGCTCGAAGGCGGCGTGATCAGGAGGTGCGCCGCGCCAGAGCGATAGCCCCGATCGCCGGCGAGGCAAAGCCCCGTCTCGGCAGGGAGCGCCTCAGGCGGCGCGCATCTGCGGCAGGGCGGCGGCGACGCCGGAGGCGACATGCTCGGCCAGGGCGTCGAGCAGGGACGAGCCGGCGCTCCGCCGGCGCACCATGAGGATCGTGACCTCGGGCAAGGGCGGCAGGCCTTCGGCGGCGCCGAGCACGGTGAGGCCGGGGCGCAGGTTGCTGGCGAGGATGGTGCCGACCGCGAGGCCGGTCTCGACCGCGGCGAAGACCCCGGCGATGCTCTGGTTGGTGTAGGCGATCCGCCAGTTCCGCCCGGCGGCATCGAGCGCCTCGATGGCATGCCGGCGAAAGATGCAGGCGTCATGGAAGACGGCGAGCGGCAGCGGGTCCTCGTCCTGCGCGCATTGGCCGACGGCACCGACCCAGACGAGCGGCTCGCGATGCAGGACGACCCCGCCGGACTCGCCGTGCCCCTGGGTGACGAGCGCCAGATCGATCTCGCCCCGCTCGATCCGCCGGTTGGCCTCGTTGGAGGTCAGGGACAGGAGATTGACGCGGACGCGCGGGTGATGGGCGGCGAAACGCACGAGGATGCCGGGCAGGAAGGTGGCGGCATAGTCGTCGGGTGCGGCGATCGTCACCTCGCCGTCCAGCGCATGCCGGTCGAAGGCGGCAAGCGCCTCGCCCTGCGCCTTCAGAATGCGCCGGGCATGGCCGAGCAGAAGGTGGCCCTCGGGCGTCAGCCGCGCCTCGCGCCCCAGCTTCTGGAAAAGCTTCTGGCCGAGCTGCGTTTCGAGCCGGCGCATCTGCATCGAGACCGCCGACTGGGTGCGGTGCACCCGCTCGCCGGCGGCGGTGAAGCTGCCGGTCTCGGCAATGGCGACGAGTGTCTTCAGGCAGTCCGGATCGAGCGTGGCCGACATCTCCGTTCCAATCCATCAGCACAGATGATGCTTATTATAAAATCTATTCGTTGGATTGATCAATAGGGCAGGCCGATATTCCGATCAGTCGCATCGACAGGAATGGAGTTCAGGTCATGCTGCAACTGCCCCAGATCTCGCCGCTGCCCGGGCCGATCGACGACCTCGTGGCACGGTCCGCCCTTCGGCTGGTCGACTGGCTGCACGGCCGGCTGCGCCGGCGGGAGCCGACCCTTGCCTCCCGGCCGCTTCCCCCCGATCCTTGGGAGCGGATCAGGCGGCCGGGGAGGCGGCAATCATGGACGAGCCACGCACCAAGAAGCTGATGAACGAGGCGGACGACATCGTCCGCGAGATGGTCGAAGGGGTGGCCGCCGTCCACCCCGGGATCGTCCGCCTCCACCCCGAGGACTGGCGCGTCGTCCTGCGCGCGGCCGAAGAGCCGGCAGCAAAGGTCGGCATCGTCGTCGGCGGCGGCTCCGGCCACGAGCCGGCCTTTCTCGGCTATGTCGGCCGGGGGCTCGCCACGGCGGTCGTGATCGGCGACGTCTTCACCTCGCCGACGCCCGAGCCCATCCTGACCGCCGCCCGCGCCGCCGCCGGCCCCGACGGCGTGCTCTTCCTCTACGGCAACTATGCCGGCGACGTGCTCAACTTCGACATGGCGGCGGAGCTCGCCGAAGCCGAGGGCATCGCCGTCAGGACGGTGCTCGGCGCCGACGACGTGGCCGCGGCCCCGGTTGAGCGGGCCGAGGACCGCCGCGGCATTGCCGGCGGCGTCTTCCTCTTCAAGATCGCCGGTGCCGCGGCCGCTGCCGGCTGGCCGCTCGCCGAGGTCGAGCGGGTGGCGATGAAGGCGGTCAGTGCCATGCGCAGCATGGGCGTGGCGCTGGCCCCCTGCTCGCTGCCGGCGAGCCTCCGACCGAACTTCACGATTGCACCCGATGAAATGGAGATCGGCCTCGGCATCCATGGCGAGAAGGGCATCATGAGCGGGCCGCTCGAGAAGGCCGACCGGATTACGGAACAGCTCTTCGAGCGGCTGCAGGGCGAGCTCGCCCTCGAGCCCGGCGAGCGCTGCGCCGTCCTGGTCAACGGGCTGGGCGCCACCTCCTTCATGGAGTGCCACGTCGTCGCCCGCCGCCTCCTGCAGCTCCTGGCCGGGGCCGGCGTGCGGGCGCACCAGGTTCGCGTCGGCGAGTATGTGACCTCGCTCGAGATGGCCGGCCTCTCCCTGACGCTGATGCGGCTCGACGACGAGCTGGCCGGGCTACTCGATGCACCGGCCGAGGGCATCGCCTGGAGCACCCCGCCCCGGGCCTGAGCGGACTGCCCCCGGATGCCCGTAGCGGGCCAGCGGGCTTGCCCAAGCAGGAAGGTGATGCTAGCCGAACCCACCGGGTACCGGAGGCACCCACTGACCAGGTGTCGAAGGCACCTCTCACCCGAAAGTCCGGCAGGCCAGCGATGACGGGATCAGCGAGCCCCCAGGAACCGATCGAGACCGACATCGTGATCATCGGCGCCGGGCCGATCGGGCTCTTCGCCGTGTTCGAGGCCGGGCTGCTCGGCCTCAAGTGCCATCTGGTCGACAATCTCGACAAGATCGGCGGGCAGTGCGCCGAGCTCTATCCCGAGAAGCCCATCTTCGACATCCCGGCCGTGCCGCGCTGCACCGGCCAGGAGCTGATCGACCGCCTGCTCGAGCAGGCCAAGCCCTTCGAGCCGGTCTTCCATCTCGACCAGCAGGCCTCGGCGCTGGAGCGGCTCGAGGACGGCAAATGGCGGCTGGCGACGACGGCTGGCACCGTCTTCGAAACCCCCAACGTGGTGATCGCCGCAGGTGCCGGCAGCTTCGTGCCGCGCCGCCTGCCGCTGCCGGGGGCGGAAGAGTTCGAGGGCAACTCCCTCTACTACGCCGTTCGCCGGATGGAGGACTTCCGCGGTCGCCATCTCCTGATCGCCGGCGGCGGCGACAGCGCTCTCGACTGGCTCCTGAATCTCGAGCCCCTGGCGGCGTCGATCGGCATCCTGCATCGCCGCGACGAGTTCCGCGCCGCCCCCGACAGCGTGCAACGCATGCGCGAGCTGGTCGAGGCCGGCCGCGCCCGGCTGCTGCTCGGCCAGGTGGCGGGGCTGGAGGGCGCGGACGGCAAGCTGGAGGGTGTGCGGATCAACACGCCCGACGGCGAGATCCGCCACGCGTGCGACGCGCTCCTCGCCCTCTTCGGGCTGAAGATGGAGCTCGGGCCGATCGCCGAGTGGGGCCTCAACATCGAGCGCAACCTGATCCACGTCGATACCGAGACGTTCGAGACCAACCAGCCCGGCATCTTCGCGATCGGCGACATCATCACCTACCCGGGCAAGCTCAAGCTGATCCTCTCGGGTTTCCACGAGGCTGCGCTGATGTGCCAGAAGGCGTTCAAGAACGCCCATCCGGACCAGCGGCTGGTGTTCCGCTACACCACCTCCAGCTCCGATTTGCACAAGAAACTGGGTGTTGCCTGAATGGCGAAGCTGAAGGTCACCGACCGCGACGGCGTCCAGCACGAGCTCCAGGGCGAGATCGGCTGGTCGGTGATGGAAATCATCCGCGAGAACGACCTGCCGATCGAGGCGGCCTGCGGTGGCTGCTGTGCCTGCGCCACCTGCCACGTCTATGTGGACGCGGCCACGCTCGCCAAGCTGCCGCCGGCCGATGCCGACGAGAACATGATGCTCGACGAGGGCTTCGAGGTTCGCGACAACTCGCGCCTGAGCTGCCAGATCAAGTTCACCGAGGAGCTCGACGGCATCGAGGTGGAGCTGGCGCCGGAATACTGAGCCGGCCTGCCGGATGCCGGTCGCAGCCGGCCTTCAGTCGCCCCTTTCCCGCTGGTGCCGCAGGATCGCGAGATCGTCGAGTTCGATGCGCTCGCGCTGCAGGACGGCGGCCTCCGCGCGCTGCCGGCGACGCTCGCCCAGAACCTCGAGCCGCTTGAGCTCGACGAGGCTCGCCTGCAGGGCCGCCCGGGCCTCGACCAGCTCTGTCGCCTGGGCATCCCGCTCCGCCTCGGCCCGGTCGAGAACGTGGCGCGTGCCGCGCGAGAGCGCACCCCAGAGATCGAGCTCGGCCTCCGCGGTCACCGCCTGCTCCACCGCCTCGGACCACGCCGCCTTGCGACGGGCCGCCCGGCTGCGCAGGCGGTCCTGCCGGCCCTGGGCCTCGACCATCGCACCCCGCCGGGCGTCGAGCGTCTGGCGTTCGAGCCGGGCGAGAACGGCGAGCGGATCGCGCTTCATGATCAGCCCCCGGCTCCGCCGTCGGCGGGCCAGTCGACGTCGAGGGCATCGGCCAACCGGGCGAAGGGGTCGGCGGTCTCCTGTGCTTCCTCGATGCCCTGCGCCAGCACCGCCTCGAGCGCCGGACGGCGGGCGACCGCCTCGTCGACGAGCGGGCTGCTGCCCGGCCGGTAGGCGCCGAGCTCGATCAGCTCCGCCATCTCGCTGTAGCTCTGCATGAGCCGGCGCGCCGCGGCGACCAGCTGCCGCTCGGCCGGCGCGTAGCACCCGGGTGCGGTGCGCGAGAGGCTTTTGAGCACGTCCATGGCCGGAAAGCGGCCCGCCTCGGCGATCCGCCGGTCGAGCACCACGTGGCCGTCGAGGATGCCGCGCACCGCGTCGCTGATCGGCTCGTTGGTGTCGTCGCCATCGACCAGGACGGTGAAGAGGCCGGTGATCGTGCCGCTGCCCTCGAGGCCGGGCCCGGCCCGTTCGAGCAGGCGCGGCAGCTCGGTGAAGACGCTCGGCGGATAGCCCTTGCTGGTCGGCGGCTCGCCGGCGGCGAGGTGGATCTCGCGCAGTGCCATGGCGAAGCGGGTGACGCTGTCCATGAGGCAAAGCACGCTCGCACCCTGGTCGCGGAAATACTCGGCGATGGCGAGCGTGGCATAGGCCGCGCGGCGGCGGGTCATGGCGGGCTGGTCCGAGGTCGCGACGACCACCACGCTCCGCGCCCGGCCCTCCGCACCCAGCGTATGGTCGAGGAATTCCTTGAGCTCGCGGCCGCGCTCGCCGATCAGCCCGATCACCAGAACGTCGGCGGTCGCCGCCTTCGCCAGCATGGAGAGCAGGCTCGACTTGCCGACGCCGGAGCCCGCGAAGATGCCGAGCCGCTGGCCGGCGCAGACCGGCGCGAAGAGGTCGAGGGCGCGCACGCCGAGCGTCATGCGGCCGCCGAGCCCGGCCCGCTGGCCGGCGGGCGGCGGCGGTGCCTGCACGGCGTAGACCCGGCGCCCCGGCCGCAAGGGCGGCCCGCCATCCTGGGCAAGGCCGAAGGCGTCGACCACGCGGCCCCGCCAGCTCGCATCGGGAAAGAGTCCGTCGAGCTGCCGCTCGACCCTGACACGGGCGCCATGCGTGATGCCGGCGATCTCGCCGTAAGGGGCGAGCAGCGTCGCCGGTCCGTCGAAGCCGACCACCTCGGCCGCCACCGCGGCACCGTCCGGCCGCTCGACCACGCAGCCGTCACCGATGCCGACAAGGCCACCGAGGCCCGCAGCGCGGACGACCTGGCCGCGGCAGGCAGCAACGCGCCCGAAGCAGCGCCAGCTCGCGAGGCCGCGCACCGCGCCGAGGGCAGCCGCGATGGCGTCCTCGGGCAGAAGCGGCGCCGAGCTGCCTCTGCCAGCTGCGTCTGCCGTCCCGTTCATCCTCGAACCGTCACCTGAGCCTCGACCTCTCATGCATCGGAGCGTGCCGGGCGTGTTTTAGGCGGGCCGCATTAACAGAGCCTTAAGGAAATCAGTCTTAAGGTTACGGCAACGCACGGACGAGCGGGACAGATGGAGACGACATGCGAGCACTGGTAATCGAGGACGATCCGGTATCGGCCAAGCTGATCGAGACGGCCCTGCGCACCGAGAACATCGTGTTCGAGCCGACCGATCGCGGCGAGGAGGGCATCGAGCTCGCCAAGCTCTACGACTTCGACATCATCATTCTCGACCTGCGCCTGCCCGACATCGACGGCTACGAGGTGGTCCGCCGCCTCAGGGCGAGCCGGGTGCAGACGCCGGTCCTGATCCTCTCCGGCCGCA
>JAUIID010000286.1 GCA_030431615.1 Alphaproteobacteria bacterium
CGGCGAGGGCATGTGGCGTCAGGATGAACTGGTCGCGCAACTCAGGCGGGATCGTAGTAGACGCATGCGGAACGTGAATGACGAGGTGGCTCACGAAGCGGCTCCAGGCGGAGACCGGCATTCTGCACCCGAGAGGGTTGACGGATGATTGACGCGACAGGTGTCGCGCCGCCGCCCCTCAGAGCGTCGATTCGAGCCGGGTGTTGACCACCAGTTCGGCTATGCTGGCGTTGTCGGGGAGGCTGAGGAGGAGGCTGACGGTTTCGGCGATGGTGGCGGGCTCGATGCGGCCGGGACCGGGGACCGCACCCGGGACATTCTGGACGAGCTCCGTCTCGACGGCGCCGGGGCAGAGTGCGGTGGCGCGGAGCTGGTCGTGCCAGCCGGCGAAGCGGGTGGCGTGGGTCATGGCGACCAGCGCGTGCTTGCTCATGACGTAGCCGAGCGAGGCCGAGTGGTCGCGAATGCGCTTGCCGTCCGTCGAGCAGATGTTGACGACGCGGCCGTGAAGGGCGGCCCTTAGGTGGGGGAGGGCGGCCTTGGTCAGGCGGAAGGGTCCCTTGACGTTGACCGCCCAGAGCTCGTCGAGGTCGTCCTCGCTACCCTCGTCGAAGGTCACGTTCCTGAAGATGCCGGCATTGTTGACGAGGGCGTCGAGGCGGCCGAAGCGCTGCAGGGTGGCCTCGACCCAGGCCGCGGCGGTGGGCAGGTCCTTGGCGTCGAAGCGATGGGTGAGGACGCGCTCCGGATCGGCTGGAGGCGTGGGCGTGCGCATGCCGAGCGAGAGGCTGTAGCCGTCGGCGAGGAGCCGGTCGGCGATGGCAGCACCGATGCCGCGGGACGCACCGGAGATCATGACGACCCGGCCGGCGGCGGGCAGGAGGGCCGGCATCTCAGAAGAGGCCCTGATAGACGCCGCCATCGTTGACGATGTTCTGGCCGGTCATGAAGCCGGCCTGGGCGCTGCAGAGGAAGGCGACCAGGTCGCCGCATTCCTTTGGATCGGCGAAGCGGCCGGCGGGGCAGCCCTTGAGCCGGTCCTGGACGATGGCTTCATAGGTTGTGTTGCCGCGCTTGGCGTGGCCGTGGAGGTTGGTGTGCAGCGCGTCGGTATCGAAGAGGCCGGGGCAGACCGTGTTGATCGTGACGTTGCGGCCGATCAGGTCGCGGGTCATCGAGGCCACGGCACCCGAGAGGGCGAGGCGCGCGGCGTGGCTGTGGGCGAAATTGACCTGCGGGAACTTGATGAAGCTCACCGACATGTTGACGATGCGGCCGAAGCCGCGCTCGGCCATGCCAGGCGCGCAGTGCTGGATGAGGTCGAGCGACGAGAAGCAGTGCGCCTCGAACCAGTGGCGCCACTCGTCCTTCGTTATGTCCGCAAACGGTGTTGGTGTCTGGCGCACGCCCGGGTTGTTGACGAGGATGTCGGGGGCGGGGCAGGCGGCGAGCAGCTTTGCCCGGTCGGTCTCGACGGTGAAGTCGCCGGCAATGGCCTTGGCCTGCACGCCCGTCGCCTCGGCTATGGCGTGGGCTGCCTCCTCCAGCGGGCCCGAGCTTCGGGCCATCAGCGTGAGATCGCAGCCGGCCTCGGCGAGCGACAATGCGCAGGCGCGGCCGAGGCCCTTGCTGGCGGCGCTGACGATGGCCTTGCGGCCCTTGATGCCGAGATCCATGGCTCAGGCTGCTTTCTTGTTGAGGAGACCGAGCTCGACGAGACCGCGCTCGAGGCCGGCCAAGGGCTCGCCTGCGAGGCGACGGAGGGGTGCCCGGGGTTCGCCGGCCCGCCAGCCGAGCATCTCCATGGCGGCCTTCGTGGCGGGGTAGAGCGTGCGACCGCCCGTGGTGAAGAGGTCGGTGAGGCGGCGGCCGATTGCCTGTAGTGCTGTCGCCTCGGCGCGGCGGGCAGGGTCCTTCGCCGCCTCGAAGAGGGCGAGCCCGCCCGGTAGCCAGACATTGGGGAAGCAGTCAATCACCCCGTCGGCCCCCAGCTCGACGGCAGGCACGCCGAAGACCGATGAGGGGCCGCAGAAGACCCGGAGGCGATCGGCGACGGCTAGATGGGTGCCGTAGAAATTGTTCCAGTCGCCCGAGCTCTCCTTGATCGCCACCACCTTGTCGACGTCGGCGAGCCGTGCCGCCAGGGCCGGGGGGATGGCGTTCACAGCGTTGCCCGGGATGTTGTAGAGGCAGACCGGCAGCGGGCTGGCGGCCGCGACGGTTTCGATATGGCCGAAGATCTCGTCGTCGGTGAGCTTCACGAAATAGGGCGGCAGGACGAGGACGCCGTCGCAGCCGGCATCGGCAGCGGCCCGCGCCGAGGCGATGGCGTCGGCGGCGAGGATCGCACCCGTGCCGGCGAGGATGGTCCGGCCCTCGGCAACCTCGACCGCGAGCTTGAAGAGGGTGGTGCGCTCCTCCAGTGGCAGCGTCCAGAACTCGCCGGTGCAGCCGGCGACGACGGCACCCGTGGCGCCATGCTCGAACTGCCGCTCGAGATTGGCGGTGAAGGCCTTTTCGTCGATCGCCCCACTCGCGTCGAATGGGGTAATGACGGCCGGCATGGCACCGGACCAGGCGACGCTGTTGCGATCCATGGGTTCAGACTTCCTTGTTGAGGCGCCGGCCGTCGTCACCGGCGAAGAGATGCAGATTGGTGGTGCGAAACGAGAGGGCAACCGGCTCGCCGGCCCGAAGCGTGATCTCGGCGCCGACGCGCCCGGTGAGGTCGTGGCCGGCAATCTCGAACTGGATGATCGCCTCGTGGCCGGTCGGCTCGACCAGCTTGACCCGGGCCGGCTGGCCTGCGGCGCCGATAAGAATGTCTTCGGGGCGGATGCCGAGCGTAACCTCACTAGTTGGCTCATCGAGGTCGAGCCCGTCGAGCGGCAGCTGCCAGTCACCGGCGACGAAACGGCCCAGCTCGAAGTGGCCCTTAATCAGGTTCATCGATGGTGTCCCAATGAAGCCGGCGACGAAGCGGTTGGCCGGCCGGCGGTAGATCATGGCCGGGGTGTCGAGCTGCTGCAGCCGGCCATTGGCGAGGACGGCGATGCGGTCCGACATGGTCATCGCCTCGAGCTGGTCGTGGGTGACGTAGACCATGGTCCGGCCGATGCGCTGGTGCAGTTCGATCAGTTCGGCGCGCATGTGGGCACGGAGCTTGGCGTCGAGATTGGAGAGCGGCTCGTCGAGCAGGAAGACCGCCGGATCGCGCACGAGGGCCCGGCCCAGTGCCACCCGCTGCTGCTGGCCACCGGAGAGCTGGCGGGGCTTCCTCGCCAGATAGTCCTCAAGATGCAGGAGCTTCGCGACGGCCGCTACCTTGGGGCCGCGCTCGGGATTGGGAATGCGGCGCTTCTTGAGGGGATATTCAATGTTCTGCGCCACAGTCATGTGCGGGTAGAGCGCATAGGACTGGAATACCATGGCGATGTCGCGCTTCCCCGGGGCGATGTCGTTGACTACGCGGTCGCCGATGCGGATCGTGCCGGAGGTCGGCACCTCGAGCCCGGCGAGCATGCGCAAGGACGTGGTCTTGCCGCAGCCGGAGGGGCCGAGCAGGCTGACGAACTCGCCGGATTCGATCCGCAGGTCGAGGTTCTCGACGGCGACCGCGGCACCGAACGCCTTTCTCACGCCTTCGAAAACGACCTCGGACAGGGCTCTAACCTTTCACACCGCCCGCGCCGAAGCCGCGGGTCAGGTATTTCTGCAGGAAGGCGAAGGCGACGATGAGCGGCAGGCTCATCATGACGGAGGCAGCCATCAGGAGCGACCACTCGATGTTGAAGGCCGAGATCAGCATGGTCATGACGCCAGTCGTGAGCGGCCGCGCGCTGTCGGTGTTCACCAGCACCAGAGCGTAGAGATACTCGTTCCAGGCAAGGATGGCGGTGAAGAGGGCGGTCGAGATGATGCCGGGCAGCGCCTGGGGGAGGATGACGTCGATGAAGGCTTCCATGCGGCTCGCCCCGTCGACGAGGGCCGCGGCCTCCAGGTCCTCCGGGATGCCGGCCATGAAGGACCGCAGGAGCCAGAGGGCGTAGGGCAGGGCGAAGGTGGTGTAGGCGAGGATCAGGCTCCAGAGCGTGTTGGAGATGCCGATCTTCACCATCAGCAGATAGAGCGGGATGATCAGGACGACCGAGGGCAGGAGATAGGTGAAGAGCACGAGCTGGGCGAGGCGCTCGCGGCCGGGATAGCGAAAGCGGACGAGGCTGTGGGCGCCGAGCGTGGCGAGCGTGATGACGAGCAGCGTGGTGCCGAGGGCGAGGAAGATCGAGTTGCGCATGTAGGTGAGGAAGGGCGTCTCGACCAGGAGCCGGCGATAGTGCTCGAAGGTGATCTCGGTTGGCCAGAAGCTCGGCGGGATGCGGAAGAGCTCGGTCTGCGGCTTGACCGAGGTCAGGATCATCCAGATGAGCGGGAACGCGACCAGGAGGACGAGCGTCCAGGCCAGGAGGTTGAAGGCGATCCGGCCGGCAAGTGAAGACCGGCGCATCAGGAATTACCCTCGCCTCGGGCCGTGCGGCGCAGATAGAGGATCATGAAGACCAGCATGACCAGCATCATGAGGACGGCGACGGCCGAGGCGGCGCCCATTTGGTTGAGCGCGAACGCCTCCTTGTAGACCATGAGCGACAGGGTCTGTGTCGAGATGACCGGGCCGCCGCCGGTCAAGAGGTAGATCAGATCGAATTCCTTGAAGTCCCAGATGGCGCGCAGCATGACGATGACGACGAGCACGTCGCGCAGCTGCGGCAGGGTGATGTCGAAGAAGCGGGCGACCGGCCCGGCGCCGTCGATCTCGGCCGCCTCGTAGAGCGCGTCGGGGATCGACTGGAGCCGTGCCAGTACGGCGATGACGACGAAGGGGAAGTATTTCCAGGCGCCGACCAGGATAATGCTGAGCATGGCGTTCGGC
>JAUIID010000287.1 GCA_030431615.1 Alphaproteobacteria bacterium
CTGGTCCTGCTGCTCACCGGATGGGGCTGATGAGCGACCTCACGCCCGATCGTTTCGTCGTCGACCTCGACGGCTTCGAAGGGCCGCTGGACCTCTTGCTCGAGCTCGCCCGCGCGCAGAAGGTCGATCTCTCTCGCATCTCGATCCTGGCGCTGGCCGACCAGTTCCTCGCCTATCTCGAGGAGGCCCGGGCCCGCGAGCTGTCGCTGGCGGCCGAGTATCTGGTGATGGCGGCCTGGCTCGCCTTCATGAAATCGCAGCTGCTCCTGCCCAAGGAGGCGCGCGAGGACGAGGACGTCGATGCGATGGCCGAAGCGCTGGCCGCAAGGCTGCGCAAGCTCGATGCCATCCGCCGGGCCGTCGCCTGGCTCGAGCTTCGCCCCGAGCTCGACGTGGCGCGCTTTGCGCGCGGTGCGCCCGAACCGGCCCCCGTCCGCCACGAGGACCACTGGCGGGCCGATCTCGCCGGCCTCATGGAGTCCTATGCCCGGGTGATGGCGCGGCGGCGCCAGCAGACCATCCGGCTGGTGCCGCGCAAGGCGATGAGCGTCGAAGCGGCGCTCGAGCGGCTGTCGCGGCTCCTGACGGGCCGCGAGTGGCAGGATCTCGCCGGCTTCCTGCCGCCTGGTCTCGCCGACGTCTTTCTCGGGCGCTCGGCCCTGGCGGCGTCGCTGGTTGCCAGCCTGGAGCTGGCCAAGCGTGGCACTATCGAGATCGACCAGCTGGCTCCCTTCGGTCCCATCCGGATCCGGCGGCGATGAGCGAGGAAGGCGAGGGCATCGACGCGAAGCTGGTCGTCGAAGCGTTGCTCTTCCAGAGCCGGGAGCCCCTCGACGAGGCGCTGCTACAGGCGCATGTCAGGGATGGCCGGCATGTGCTGGGCATTCTCGAGGAGCTCGCTCAGGACTATGCGTCGCGCGGCATCCGGCTCGAGCGGCATGGCCGGCATTGGGCGTTCCGCACGGCCGCGAGCGTGGCCCCGCATCTGGAGCGCGTCGAGGCGCGCCGCCGCCGGCTGTCGAAGGCGGCGATGGAGACCCTCGCGATCATCGCCTACCAGCAGCCCGTGACCCGTGCCGAGATCGAGGCGGTGCGCGGCGTGCCGGTGGCGCGCGGCACGCTCGACCAGCTGGTCGAGGCGGGCTGGGTCCGGCCCAAGGGACGGCGCGAGGTGCCGGGTCGGCCGGTCACCTGGGTGACCACGCCGGGCTTCCTCGACCAGTTCCAGCTGGGCTCGCTCGACGACCTGCCGCGGCTGGACGAGCTGGAGGCGGCGGGTCTCTTCCGGATGGCCGGAGGCGACGCCTCGACAGCGGATGAAGCGATCGCGGAATCCGGCGACAGGATCGATGTCGAGGCGCCCTCGGGAGGCGCCGGGACCTGATTGCGCCGCCCCGGTTTTTTTGCCAGACTGCGGCAACATCCGCAGAACGCGCCAATCCGGTTCCGGGAGTTGGGCTGCGGCATCAAGAGGGTTCCCCATGAGTATCGGTATTTGGCAGGTTGTCCTGATCCTTGTGATCGTCCTCATCCTGTTCGGCGCGGGCAAGCTGCCGAAGGTGATGGGCGACGTCGCATCGGGCGTGAAGAACTTCAAGAAGGGCATGAAGGACGATGACGACGAACAGACGCCCCGCGCGCTGAGCGAGGAGGCGACCAGCCCCGACATCAAGATGGACCGGGCCAAGGACGAGGCAGCCAAGAGCTAGTGCGGCTCCGAGCGGCACGATAGCGGCTGAAGGGCGCGCATGTTCGATCTCGGCTGGTCCGAAATGGCCGTCATCATGCTGGTGGCGCTCATCGTCATCGGCCCGAAGGACCTGCCCAAGGTCGCCCGCACCATTGGCCGCTGGACCGGCCGAGCGCGGGCGCTGGCGCGTGATTTCCAGCGCTCGATCGACGACATGGCTCGCGAGGCGGAACTCGACGAGATCAAGAAGAGCATCGACCGGACCGGCAAGATGGACCTGCGCAAGACCATCAGCGATGCCGTCGATCCGAAGGGCGAGCTCGAGCGCGCCTTCGACGTCGAGGATAAGCCGAAGCGTAGCAGCCCCGGCAAGGCGGCACCTGCCAAGCCGAAGATCGAGGCTCCAGCAGCGCCTGCCGCGGTCGTGGCCGACGACACCGCGACGCCCGAGCCGGACAAGGATGCGGCAACCCTCTCGGACGGGGCCACCACGCCCCGTTCCTAGTGCCACGAACGGACCAACCCTGCCGTGATCAAGGACATCGACGACCGCGAAATGCCGCTGCTCGACCATTTGCTCGAGCTGCGCAACCGCCTCATGTACAGCGCCGCGGCGATCCTGCTCGGCTTCGTCTTCTGCTATTTCTTCTCCGAGCAGATCTACGCCTTTCTCGTCCGCCCGCTCGCCGCCGTCTACGAGGGCCAGACCGGCCGGCGGATGATCTACACGAGTCTGACTGAGGCATTCTTCACCTACCTCAAGGTCGCCTTCTTCGCGGGCGCCTTCATCACCTTCCCGTTCGTCGCGACCCAGCTCTACCTCTTCATCGCCCCGGGCCTGTACCGCAACGAGAAGCAGGCCTTCCTGCCGTTCCTCGTGGCCACGCCAGTGCTGTTCTTTCTCGGCGGGGCGATGGTCTACTACGTGATCTTCCCGCTGGCCTGGCGGTTCTTCGTCAGCTTCGAGACGGCCGGCGGGCCCGAATCGCTGCCGATCGAGCTCGAGGCGCGCGTCGGCGAGTATCTCGACCTGGTGATGAAGCTCATCTTCGCCTTCGGTCTCTGCTTCCAGCTGCCGGTGGCGCTGACGCTCATGGGGCGGGTCGGCCTCGTCACGTCCGATGGCCTCGCCCGCAACCGCAAATATGCCGTCGTCGGTGTTTTCGTCGTCGCCGCCCTGCTCACGCCGCCGGACATCATCAGCCAGATCGGGCTGGGGCTGCCGATCCTGGCGCTCTACGAGATCTCGATCCACCTCGTGCGCCTGGCCGAGAAGAAGCGGGATGAGGCGAAGGCCGAAGAGGAAGCGGCCGACGACGCGAGTTAAGGCAGGGGCAGAAGGGCGGGAAGATCCGCTCGTAAATCTCACCCGGGGAGGGTGATGGCGACCCCTACGGGAATCGAACCCGTGTTTTCAGCGTGAGAGGCTGACGTCCTGACCGCTAGACGAAGGGGTCGCGAGCGATGGCTGCTAGGTAGAAGCTCGCGCGGCGCGGATCAAGCCCCTTTCGGATGCCGCGCGAAGAACGCGGCAAGCTCGACCTCGGCCGTGTAGACGAACTGGTCCACAATCTCGAGCGCCGCGAGCCGATAGCCGCCTGCCACGAGAACGGCGGCATCGCGGGCGAAGCTCGCCGGCGCGCAGGAGACGTAGACGATCCGCTCCACGCCCGCCCCCGCCAGCTCAGGCACCTGCGTCTCCGCACCTGCACGCGGCGGGTCAAGGAGGACGGCGTCGGACCCGCGGAGCTCACCCGCGGCGAGCGGCGCCTGGAAGAGGTTGCGACAGTTTGCCGTCATGCGTGGGTGGCGACAGGCGGCAACGAGCTCGGCCGCGAGGTCGAAGGTCCGTATGCCAACACCCCGCTCGGCCAGCGGCAGGCTGAGCGTGCCCACCCCGGCGAAGAGGTCGACCACGCGACGGGCACCGTCGAGATGGCGCAGGACAAAGGCCTGCAGGCAGGCCTCGCCGTGTGTCGTGGCCTGCAGGAACGCCGCTGGCGGCAGGGAGACCGGCAGGCCGGCGATGGTGAGGACGGGAACCAGGCGGGCGGCCAGGGGTTCCGGCTCGGCGTCTCCGACGGCGATGGCGAGGCGGACGAGGTCATGCGTCTCGGCGAAAGCCGCCAGCGTCTCGCGCTCGGCGAGGCTCGGCTGCGAGGCCAAATGAAGGACGACCTCAGGACCCGCGTCGAGCGCGGTCAACGTCACGTCGCCGCCCTGCCGGGCGCAGCCGAGCCGGCGCACGAGATGCTGCAGGGGGGCGAAGAGGGCGACGAGGCCGGGCAGGGCGATCGGGCAGTTCTCGATCGGCACGATAGTGTTGCTGTGACGCTGGCGAAAGCCGAGCCGGCCGCCCTTGTCGAAGCCGAGCCGGAGCCGGCGGCGACTGCCGAGCGGGCTGCGGTGGACGATGATCGGCTCCGGTGCCTCGATGTGCCGGGCGCGCAGCGCACCCTCGACATGCCGGCGCTTCAGCCCGGCATAGGCGTCGGGGAGGAGATGCTGCAGCGTGCAGCCGCCGCAACTGCCGAAATGCTGACAGACGGGCGGCTCCCGCTCGGTGCTGGGAACGATGCAGGCCACAGGATCGAGCCAGCCACGGCGGGCGCTGCGACGCACCTGCCAGCGTTCGCCCGGCAGCGCTCCCGGCACCAGCAGCCGCTCGCCGTCGACTATGACCATGCCCTCGCCCTTGAATCCCAGGTCCTGAATGGCGATGTCAAAGGGGCGGGCCGATCGCTGCTGGCGACGCCTCAAGGACGTGCAGTCTCGACGACGAAGCTGGCGCTGGACGCCGGGTCGCGGGGATCGAGGCGCAGCAGCAGGAGGGCTTCCGCGTCGTCGCCGAGCAGCAGGAAGACGAAGTCGGCGGTGGCACTCATCTCGATCACCCGAAACCCGGCGGGCAGCACGATGCTGCCGCTGTCGACCACCGTCCGGTCGGTGCTCCCGCGCTCCACCATGAGCCAGACGAGCGCCACGACGCCGAGCACGATGACGACGCCCGCCACGATGTTGAAGAGCTTGATGATGCCGAGATACCGTTCCATTGCCTGTCCGCCGCTGGCTGCGGTCCGCTGGCCGCATGGCTGAGCCGGCGCTGGTCGAGATCACCGATGGCGAGGCCGGCCGCCGTGTCGACGCGGTGCTGGCCGAGCGGCTGGAGGATCTGTCGCGTTCCCGGTTGCAGGCACTGCTGCGGGATGGG
>JAUIID010000288.1 GCA_030431615.1 Alphaproteobacteria bacterium
CTCGGGGAGGATGACGTAGTCTTCGGGGCTCGGCGCGTCATTGGCGATGATCGCGGCGAGGCCGGACTTGTCCGTGGTGTAGACCTGGCAGCGGCCGGAGAAGAAGGTCTCCAGCGACTGGGCGAAATCCTCGATCACCACCGCCGAGAAATCCATGTTGTTGGCACGGAAATAGTCGGCGAGGTTGAGCTCGGTGGTCGTACCGGGCTGGACGCAGATTTCCGCGCCATCTAGCTCGAGAGCACTCTCGACGCCCAGGTCGGCCGGCACCATGAAGCCCTGGCCGTCATAGAAATTCACGCCGGCGAAATTCAGGCCGAGCGAGGCGTCGCGGGTCAGCGTCCAGGTGGTGTTGCGCGGCAGGACGTCGACCTCGCCGGACTGCAGGGCGGTGAAGCGCTGCTGCGCGTTCAGCGGGACATATTCGACCTTGCTCGCGTCGCCGAGCACGGCCGCGGCGACGGCGCGGCAGTAGTCGACGTCGAGGCCCGTCCAGTTGCCCTGGCTGTCGGGCAGCGAGAACCCGGCGAGGCCGGTGTTGACCCCACAGCGAATCATGTCGCGGGACTTGACGGCATCGAGTGTGGCGCCGGCCTCAGCCTGACCGGCCAGTGCAACGGCAGCGAGAGCTACCGTGCCAACGAGAATATGCCGCGGATGCATGATGATCCTCCTTTCTTGCCCATTCACCACCCTGAAAGTGTCGAGGGCACAATGTGCGTCTGACACTTCGAGTGTTGCAGCGAGACTAGCCACGACCGCACACGTATGCCAAGCGAGCATTGTTCGTTTGTGGTGGAGCAGCCGCGGCAAGGCGGCGCAGAGATTATACCCGGGTGCGGATCGGCGATGGCAGGGCGCCGCACGGCGTGGTATCGCCTGCCGCCTCGCACTGCCTTTCGTCCCCACCAGCCGTAACGAGCCTGCACCATGCACGACGAGACGCGCGTCACCACACTGGGGCGCGACCCGCACCGCCATCACGGGATCGTCAACCCGCCGGTCTACCATGCATCGACGATTCTCTACCCGACCCTCGACGCGCTCGAGGCGCCACGCACACCCGATGGCTATTACTACGGTCGCTACGGCACGCCGACCACGCGCGCACTGACCGACGCCGTGGCGGCCCTCGAGGGGGCGGCCGCGGGCTTTGCGGTCTCCAGCGGCAAGAACGCCATCACCACCGTGCTCATGGGCCTGACCCAGGCCGGCGACCACGTCCTGGTCGCCGACAACAGCTACCAGCCGACCCGCGACACCGCCGGCCGGGTCATGGCCCGGTTCGGCGTCGAGGTGACGTTCTACGACCCGACGATCGGTGCCGGCATCACGGGCCTCATGCGGCCCAACACCCGGCTGGTGTTCGTCGAGAGCCCGGGCTCGCTGACCTTCGAGGTGCAGGACGTGCCGGCGATCGCCGAGGCGGCGCATGCCGGAGGGGCTCTCGTCGTCATGGACAACACCTGGGCCTCGCCGCTCTTCTGCAAGCCCTTCAGCCTTGGCGTCGACGTCTCGGTGCAGGCGGCGACCAAGTATGTGGGCGGGCATTCCGACCTGATGATGGGGCTGATCACCTGCACGGCCGAGCTCGAGCCGCGCATCCGCGCGGCCTATGCCGAGTTCGGCGGCGCTCCGGGCGGCGAGGACTGCTACCTTGCGCTGCGCGGGCTGCGGACGCTGGCGACCCGGCTGGAGCGGCACCAGCGAAGCGCGCTGCGGGTGGCGGAATGGCTCGCCGGCCGTCGCGAGGTGGCGCGGGTGTTCTACCCTGCCCTGCCCGACGATCCGGGCCATGCGCTCTGGCGGCGCGACTTCTCCGGTGCCTCAGGGCTCTTCGGCTTCCTGCTGCAGCCGGTGGAGCGGCCGGGCCTCGCCGCCATGCTCGACCATCTCGAGCTCTTCGGCATGGGCTACAGCTGGGGCGGCTACGAGAGCCTCCTGATCCCGACCAACCCGGCGCCCCTGCGGACGGCGACCGACTGGCCGCATGAGGGCCGGATGATGCGCATCCATGTCGGGCTCGAAAGCCCGGACGACCTGATCGCCGACCTCGAAGCCGGCCTCGCCCGGCTGCGCGCCGCCGGGGGCTGACGGCGCGCGAGCGACGGATCAGTCGAAGATGACATAGGCGCGAAGCTCGATGCTCTCGCGGGCCGGCGTTGCGGCCGTGGTGCCCGGGAGCTCGAAGGCGGAGTGCGGCGTGAACCGGGCCCGGCCGTCCTCGAGGCTGTCCCAGCCCTTGATCAAGAGCACCTCCTCCGCGGTCATCAGCGGTGCCTGGTACCAGCGTTGCCCCGGGTCATGGCGGAGGTGGTAGATCTCGCCGACGCGGTCGGGGAAGATCTGGTCGGTAGCGACCAGATGCTCCGGGCGGACGGTCGAGGCGTCGGCCAGCGCCAGAGGCGACCGCTGCACCGGCCCCCTGATCGGCCGCCAGACATTGATCTGGGCCGCACGCTTGCCGGTCGCGGCGAGCTTGCGGGCCTCGTCCGGGCCGACGAGGTCGGCCAGGCGCTTGGGCCCGCTCCTTGCCGTGTAGTCGACATGCACCCGGCCGGCAGGACCACGACTGCCGTCGCGGTTGGCGGCACCGCCCGTGGCATCGGAGCGCCGGGTGGCATCGAAGATGAGGACACGCGAGGCACCGGTCACCCGGCGCAGCAATGCTTCGGTCTCCGGGTAGTAGGTCCGCTCGACGGCCGCATCGTCGTAGAGGTCGGCGACCGCGGTGGGCGCGTGACGCAGCTCGAAGCCCTCGTGATCGAGCGAGAGCGCCCCGGCGAGCGGGCGCAGGTCCTCGATGCGGACGGCGTGGCGCTCGGTGCCGAAGCGTTCGTCGGGCGCACCGCCGGTGACGGCGGAGCTGATGAGGACGGGGCGCGCGGCCGACGGGCTGATGAAGGTCAGCTCGACCTCGACGCTCGCCGGGTGCCGGGCCGGGGCGGCGAGGCTGCCGGATTCGCTCAGGAAGATGGTCATGGCTTCACTCCTCGGGCCAGATGGCCGGTCGGTTCGGCCATCGCTTGACCTCCCGTAGCTGGCGCGCCGGGCCGGGCGATGCCAACGAGTTCGCTTCAGCCGGACTTGAAGCCCGTTCATGTCCGCCGGGCGAGGCCGTGCAGCCAGCGCTGCACCTGGCGGACGGCGGCAGTGACCTCGATCTCCGGCGGGCGGCAGAGGAAGTAGGCAGCACCCGTGGGATCGCCTTCGCCGAAGGGGGCGACAAGCGCGCCACGGGCCAGATGCTCGTCGACCACCGGCCGGCGGCCCATCGCGACGCCGTGGCCGCTTTCCGCCACCTGCAGGGCCTGCTCGATGCCGTCGAGGCCGATCGCACCCTGCTGCGCCGGCGGCGGCAGGCCGCGGGCGCGCGCCCATTCCTCCCACTCGTTCGGGAAGCGGGCGCTGACGATCAGCCGTACGCGACCAAGGGCCTCGCTCGGCGTCTCGCCCGGGGCGGGCTCGAGATAGCCGGGGGCCGCCACAGGCAGAGCCAGCTCGTCGAGCAGATGCTCGGCCTCGAGACCGGGCCAGACGCCGCGCCCGTGGCGGATGGCGAGGTCCACCTGGTCGCGGGCGAGGTCGATCACCCGGGTGGTGGCGACGAGCTGCAGCTCGATCGCCGGGTGCTCGCCCTCGAAGGCGGAGATCTGCGGGATGAGCCAGCTCACGGCGAGCGAGGGTGGCAAGGTGAGGCGGACAACGGCACGGCCGGAGGGGCGGAGAAGGCCGGATGTAGCCGCCTGGATGCGGCGGATCGCCGGGTCGATCTCGGCGAAGTAGCGGCGCCCGGCCCCGGTGAGCTGCACGCCGGTGGCGGAGCGGTCGAAGAGGGCGACATGCAGGAAGTCCTCGAGCCGCCGGATCTGGTGGCTGATCGAGGATTCGGTGACACCGAGGCTGGCCGCGGCGTCCTTGAACCGGCCGTGGATCGCGGCCGCCTGGAAGGCCCGAAGGGCGGCGAAGGGCGGCAGGGTCGGTGGTGGCTCGGCCATGCGCGGAACCTGCCCCGGCGGCGCGCCGGGCTCAAGCGCTCCGGGCCGGCGGGCGACGGGCGGCAATCAGGAACTCGCGATTGCCCTTGGGGCCGAGGATCGGGCTCGGCTCGATGCCGAGCACCTCCCAGCCCTGCTCCTCGGCGAGCCAGAGGCGAACGGTCGCGCAGACGGCGGCGTGCACGTCCGGATCGCGGACCACCCCGCCCTTGCCCACGGAATCGCGGCCGGCCTCGAATTGCGGCTTGATCAGCGCCACCAGCCGCGCACCCTCGGCGGCGAGCCCGAGGGCCGCCGGCAGGACGGTGCGCAGGCCGATGAAGCTGGCGTCGCAGACGACGAGCGCCGGCGGGCCGGGCAGGAGCTCGGCCGTGAGGTTCCGCGCATTGGTCCGCTCCAGGACAACCACACGCGGATCGTTGCGCAGGCGCCAGTCGAGTTGGCCGTGGCCGACATCGAGGGCGACCACCCGGGCGGCACCCCTCTCGAGCAGCACCTCGGTGAAGCCGCCGGTCGAGGCGCCGATATCGAGGCAGAGCAGGCCCGCGGGGTCGATGGCGAAGCGGTCGAGCCCGGCGATCAGCTTGAAGGCGCCACGGCTGACATAGGTCGGGCCGGTGGTCTTCAGCCTGAGCTCGGTCGCGGGATCGAGGGCGGTGCCGGGCTTGTCGAGGCGCTCCTCGCCCCGAAACACCTCGCCCGCCAGGATCAGCGCCTGCGCCTTCGCCCGGGTCGGCGCCAGGCCCTGCGCCACCAGGAGCTGGTCGAGCCGTTCCTTGCCCTTCGCCACGATTCCCATCCCCGGCCGCATCACGGGCGGCCAGCCAGTACCCTACACGGGGCGCATGGCCGATGCAAGGATCATTATCCTAAATGACGGGTTCGTTCGGCAAAATCGCCTTT
>JAUIID010000047.1 GCA_030431615.1 Alphaproteobacteria bacterium
AAACCGCGTCATGACGTCGGGCCGGTCCTGGAACCAGGTGATGCGCCGGAACCCTTCGGCCTCGCACTGGGTGCAGAAGATGCCGGACGAGATGTAGAGCCCCTCGAGAGCCGTGTTGGCCGCAGGATCGATGCGGTTGGTGATCTCGAGCGTGAAGCGCTCGGGCGGGTCCAGCAGGGTCAGGCTGGTGGCGTCGATCCGGTAGGCTTCGGGCGCCAGCTCCTCGCCGTCGATGGCGATCCGCACGAGCTCGAGGCCCTCGCCGTCGAGGATCAGGGGTGCCGGGGATGCGGCCTGGCGCGCGAAACTCTGCCGGGCGGTGACCGTGGTGCGTTCGGGCTCGAGGTCGAAATCGAGCTCGACCCGCTCGGTCACGAAGGCCGGTGGCGCGTAGTCGGCAAGGCGGACGGTGCGGCGCTCGGGCGCTTGGCTCATCATCGGTTTCTCGCGCGTCGGGTCTCGCGGGTCGGCTTGTCGGACCCTTGGTGTGCGATTAGCTTCGCCCGCGCAAGGCCGGAGACCGGCCCACGAGTTTCAATTCTGCACGGATGGAAGGAAGCGAGAATGGCCAAGACCGCCTTTATCGGGCTCGGAGTGATGGGCTTTCCGATGGCCGGGCACCTGGCCGCCAAGGGGCACGAGGTCGCCGTCTACAACCGTACCGGCGAGAAGGCCAAGGCCTGGGCGGCCAAGCATGGCGGGCGCGCCGCCGCCACGCCGCGCGCCGCCGCCGAGGGTGCCGAGGTGGTCATGATGTGCGTCGGCAACGACGACGACGTCCGCTCGGTAGCACTCGGCGACAGCGGCGTGCTCGCCGGGCTCGACGACGGTGCCGTGCTGGTCGACCACACCACGGCCTCGGCCGAGCTCGCCCGCGAGCTGGACGAGGCGGCCAGCGAGCGCGGCTGCGGCTTCGTCGACGCGCCGGTATCGGGCGGCCAGGCGGGCGCCGAGAACGGCATCCTGTCGATCATGTGCGGCGGCAAGCCGGCCGACTTCAGCGTCGCCGAAGGCGTGATGCAGGCCTATGGCCGGACGATCCGGCTGATCGGCCCCGCGGGCTCGGGCCAGCTCACCAAGATGGTCAACCAGATCTGCATCGCCGGGCTGGTCCAGGCCCTTTCCGAGGGGCTGAACTTCGCCCAGGCGGCGGGCCTCGACACGGACAAGGTGCTCGAGGTGGTGTCGGGCGGGGCAGCCGGCTCCTGGCAGATGAACAATCGCTGGAAGACCATGGCCGAGGGCAAGTTCGACTTCGGCTTCGCCGTCGACTGGATGCGCAAGGACCTTTCGATCTGCCTCGGCGAGGCGCGCCGCAACGGCGCGGCCCTGCCGATGACGGCTGCCGTCGACCAGCTCTACCGGCTGGTGCAGCAGCAGGGGGGCAAGCGCTTCGACACGTCCTCGCTGATCCTGAACCTGCGCGAGCCGAAGTAGGCGCGAGGCCGGGCCCGGGCTTGGCGGTTGTGCATCGCACACCATATTTCCATAGTCGGCGACGGGCGGCACCATCCGCCCGGTGCCCGACCGGCAAGAGCTGCTGGAGTGATGGAGAATGCAAGCGAGAGCCGCCAAGTTCGGCATCGGCCAGATCGTCAAGCACCGGATGTTCCCGTTCCGGGGCGTGATCTTCGACGTCGACCCCGAGTTCGCCAATACCGAGGAATGGTACAACGCGATTCCCGAGGAGATCCGGCCGGCCCGGGACCAGCCCTTCTACCACCTGCTCGCCGAGAACGCCGAGGCCTTCTACGTGGCCTATGTGTCGGAGCAGAACCTGCTCGTGGATGCGACCGGCGAACCGGTCAACCACCCGCAGATCGACGAGCTGTTCGACAATCTGGACGCGGGCCAGTACACGCCCAAGCGCGTCTACGCGAATTGAGCAAGCGGGCCGGGGTGCGGCCGTGGGGATGACATGAAGTTCTTCATCGATACGGCCGACGTGGCCGAGATCCGGGACCTCGCCGCTACCGGCCTGGTGGACGGGGTGACCACCAACCCCTCGCTGATCCGCAAGTCCGGGCGGGACTTCATCGAGGTGATCGGCGAGATCTGCGAGGCGGTGCCGGGACCGGTCAGTGCCGAGGTGGCCGCGACCACGCTGGACGGCATGCTCGCCGAGGCCGCGCGGCTCGTGCCGATTGCTCCCAACGTGACCATCAAGGTGCCGCTGACCTGGGACGGGCTGAAGGCGACGAAGCGCCTTTCCCAGGATGGCGTGAAGGTCAATGTCACGCTCTGCTTCAGCGCCGCCCAGGCGCTGCTCGCCGCCAAGGCGGGGGCGGCCTTCATTTCGCCCTTCGTCGGCCGGCTCGACGATATCGGCCAGGAGGGGCTCGGCCTGATCGCCGACATCTGCCAGATCTACAGCCAGTACGAGACGATCACGACCGAGGTCCTGGTCGCCTCCGTGCGCTCCCCCGTCCACGTCATCGAGGCGGCCAAGATGGGCGCCGACGTGGCGACGCTGCCGCCGGCCGTGCTGCGCCAGCTTGTCCAGCACCCGCTCACCGACAAGGGCCTCGCCGCCTTCCTCGCCGACTGGGAAGCCACCGGCCAGCGCATCGTCTAGCCGCGCCGGCCCCCGCGCCGCACTGGTAGAATTACTATCATTTTTTGGTCAACTTTTAGTTGATCGTGTGATAAGTGTCGCACCTTGTGCTGGTTCCGACCGGGCGTACGACCCGGCGGCAGAGAAGCGGGGGCAGTTATGCGTGAGCGGACCGCGTGCCGTGTCCAGTGGGTGGCACCACGGCATGATCTCGGCGGCCTTATCGAGGCAATGGTGAGCGACGGCGGGCAGCTCGTCGCCCGCAGCGCCTTCGAGCCGGAGATCGCCGAGCTGGACGAGCTCGGCGACGGCGAGCTCGGTGACCCGGCCCTCGGCCTCGGGATCGTGGAGGTCAGCGTCGACCCGACCAGCCTGGCGCGGCGCATGTCCGCCGCCGTGGCGGCGCAGGTCGAGGCAGAGACCCTGGTCGTCGACTTCACCGGCCGGCGCATCCGCTTCCAGATCCTGCCGGTCGGTGGCGACCATGCGGTGATCGTGCGCGCGCCCGAAGGCGTCGAGCGGTTCCGGCGGCGCTCGGCCAGCCGGGCGATGGGCCACATCCGCCGCCGGCTGGTCGACCGCCTGGCCCGCCCCGGCGGGCCGTGACGCCGCCGGTTACAGGATCGCGCCGGCGCGCGCAGCCCTAGATCGCGTCGACCATCAGGGTCTGCTGCGTATCCGTATTCTTGATGCGCAGGATCCGTCCCAGATTGATCGGGCCCTGGACATCGAGGACGAGGGGCTGCGTCGGCGTGGCCGTGCCCGGGATGGTAACCGTTGACTTGTGCTCGGGCGTGCCCGGTGTGCCGGTTCCCTTGGTGATCCGGAGTACGGCGTCGCGCGGGATGATTCCGGCGTTCGGCGGTGGCTCCGGGTAGAGCGCGAGCTGGGTCGCGTTTGCCGGGACGTGAACGCCCTTGCCGGGAGCGAGCGTTTGCGTGGGCATGACCTGTCTCCCTTGCGGTGTCGGGCGCCGGCAGTCCTGCCGCCGCCCCTCGCTCACGTCAGCCGATGGCGCCAATGTGATGCAGCACCCCACTGCCGATGCGGCGGATGACATCGTAGTAGGCCGCGATGGGGCGGAAGATCAACTCGTGCTCCTGCGCATAGGAGTGGCTCTCCGTGTCCCGGTAGGAGGCCGGCTCGCCGAAATCGAGCGGGCGCGGCTCGTCGGTCAGCGGGAAAACCTCGGTCAGGAGCTCGAGCGCCGGCTCGACCTCGAGCCGCATCAGCCTAACGATCACCTCGTCATGGGTGGTGTTGTGGCGGTCGCTGAAGTCCGGCACGTGGACGGCCGCCTGCATCAGCGCCTGGATCACCGCGATCCGGAGCGCGTGCAGCGAGTTCAGGTTGTTGCGCGTCTCGAGGTCGACGACGATGGGCTCCGCCCCGGCGTCGCGGGTCAGGCGCCGGTGCTCGCGCAGCGCCCGGGCGAGGTCGATATAGTCGCGGATCAGGGTGCGGCTGACCCGGCCGAGCCGGTCGTGCAGCGCCATGCGCTCGACCACGCCCGAGACCTGGCGCAGCGTCTCCTCGCGCACCGGGTCGTTCTCGAGCTGGGCGAGGCGCAGCCAGTCGCCGGGGCTGAAGAGGTCGAGATAGGCTACCACCACATCGGGATCGGTGAACTTGAAGGCGTGCTCGACCATCGTCATCAAGCGCCGGAACCGGGCACTCTCACGGTACAGCCGCTGGAAGATCTGCGGATCCTTGTCGACCGCCTGGCCGACGCCGCCGATGGTGTTCGCGAGGATGCCGAGCTGCTGCAGGATCGCGTTGTGCGGGATCGCGCGCAGCTGCGAGGGGTGCTCCAGCGATGTCGCCACGCCGCCCCGATCGTGCTGCCGCTTCAGCGCGCGCGAGCCGGTGGGATAGAGCATGTTGGTGCCGAAGGAGCCGAGCAGGGTGGCGTAGCAGGGATCGTCGATGATCCGGGCGTTGAACTGGCGGATCGCCGCGAAGAACTCGTCCGTGTAGGCGGCCTCGGCATAGAACGGGTCCGCCTCCTCGGCGGCGGGCTCGAAGCAGTGCTCCAGCATGCGGGTCAGCACCGCCAAGGCACCGTGCTCGTGCAGGAAGAAGAGATAGCCGTCGCCGCCCTGGAAGCTGCTCTCCTCGGTCAGCCGGATGCCCGCCGCCTCGAGCTGCCGCCGGCATTCCGGGGTGTCGTAGTAGAGGAAGCGGTCGCGCAGGCTGTCGGGATGGGCGCCGCGGCCGATGCTCTCGCCATGCGTGTCGAAGACCACGAGCTCGATGTCGGCGAGGCCATGCCGGGTGAGCAGGTCGGCGAGGCCGAGGCGCAGCCGCTCGATGGCGAAGGACGCGGCGATCTGCCCGAGATAGCGGCCGGCGTCGGAGAAGCCGGTCTGGATGCACATCCGCCCGCGGCCGCGCAGATACTCTCGATAGGCCGGCACCTCGAGCGCCCCCTCGAGCACCTCGATGCCGCGATCCAGTGCCTTGATGGTCTCGAAGAGCGGTGAGATGTCGATATGCCGCTCGACCCCGAACCGCTTGGCGAAATAGAGTGCCGTGAGCAGGGTGAAGGGCGTCTCGCACTCGGCGATCAAAAAGCGGATCGGCTCGCTGGCGTCCAGATGCTTCAGCATCTGCGCGATCAGCATGAAGACGCGGCGCGCCGTCGTCTTCTCGGCGGCGACCGAGCCGAAGTTCACGGTTTCGGGCACGGCCGCATCGATCATCTCGACCACGGCGTTCCGGTAGCTCAGGCGGAAGACCGGATCGTCCGCCGCATGGTCCATGTCGATGGACTTGCGGATGGCATTGTGCAGCTGGACGGCGTTGATGCGGACATGGGTCCGGGCCGCGCTCAGGCCCTGGTTGGCGATCTCGGCGCGCAGCACCCAGAGCTCGCGGCGGGTTGCTGGGTCCTCGGCCGCCTGCAGGGCCCGGTCGAGCAGCGCCTGGAGCTGGCGGGCGTCGGTCAGCCGGCTCGGCGCCATGCGGCGCATCTCGCGGGACATCTCGGCGAGCCGCTCGAGTGCTGCCGGGTCCTTCTGGTCGAACGCCTCGAGCACCTTGAGCTCGTCGCGCAGCTCCTTGTCGGCAAGGGCGAGGCGCGCGGCGATCAGCTCGAGCACGGCCGCCGCGGCTCCGCCGCCGCCGGCCTGCTGCAGGCCGCCGATCCGCCTGACGACATGCTCGAACTGGTCGATCTGCAGGCGCACGCGCTTGGCGTAGGTGGTGGCCCAGGAGATGTCCGAACGGCCGTCCGTGTCGTAGCCGACCCAGCTCGCGAGGCTGATCAGGCAGGGCGTCACCTCCTGCCAGCTCTCGGGATAGTTGGCATGGACGACGTCGAAGACGATGCCGTAGACCGTGCGCAGCGCCTTGCGCAGGTTGTGGATCACCTCGACCGACTGGGCATGCTCGGCGTCGAGGTCGAGCCCCGGCTCCGGGCGGTGGTTGGCGCGCTCGACGCGCTCGAGGAGCTCCGCCCGCGCCTGCTCGTCGAGCGGCTCGCCGTCCTCCGCCCGGCCGATGGCGAGGCGGATGAGGTCGCGCTGCAGCGGCAAGGCGAGGCTGAAGGTCGGGTGCGCCGTCAGCACCAGCCCGTAGAGCCGGCGGCCGAGACGCTCCTGGAGCCGGGCGACCGGCAGGAGCTCGCCGGCCGGGTCGCGCACCAGCTTCTCGATCATCTCCTGCAGGCGGGCGCGGTTCTGCGCCGGATCGGTCTCGCCGAGATAGTCGTCGATCCGCCTGGCCCGGGCGGCGAAGGCCTGGGCGATGAGCCGCTGCACGAGCTGGCCGAGCGTCTGGCGGTCGATGGCGCCCGACTGCAGCTCGGCCCGAAGCTCACCGGCCAGCAGCTCGATCGGGTTGGCGGACGGGTCGACCTCGACCCGTTGCCGGTGGGTTTCGAGACGTTCCGCCCATTGGGCGATCCGGGCATCGATGCCGCCCGCCTTCGGCCCCGCCATGGGCATGATCCGCGCCGTCTCGCTCATCCTGTTCCCCGTTTCCCCGCAACGTTGCCGCATCGAGGCGAAGCAAGAAACCTGCCATGCGGCGGCCGCCCCGGAAAGGCCAGCTGCGAGAATGCTGCAATGCAACAGGAATGTCCATGGCGCCCATCATGCCTGAAGATTGGGCACCGCCCGCCGCCGCCGCCGGCCGCCATGCGCTCGCGAGCCGCCGGAATTTCCTCGTTGTCCCCCGGTCACAGTTGTCGCGCAGACGACAGCGACGTGCCGGGCGGGGCTTGGGGCTGCCCTTCGATCCGCGATAGATTGCCGGCTGCACCCAGGTGACGTGCCGCCGGTTGATGGCACCCCTTGGCATTCTTTTTCATTCGGCGAGTTGGATTGCAGTGGCCAAGTACAGTCGACGTGCGGCGATCGTCGGGACGGCAGCAGGCCTAGCCGGTGTCCTGGCGCCCTGGCCCGGTTTCGCGCAGGAGAGCGACCAGCAGATCCTGATCGACCGGGCGCGGCTCGTCGTGGAGGAGTTCCAGACCGACCCGAACTTCGCCAACGTCCCGATCTACGTGCAGAACGCCTATGCCGTGCTGATCGTGCCGGACATGCTGCAGGGCGGCCTGATCATCGGGCTCGAGCACGGGGTCGGCGTGCTGCTCGCCCGCAACCGCACGACCGGCGCCTGGAGCGATCCCGCCTTCTACGAAATCTACGGGGGCAGCCTCGGCCTGCAGCTCGGCGGCAAGTCGTCCGACGTGATCTTCACGCTGATGAACGCCACCGCCGTCGACAAGCTCCTGACCTCGCAGTTCAAGCTCGGCGTCGATGCCAGCATGGCGGTCGGCCGGATCGGTGCCGGCGTGGGTGCAGCCACCACCGTCCGCTTCGGCGAGGATATCTACGTGTTCTCGCGCAGCCGCGGCCTCTATGGCGGCCTCGCCGCCGATGGCTCCGCCGTGCTCGAGCGGACCGAATGGAACGAGGCCTATTACGGCGCCGGCGTCTCGGCCGGGCAGATCCTCCGGGGCGAGCTGGCCCTGCGCCCGGGTGCCCAGGGCCTGCGCGAGGCGCTCGCACGGTTCTGAAAGCCGGGGGCTGACCCCTCGGCGGGCCCGGATCTAGGGCTCGAAATGCCGCGCACCCTGCGAGCTGTAGGGCCGGAGCCCCTTCGCCCCATATCTGAGCAGCCAGGGCTTGCTGCCCTTGCGCACCAGCAGGCCCGCCGCGTCGAGCTCGCGCGGGATCCTGTTCGGCAGAACGCCGGGATTGCGCATCAGATAGCGTAGTGCGCTCGGTGCGCGCAGGAAGAGGCCGCGCAGATCGCCCTTGGGAACCGCCTGCATCCAGGGCTCGGTGACGCCGAGCGCCGGCTCGGGCAGCTTCGCCGGATCGACGCCGTCGGTCACCCCGCGATCGGCCAGCCGCCGCGCCGTCAGCAGCACGGTGTAGCGGGCAAGCGAAGCGCAGGAGCGGACCAGCGTCTGGTAGGTCAGCTCGTCGGGCGCCAGCTCGGGGGCATCGAAGGACAACTGGCCGGGCTCGTCGAGCCGCCGACGCAAGGCCTCCCAGTCCTCGCCTTGGCCTGCCCCCGCTTCCGCTGCCGCCCCCTCCCCCGCCGGCGCCTCGCCCAACCAGTCCGCGGCGGCCTGGTCGAGGAGCCGCGCCAGGGTGTGGCGGGCGGCGCCATCGCCCATGGCCAGCGCCACCAGGAGCAGCTCCCTCGCACCTGCCGCACCGCCCGGCAGGCGAAGCCGGTAGCTGAGCCATTCATGGCCCTCGACGATGTCCTCGAGATAGCGCTGGGCCCCGGCATAGGCGCGCAGGCAGAGGTCGAAGTCGTCGCCGAGCGCCTTCACGAAGCTGAACCGGTCGTCGCGAAAGCGCCAGGGCTCCCAGCTCAGCACGAGGTCGTCGAGCCGGGCATCGGCGCCGACCGGCGAGCCCTCGAGGCCCAGCATCACCGGCCGCCGTTCGGCTGCGAAGACGAAGCGCAGATGGCCGTGCTGCACCGGCCCCCGGCCGCCGCCCGGGCCGAGCGGCACCATGGTGAACTCGACATATGAGAGGCCGTCGAGCGGCATGCGGACGCTGTGCAGCATCGTCGTCCGCTCGAGCGGGCTGCCGCCGTAATTGACGTTGCGCAGCAAGAGGAAGGGCGCCTCGCCGTCGAGCCGGCTCGCCCGCCACTCGACCAGCACCGGCACCCGTGCCGCCAGATGGCCGGACGGCAGGAGGTCGCGGTTGGTGCGCAGCCGCATGACCAGGCTCTCGTCCTCGCTCCAGGCACGAAGCTGCCGGGCGGTGAGCGTGCGGTAGACGTCGGTATCGGTCATGGCGAGAAGCAGGCCCGGGTCGGTGGACGGGACCGCGAAGCTAGCAGCCACCTGCCGTCAAGGCACGCATGGAGCCTGACAGGCGGGGGAGCGAGCCGGCCCGCCTACTCCTCGGCGAGCACCCGGCCGGTCGCCTGCACCGTGGTCGCCTGCCAGCCCTCGGGGCTCTCGTTCTCGGCGATCTCGAGCCGCACCTCGTCGCCCACGCCCAGCTTGTCGAAGCCGCCGTCGGCGACGCTGTTGCGGTGAAAATAGACGTCGCCTGCCGGGGTCTCGACGAAGCCGTAGCCCTCGTCGGCGAAGAGGCGGCCGACACGTCCGGTGAGCGGCGCCTCGTGCTGCTTCACCTTGCCGGCAACGGAGCGGCTGCGCTCGCGGAGCTGGCGCTGGGCGGCGGCGAAGGCGTCGCGGACCGCCACGTAGACATCCTCGTGCGCGTGGTCCTTCGGCCCTGCCCGGCTCACCGCGATCTCCTTGCCCGGCATGCCGATATCGAGTCGCACCCGATAGAGATTGCCCTTGGTCTGATGGCGATCCTCCTTCTCGACCACCACCCGGCAACTCGTCATCCGCGGGGCGACGCGCTCGAGCGCCTCGACCTTCTCGCGAATGCGCGCCTCCACTGCCGGCGAGGGATCCATCTGCTGAAAGCGGATCTCCAAGGGCTTCTGCATGGTGTCACTATCTCCTCGTTCGTCGCTGACCGCAGGCGCGCCAATCGGGCGACAGCCTGCTACATGAGAGGTTGCGTCGATGAACCCTCGAGACAAGACTTTGCGACAGGAAGCTGCAGGCTCTTGGTCCTCCGCAAATGAAAACCCCGCCGGCACTGGGGCTCGGGCGGGGTTTTCCGGCGCTATGGCCATTGCCGACCAGTGTCGGCGCTATCACGAAGCGCGCTTTTCATGGCGACACTTCGGTTTGTCGGTTCGAATTGTCTGGCGGCCCGGGTTCTCTCCGGATTTCCGGTCGGTCAGCCGGACCGTGATCCCGCGGCTTGCGGCGGCGGGATCAACACGAACTCGCGGGTGGATCTTCCATGCGCATTCGCACCCTCCCGTTCGCTGTTTGTCACGCGCTGGCAGCGCTTCGACCCTGCACGCCGGCCTTTCGGCTAGCCCGCTGCATCTGCCGGCGGGGACGGCATTTCCGACGGCCCTGGCGCGGCATGGGAGCGACACCAACGGCGGAATGATAGCAAACTACCCGCCTGCCTTCAAGGCGCATCGCCTTGAAGCACGCGATGCGGCCGACTACCCTGCCCGCCGGCGCGCCTGACGGAGACAGCCATGGCATACGCATTCCCGGTCTGGTCCGGGCCTCTCGGCCTCGCTTTGGTGGCGGGTTTCACGTCCGGCGCGCTGGCCCAGGAGCCGGCCGTCGACGACATCGCCGTGGCGGTCCGCGAAGCCGGCCATGCCTGCACGGACCCCAGGGACGCCGCCCGCGACGAGGCCCGCTCCCAGCCGGACGAGGCCGCCTGGACCATCCACTGCGACGAGGGCGCCTACAGCATAAAGTTCATGGGCGACACCGGTGCGGAGGTCGAGCCCCTGCCCTGAGCCTTCGTCGACCCGGCCGAAGGAGTGGCGACCGAAGACTGTTGGAGTAATTGACAACACACGCGGCTGCTGTCAGATTGTCCGCATGAAGGCCACGCTGCTTCTGCGCCAGCGGTTGATCCTGAAAGCGAATGCCTTCGTGGAGATGGTCGTCTGGCAGGTGCCGGAGCCCCTGCCGCGGAGCCCGCATGACTTCAAGTATCGGCTGGCTCTGGTCGCCGACGGGTATTGCGTGCTGCGTTACGACAACGAGGCTGGCAAGGGTGACCACAAGCATCTTGGCAACCTCCAGGTGCCCTTCCGTTTCAGGGGGCTGGAGCAGTTGCAGGCCGACTTCTGGGCGGATGTCGAAAGCTGGCTGGAGGACCAATGACCACCGTGACCCTGGGTCTCGCCTCGATCGATGACGGGAAGCAGCAGCTGGCGGCGGCCTTTCGCGGGCTGCCGCAGGGTGAGCGGATCGACTTCGCCTCGGTCGACGTGCTCTGGCAGGTGCTGGCACCGAAGCGCTGGCGGATTCTCCAGGCCATGGCCGGCGACGGCCCCCTGGCGATCCGCGAGGTGGCGCGCCGCGTCGGCCGCGACGTCAAGGCGGTCCACGGCGACGTGCATGCGCTGCTGGCGGCCGGGGTGCTGGACCGGACCGCGACGGGGCAGGTCGTCTTCCCCTACGACCGGGTGCATGTGGACTTCTCGCTCGCTGTGCGTGCGTGAACGCCGCCCCTCAAGACCCCCGGACGCGCCGTCCCAGCTTGTGGATGCAGCGCTCGGCCAGGTTCTCGCCCGTGGTGAAGACGCTGCCCATGCGCGGGAAGCGGGCCTTGAACCGGGTCAGCAGGCGCTCGGCCCAGGGCGCGTAGCGCGACAGGATGACGAGGCCGACGACCATGAAGAGCACGCCCTGCAGCACCGGCAGGAAAAGACCGAGCACGCCAAGCACGAGAAACCCGTAGCCCAGGCCGAGCATCAGGAGCCGGTTCACGACACCCCCGCCATGGCGAGCCACTTCGCCTCGTCGAGCGTCTCGACGCCGAGCTCCGCCGCCTTCTTCGCCTTGCTGCCGGCATCGGCACCGAGCACCACATAATCCGTCTTCTTCGAGACCGACCCCGCCACCTTCGCCCCCAGTTGCTCGGCCAGCGCCTTGGCCTCGGCACGGGTCATCTGCTCGAGGCTGCCGGTGAAGACAAGGGTCTTGCCTGAAAAAGGCGAGCCGCCGCCGGCCGGCGACGCCACCGCCTCGACCGTGACCTCGCTAGCCAGATCGTCGAGGGCCTCGATATTGTGCGGCTCCCTGAAGAATTCGGCGAGAGCGTCGACCAGCTTCGGCCCGATGCCGTCGATGTCCGCGAGCTCGCTCCTTGCATCCTCGTCGTCCCCGGCCACCGCCAGCATGGCCTGCCGCCAGGTCTCCAGCGTGCCGTAATGGCGGGCGAGCAGCTTCGCGTTCGCCTCGCCGATGAAGCGGATGCCGAGCGCCAGGATGAACCGGTCGAGTGGAATCGTGCGCCGCGCCTCGATCGCCGCCACGAGATTCTCGATCTTCTTCTTCCCCCAGCCCTCGAGCCCGGCCAGGGCCTCCGCCTTCGCCGGGTCGCCCGCGAGACGGAAGATGTCGGCCGGCGCCTTCAGGAGCCCGGCCTCGATGAGCTGTGGCACCTGCTTCTTCCCCAGCCCCTCGATGTCGAACGCGTCGCGCCCGACCGCATGCTCCAGCCGCGCCTCGACCTGTGCCGGGCAGATCAGCCCGCCGGTGCAGCGCCTGACCGCCTCGCCCGGCAGCCGCACCGCGTGGCTGCCGCATTCGGGGCAGATCTCCGGGAAGTCGAAGGGCATCGCCCCCTTCGGCCGCCGGTCGGTCACCACCTCGACCACCTGCGGAATGACGTCGCCGGCCCGCTGGACGACCACCGTGTCGCCGACCCGGATGTCCTTCTCCTCGATATAGTCCTGGTTGTGCAGCGTGGCGCGGCCGACCACGACCCCGCCCACCGTGATCGGCTCGAGCTGGGCCACCGGCGTCAGCGCCCCGGTGCGGCCGACCTGGATGACGATGTCGTTGACCACCGTCACCGCCTGCTGGGCCGGGAATTTGTGGGCGATGGCCCAGCGCGGCGCGCGACCGACAAAGCCCAGCCGCTGCTGCAGCCGGAGGTCGTCCACCTTGTAGACCACGCCGTCGATGTCGTAGCCGAGCCCGGCTCGCCGCTCGCCGATCTCCGCGTGGTAGGCGATCAGCTCCTCTGCACTTCGGCAGATCCGGTTCAGGGGATTGACGCGAAGCCCCATCGCCGCGAGCCGTTCGAGGAAGCCGTGATAGCTCCCGGTGATCGGCGGCTCGGCCGCCCCCCAGGCATAGGCGAAGAAGCGCAGCCGGCGCGACGCGGTGATCGTGCTGTCGAGCTGGCGGACGGAGCCCGCGGCGGCATTGCGCGGGTTGGCGAAGACCGGCAGCTCCTCGCTCGCCCGCCGCTCGTTGAGCTTTCGGAACTCCTCGAGCTCCATGAAGATCTCGCCCCGCACCTCGAGCACGGGCGGCGGGTCGTCCGTGTCGAGGCGCTGCGGGATGTCGCGGATCGTCCGCACATTGGCGGTGATGTCCTCGCCGGTGGTACCGTCGCCCCGCGTAGCGCCGGTGACCAAGAGGCCGGCCTCGTAGCGGAGCGCGCAGGAGAGCCCGTCGATCTTGGGCTCGGCCAGGAGCTCCACCGGGGCGTCGGCGGTGAGGTTGAGGAAGCGGCGGATGCGCGCCAGGAACTCGACCACGGCCGCCTCTTCCATGGCGTTGTCGAGCGACAGCATCGGCACAGGGTGCACCACCTTGCCGAACGCCTCGGCGGGCGCGGCGCCGACCCGAAGACTCGGGCTGTCCGGCCGCACCAGTGCCGGGAAACGCGCCTCGATCGCCCGGTTGCGGCGGACCAGCGCGTCGTAATCGGCGTCGCTGATCGCCGGCGCATCCTCCTGGTGATAGAGCCGGTCGTGCCGCGCGATCACGGCGGCGAGCCGGGCGAGCTCGGCTGCGGCCGCCGCCTCGTCCAGCGCGTCGACTGCCACATCCTCCGCCCCGCTCACCGCACGCTCCCCGCATCCAGGAGGCTCGTCGCCGCGGCGCGCGCGGCGGCGGTGATCTCGGCGCCGGCCAGCATCCGGGCGATCTCGTCGCGCCGCTCGGCGGCATCCAGCGGCCGCACCACCACCCGCGCCTCCTCCTTCTCGGACAGCTTCTCGACCTTCAGGTGGTGGTCGGCGCGCGCCGCCACCTGCGGCGCGTGGGTCACCACCAGCACCTGCCGCTCGCGCGCCAGCCGGGCAAGCCGCTCGCCCACCGCATCAGCCGTCGCACCGCCGATCCCGGCATCGACCTCGTCGAAGATCAGGGTACCGCTCGCCGCATCCCGGGCGAGGACGACCTTGAGCGCCAGCATCAGCCGCGACAGCTCGCCGCCCGAGGCGATCTTGGCGATCGGCCCGAGCGGCTGGCCCGGGTTGGTGGCAACGAGGAAGGCAACCCGGTCGAGACCGTCCGGCCCGGCATCGTCCTCGTCCAGGGGCTCGAGCCGGATGGCGAGCCGGGCCTTGTCGAGCTTCAAAGGCGGCAGCTCCACCGCCACCAGCTTCTCCAGCCGGCCGGCCGCCGCGGCTCGGCTCTGGCTGAGCGCCCGCCCGACCTCGAGATAGCGCTCGCGCGCCGCCCGGGCCGCCCGCTCCAGCCCTTCGAGCGCCTCCGCCCCGGCATCGAGCGCCTGCAGCTCCTCGGCGGTCCGGGCGAGCAGGCCCGGCAGGTCGTCGACGGCCGTCCGGTGCTTGCGCGCCGCGTCGCGCAATGCGAAGAGCCGGTCCTCGACCGCCTCCAGAGAGCGCTCCTCCGCCGCGGTCTCGCGCAGCGCCTCCTCGAGCTGGGCCTCGGCCTCGCCGGCCTCGATCAGCGCCCGCTCGAGAGCGGCGAGCGCCGGCTCGACCAGCGTCGCCGCCACTTCCGGGGCGCGGGCCAGCCGCCGCTCGGCAGCACCCAGCCTGGCCAGGGCCGCCTCGGGCCCGGCGACGAGCGCCAGAGCCTCCTCGAGGGCGGTCACCAGCTTCTCCTTGTGCAGGAGCCGGCTGCGTTCCTCGGCGAGGGTCTCCTCCTCGCCGGCCTCGGGTGCCAGGGACTCGAGCTCCAGCAGCCGATGGCGCAGGTAGTCCTCCTCGCGCCGGGCCTGCTCGACCTTCGCTCGGCGCTCCTGGATATCCGCCTCCAGACCGCGCCAGGCGGCATGCGCCGCACGGGTGGCGGCGAGCTGGCTGCCATGCCCGGCGAAGGCGTCGAGCACGGCCCGGTGGTTCCGCGGGTCGAGCAGGCCGCGCTGGTCCATCTGGCCGTGCACCTCGACGAGGAGGTCGCCGAGCTGGCGCAGGGTGGCGCCGCTGACCGCCATGTCGTTGACGAAGGCGCGGCTGCGGCCGTCGGCGGCGAGCGTGCGGCGGACCACGAGCTCGCCCGCCTCGCCGTCCAGGGCCTGCTCGGCGAGCAGCCCTTCAGCCGCATGGCCGGTCGGCGGCCGGAACTCGGCCACGACCGAGCCCTGCGCCACGCCCGAGCGCAGCAGCACCCGGTCGGCCCGCTCGCCGAGCGCCAGGCCGAGCGCATCGAGGATGATCGACTTGCCGGCCCCGGTCTCGCCGGTGAGCACCGTGAGGCCGGGGCCGAGCTCGAGATCGAGCCGGTCGATCAGCACGATGTCGCGGATGGCAAGGCTCAGCAGCATGGCCCAGGCCGCCGCCGCGCCGGCGCCGTCGCGCGGCGCGCGCTCAGAAGAACCCGCTCAGCCAAGAGCCCCCGCTGGCGGAAGCGCCGGCTTCCTCCTGCTGCATCAGGGCATAGGACCACCGGTACCATTCGCTGTCCGGATAGTTGTAGCCGAGCACCGCCGCCGCCTCCTGCGCTTCCTGGAAAACACCGAGGGCAAGATAGGATTCGGTCAGCCGGTGCAAAGCCTCGGGCACGTGGGTGGTGGTGTCGTAGTTCTCGACCACGTTGCGAAACCGGTTGATCGCCGCCACGAACTCGCCGCGCTTCTGGTAGTAGCGGCCGATCTCCATCTCCTTGCCGGCCAGATGGTCGAAGGCGAGATCCATCTTCAGCTCGGCGTCGCGGGTGTATTCGGAATCCGGATAGCGGCGCGTCAGCTCGCCGAACGCCTCGAGCGATTCCTGGGTCATCTCCTGGTCACGACCGATGTCGGAGATGCGCTCGTAGTAGGACATGCCGATCAGGTAGTGCGCATAGGGAACGTCCGGGTTGCCCGGATGCAGCTCGATGAAGGTGCGCAACGCCGCGATCGCCTCCTCGTAGAGCTGGCCCTCGTAATAGGCGTAGCCGGCCAGCACCTGGCCGCGCACCGCGAGCTGCGAATAGGGATGCTGGCGCTCGACCTCCTCGAAGGCGCGGGCCGCATCCTCGTAATTGCCGGCGGCCATCTGCTGCTCGCCCTCGGTGAACAGCTCCTCCGCCGTGCGCTCGACATACTCGTCCGTGTTGCTGTTGCCGCCGCAGGCGGCGAGCAGCGGTGCCAGGGCCAGGAGCATGACCAGCACCATCCGCAGCCCCAACGCGCGCCCGGGGCGTGCGGCAGCGGAGCCGGTCATCTGGTTCCCGGTGAAGAGAGAACTCGATTCGGACATCGATACCCTTCCGATAGCCGCCGGTCGTGCATGGACGACCCGGCAGAACGTGGCGAGCCGGCCCGAAGGACGGGTGGACCCCGACTGCGCGTAGCGCGCGATAAGCTACCGGTTTGTCGACCCGGACGGAAGTCTATCCGACACTCAGCGCGCGGCCGCGCGCTCGATGGCGGCGAGCAGCGGCAGCCACTCCTCGCGCCCGGCTGCCGCCCGGCGCTGCTCGATGTCGAAGAGCCCGAGCCCGCTCATCGCCAGCTCGCCGTAGAGGGCACGATCGGCAACCTGCGCGGTCGGCTCGAAGCCGGCCGTAGCGAGGTGGTCGAGCAGACGCTGCGCCGACTTCTGCCGCGACCTCAGGCGGTTGGCCACGACCAGCACCCGCTTGCGGCCCTTGGCGATCGGCTTGACGCCGTCGAGCTTCTTGAGGAAGCGGCTGGTGCTGCGCTCGTCGAAGACCGAGGCGAGCACCGGCACGATCACCACGTCGGCCGATTTCAGCAAGTCCTGGACATGGCCGAGCCGGAGCCCGGCAGGCACGTCGATCACCAGCCGCTGCGTGCCCGGGGGTGCAGGGTCGGCCGCCTTGCGCCAGTCGAGGCCAGTGATCGGCGCTGCGCTGTCGGGCCGCGTGGCGAGCCAGCCGAGACTGCTCTTCTGCCGGTCCACGTCGGCGAGGGCCGTCTTGAACCCGGCGGCGGCGAAGGCGGTGGCGAGCGTCGTCGCGATGGTGGTCTTGCCGCACCCACCCTTGGTGTTGGTGACCAGAACGGAAAGGCTCACTTGTCGTCATCCAGTGCTTGCCAGAAGAGCTCCTGCTCGGTGAAGGCGTGCCAGTCGCCGTCCGCCCGCTTGCGCTCGGCGGCGACGGAAGCGGCCTGCCAGCCGATGACGAGGCCGATGCCGCGCTCGAGCATCGCCCGATCCGTCCCGGGGCCGGCCGTTTCGACGAGACTCTCGAGCAGATGGCGCGTCTCGACCTGGTCGTTGAGGCGGCCGAGCCGGTCCTGCAGTCCGGCCGCCGCCTTGGCGTAGCGCTTCGCCAGCTTCCCGGGGAAGAGGCCGCTCAGGAACTCCACGCCGTAGCGCAGCTTCTTGAGGGCGAGGCGCACCTCGTGCACCTCCTCGTCGGGGAGCCGGCTGAAATGCCGGCCGCGCTTGCGCACCCGCCTGTGCCGCTGGTCGAGCAGGGCGACCGCGAGCTCGATCACCGGCGTCGCCTGGGCCGCGGCACACTCCTCAGTGGCGCCGTCGCGCCAGCGCTCGAGCGCCACCCAGAGCGCCAGGTCGAGCACGAGGCTGGCGAATTCGTGGGATTGCAGATAGGCGCCAAGCTCCGCATAGGCGCGGCTCCGGGCCGCCTCCGCGGTCGCCGTGAGCGCGGCGAGCGCCGGCTCGTCCGGCAGCCCAACCGCGACCTCCGCCAGCGTCTCGGTGACCAGCACGTCGAGCTCGCGCGGCGACCCGGTCGCCGCGATCACCGCCTTTAGCCGCTCGTTCCAGCTGGTGCGCTCCTCGAGGGGCAGGAGCGCGGCGAAGAGGGCAAGGCCCGAACGGAGGCGGCGCAGGGCGATGCGCAGCTGGTGCACGCCCTCGGGGTCGCGGCCATCCTGCGCCGCAGCCTGGTTCTGCAGGAGCTGCTCCAGGCCACTCGCCAGCACGGCCGCCATGGCAGCACCGGCCGGCATGTCCGGCTCGAGCGCGGGTGGATTGGCCCGCTGCCAGCCCGGCGGCCGCCCGGTGGCGAGCAGGTAGCCGCGCTCGGCCTTCGAGATGGTGGCGATCCGCAGCGTCGCCCAGTCGCTCAGGGTCTCGAGCAGCAGATAGAGCCCCTCGGGTGCGCCCGACTTGAGCTCCAGCTCGACCTCGGAGATCTCTTCGACCTTCCCCTTCTTTCTGGACCTGGTCTTGGGCGCGGTTTGCGGGACACCGACCTCGATCGTGCCCCGGTCGAAGGCCACCTCGATGATCGCCTTGCTGCCGTCACGCAGCTTCTGCTCGACCAGCATCAGCCGGCGGTCGACCTTCGTGGCGAAGACCGGGGCCAGCTCCTCCGGCAGCACCAGGCCGAGCGCCTCCAGTGCGGCCGGATTGCCGATGCGATCGAGCTCCGGCACCATGCTCGCCACGGGGCATTCCCATTCGCCCCGCACGAAGTGCGCGCCGCCACCGACCGATGCGGTCTTGATCGTCTGGACGTACTGATCGCCGGTCCGGCGGACGCGCAGGCTGACCCGGCGCCCGGCGAGGCGCAGGTCGGGCGTATCGAAGTTCCTGCTCTCCAGTGCCAGCACCTCGGGCGCGGAGAAGACCGACCGCTTCGCTCCCAGGCGTTTCGCGAGTCGGTCGAGATCGGCCGGATCGATCATGAGCTTCAGCTCGATCTCGCGGTCCGAGGATGGGGCGGGCACCACTGAGGCTCCATTTCTGGCGGACATGGATTTCGACAGATCTGGTATCGGTCGGCTCTCGTCCACCCCGTCCATAGTCTGCTACACTTGGGTAGCGGTGTCGCTGACACAGATCAATGCGTCCGGGCCAGCGACCGGTTATTGAATTCTGCCGGTAGTCCCCAGCGAGGCGCCGGCAGTTCTTGTCGGGGCGGAGGAGCGGAAGTCATGGGTCTCAAAGATCTGCTGGTGCATATCGACGACAAGCCGAACAGCGACAAGCGCCTCGATGCGGCGGTGGCGCTCGCACTCGCCTGCGATGCCCATCTCGCCGGGCTCCTGCTGGTCGCCGAGCCCTATGTGCCCGCCGCCATCGGCGTCAGCATTCCGTCGGCGATCCTGGACGAGCAGCGGGCGGCGGCGATGAAGCGTGGCGAAGCGGCGCTGGAGCGGGCCGGCAAGCGCGCCGAGCAGGCCGGCTGCCGGCTCGAGCTGCGCCACGAGCTGGTCCTGGCCGACGATTTCGGCACGGCCTTCGCGCGTCAGGCACGCCATGCAGATCTGAGCATCGTCGGCCAGGCCGATCCCGCCGAGGGCGACGTCGACGCCGAGCTCGTGGTCGAAGCAAGCTTTCTCGACAGCGGCCGGCCGTCGCTGGTCATTCCCTATATCGGCGCGCGCCAGTTGCCGCCGAAGCGTGTCCTGGTCGCCTGGGACGGGTCGCGCGAGGCGGCGCGGGCGGTCGGCGACGCCATGCCGCTCCTGCGCATGGCGGATGACGTCCTCGTGCTGGTCGTCGATCCGGCGAAGCTGAAGGGCCGCCTTGGCGAGCAGCCGGGCGCCGACCTCGGCGAGCATCTCGCCCGGCACGGCGTCAGGGTTGAGGTGCGCACCGCGGCGAGCGGCGGCCAGGCGGTCGGCGACGTCATCATCGGCCAGGCCAGCGACGCCGGCATCGACCTCGTGGTGATGGGGGGCTATGGCCACTCACGGCTGCGCGAGCTGGTGCTCGGCGGGGCCACGCAGAGCCTGCTCGACCACATGCCGATCCCGGTCCTCATGGCCCACTGACGGACTCGGCAAGACCCCCGGGTCGTGTAGAGGCGTCGCCTCAGCGCGGTGCCGGCGGCGGTGGCGCCGGCGTTGCGTTGAGATGCACCTCCTGCAGGGCGTCGAAGCGGGCCTTCGTCTGGGCCAGCTCCAACTCCACCCCTTTCAGCCGGTCGAGCTCGGCCTGCAGCTCGGCGGTGCGCGCCCGTGCGGCCGCCAGCTCGGCCGTCGAATCGCCGGTGGCGGCGGCTGGCACGACGCCGTCCCCCGGCCGCAGCTCGGCGGCGAGCCTGGCCATGGTCCGCAGCTCCTCCTCGAGGCCGACGATGCGCTGGTTGGCAGCCTCATAGGCCTCGGGCGTGATGACGCCGGTGCCGGCAGAACGCGTCTCCAGCCGGCGCTGCAGCTCCGCATTCCGTGCCTCGAGTGCGGCGAGCTCGGCCTCGTGTGCCTCGGCCGCAGCGTCGAGCGCCGCGGCACTCGCCTCGGCAAGGCTGTCGCGTTCGGTCCTGAGCCCGGCCGCCTCACGCTCGGCCGCAGCCCGGGCCTCTTCGGCCGCTGCCAGCTCGGCGGCCAGCATGCCGGCCCGATCCTCGGCCGTGGCGCCGGCCGCGGCCGCCGCCTGCGTTTCGGCGAGCCGTGCGGCAGCGGTCTCGGCGGCAGTCCGGACATCGTCGAGCTCGGCGCGCAGGGCGTCCCGCTCCGCGGCCACTGCCGCCGCGGCCTCGGCCGCCGCCTCGGCCTCGGCCAGCCGGGCCTCCTCTGCGGTGGCAAGCTCGGTCGCCAGCGCGTCGCGCTCCGCCGCGAGCGCTGCCGTCTGGGTTTCGGCCTCCGTGGTCTGGACCTCGAGCCGGGTGAGCCGGTCGGCGAGCTCCGTCAGCAATTCCTGACCGCTGCGCAGCTCGGTCGCCAGCTGGTCGCGCTCGACGACCGCCCCAGCGGCGATGGCGAGCTCCGCCTGGAGCGCGTCGCGCTCCTCGGCCAGCACCTGCGCCCGGCTCTCGGCATTCAGCACATTGCCGTGCAGTGCTTCGACCTCGGCAGTGGCAGAGGCCACCTGCTCGGCCAGGGCGTCGCGCTCGGCCGTGAGCGCCGCCAGTTGGGCGTCGGCGCTTTCGCCCTGCTGCGTCGCCGCAGCGCCGGCATCCGTGGCGCTAGCGAGCTCGCGGGCGAGGCGCGAATTCTCCATTTCGAGATCGGTCCGCCGTGATTCGGCCGCCGTCAGCGCCGCCGTCAGGTCCCTGGCCCGCGCCTCGAGCGTGGCCACGGCCTCGGCCTGCTGCGACCGGCCGCGCTGCAGCGTCGCCTCGAGCACCGCCTTCTCCGCGAGAAGGTCCCGGTTCTGCGCCTCGAGCTGCGTGAGGCGCGCCGCCGCCGCCGGATCGCCGGTCGCCGCCGGGCCGGCGGCGCGGATCGGGCCGGCTGCCTCGAGTGCCGCCATGCGCTGCAGGGCCTGATCGAGCTGCAGCCGGGCCGCGTCCCGCTCGCGTTCCACCAGCCGCAATTCCATGCCGAGCTGGGCCAGCTGGTCCGGGGTCACGGCCTCGGGTGCCACCACCGGCTGGCCGGCCGGATCGATCATCTCCTCGACGGCGCCGCCGACCCCGAGCTCGGCTTCAAGCGCGGTGATCCTGGAGCCGGCCGCGGCCAGCCGGGCCTCGGCATCAGCCCGCGATTCCTCGGCATGGGCGAGCTTGAGCTGTACCGCCGCCAGCTCGCGCGCCGCCTGCTCGCTGGTCACGGTCGTGCGGCCGGTGATCGCGGCGAGCTCGCTCTCGAGTCGTGCCACCTCGTCGGCCAGCGCCTCCATCGAGGCGCCTGCCGTGCTGCCGCCGGTGCTGGCCGGGGCAACCGGGCGGGGCGGCTGGGCCGTCGCCGGCGCGGTCGAGCGTTCCAGCGACGCGAGGCGGGCACCCTGCTGCTCGTAGAGCCGGTAGCCATATCCCAGGGCGGCGATCAGGGCGATGCAGAGGATGCCGAGCAGCACGAGAGTCGTCCGACCGTGGCCGGTGCCACGCACAGGCGGACCCGGATCATCCCTGAAACGCCATCCGTTTTGCGCGCGCGCATCGGGCATGCTGCCGGGTACTCCTCGAACGATCCTTTCTTGGCGTCGGCGCAACGCGAGCCAGCGTCTGGCCGCCTGAGCCAAACGCCGGTCAGGCAGCCTGACGGCCGCCGTCGCCGTGTCGCGTCAAGACACTGCAAGGCCGCGCGAGCAACGTCCAATGAATTCGCGCGCCAGCCTCGTTAGTAAACCAACTAGAGAATGGGTTCCAAGAGAATTCAGCTCGTGCGTGCCCCCAGGGGCTCCCGGACGGCGAGACCCTCGATGGGCATCGCCTGGGCCGGCGCCTCGGCGGCCGGCAGCGCCGGCAGGGCCAGGGCGCGCCGCAGCAGTTCCGCGAGGAGCCCGCAATCCGCCTCCTCGGTGACCAGCTCGACAGCCGGCGGGCTGCCCGCGGGGCCACCCAGCAGGGTGAGGGCCGCGAGGGCGAGGAGATTGCCGTGCCGGGCCGGCTCGTCGCCGAAGCGCAGGCCCTCCTCGTTGGTCGGGACCGCACCGTCGAACAGCACCGTGTTGCGCACCGAGACGCCGCGCCAGAGCCCGCGCTCCTGCCCGGCCAGGATATCGGCGAGGCTGGCGGAATGGCGGGCCCCGGCCAGCTCGTGGCGAAGCGTTTCCGGCTGCAGCGCCACGCGGTGCGCCACGCTGCCGAGCTCCGGCAGGGTGACAGTGCTCGCCAGCTGCGGCCGCTCGGCCGGCGCCAGCCGGGCCCGGGCCGTACCGTGCCGGACCTCGACGGCGTCCAGGACGGCTGGCCCGCTGGTGCAGACACCATCCTCGCTGGCGACGCCGGCGCATTCGATCAGGAAGACGAAGGGCTGGGCGCTGCCGTCCATGGCCGGCACCTCGGGCCCGTTGAGCTCGATCAGCGCGTTGTCGATGCCGGTCAGCGCCAGGGCGGCCAGCACATGCTCGACCGAGGCGATGCGGCTGCCGTCCTCGCCGACCAGGACGAAGGCGTGCTCGCTCGGCACCAGATGCCGGGCGGCGGCCGGCACCGGCTGGGCACCCGCCCGGTCGGTGCGACGGAAGGAAATGCCGCTGCCGGCCGGGGCCGGATGCAGCGTCAGCGCCACCCTGGCGCCTGAATGCCGGCCGACGCCGACACAGCCGATGGCATGGCGCAGCGTGCGCTGGACGGCAGGCACGGGCTCGCTCGCCAGCACCACCATCCGGTCGTCTCGATTCTTGCTCATGGCCCCGCTCCTCGCATGTCCCGATCACGCCCGTCTTGCGACGCGATCAGTGCTGGCCAGGCGGTGCTCGTCCCTCGAAACCGCCCTTTTTTGAGGGTGCGGACGGCACTCACCAAAAAAGGTTGGTTTCCCCGCCTTCCGGCAACCATACCAGAAAAACGGGGAAACCAAATAGTTATTTCAAACTGCCTGTTTAGGAGGAGAGATCAAAGTTGCCTCTCAACAGGCGTCGTTTTAGCCGTCCACCCGCTCCTTGCGCAAGAAGGCCGGAAGATCACCGAGCTCGTCCTGGCTCGGCGTAGCGTTTCTGCCACGCTCCGCGCCGCTCTCGGCCGGTGCCGGCGTCTCGTAGGCGGAGTCGGCAGGCCCGTGCGCCGCAGTCAGCGCCGGCTCGCGCCGGAACTGCGAGGGTGCGAGGGGCTGGCCGTCGCCGGCCTCGGGGCCGTGACCGGTGAAGCCGCGCGGGAACGCGATCCCCTTGACCCGCTCGAAGATGCCCCGGCCGATCGACCGGTCCTCCTGCCGCGGGCCGACCCGCCGCGCCACGGCGTCGTAGCCGTCGCTCGACTGCTCGGCGCGGACCGGTGCGCCCTGCGCCGGCGGCGGCACGAAGCTCGGATACTGGCTGTCGCCTGCCGGCGCCGCCTCGCGCCGACCTTCGGCGGCTGCCCGCAGCTGCAGCGTCGGGTTGGCTTCCTGGGCCCGCTGCGTCGGCTTCTGCACCGCCGGGTAGGGCTGCGGCCGATAGGGCGCCTGCGGGAACCAGCCGCCGGCCTGGCCCTGGTTCTGGGCCTCAGTGGCCTGGCCGTTCTCGGCCGCGGCCTGCTTGGCCCGCTCGGCCGGCGTCTCGATGCCGGTGGCGACGACGGAGACCCGCAGTGCCCCCTGCAGCGATTCGTCGAAGGTCGAACCGAAGATGATGTTGGCCTCGGGGTCCACCTCCTCGCGGATCCGGTTGGCGGCGGCGTCGATCTCGAAGAGCGTGATGTCGGTGCCGCCGGTGATGTTGATGAGCACGCCGCGCGCGCCCCGCATCGAGACCTCGTCGAGCAGCGGGTTGGAGATCGCGGCCTCGGCGGCCTCGATCGCCCGGCGCTCGCCCTCGGCCTCGCCGGTGCCCATCATCGCCTTGCCCATCTCGGACATGACGGTGCGGATGTCGGCGAAGTCGAGATTGATCATGCCCGGCATGACCATGAGGTCGGTGACCCCGCGGACGCCCATGTGCAGCACCTGGTCGGCCATCTGGAAGGCCTCGGCGAAGGTCGTCCGCTCGTTGGCCAGCCGGAAGAGATTCTGGTTCGGGATGACGATCAGCGTATCGACGAACTGCTGCAGCTCGGTGAGGCCACCCTCGGCGAGGCGCATGCGATGCGCGCCCTCGAAGTGGAAGGGCTTGGTGACCACGCCGACGGTCAGGATGCCCATGTCGCGCACCGCACGGGCGATGACGGGCGCCGCCCCGGTACCGGTGCCGCCGCCCATGCCGGCGGTGATGAACACCATGTTCGAGCCCTGCAGGAGATCGAGGATCTCGTCCAGGCTCTCCTCGGCCGAGGCCCGGCCGACCTCGGGCCGCGCACCGGCGCCGAGACCGTGGGTGATGGCGTGGCCCAGCTGGATCTTGCGATCGGTCAGGCAGTTCGCCAGCGCCTGCGCGTCGGTGTTGCAGGCGACGAACTCGACCCCCTCGAGATGCGAGGTGATCATGTTGTTGACGGCGTTGCCGCCAGCACCGCCGACGCCCACCACCGTGATGCGCGGCTTCAGTTCATGCGTTACCGGCATGCTCAAGCTGATCGTCATTTAGTTTCTCCTCCTTCGTTGTGTGCGGTCGCCGACCGTTTTCGGTTCGTGCGCCGCGGGCAGTGGCCTTACCCTGGGCAGGGGGCAGCCGGGAAAAGGGTCTTCGTTACGTCATCACTCAGCTCACGAAGTTCTGCTTGAGCCAGTGACCGAGCCTGGCGAGACCGTTGGTCAGCGCCGGGACCTCCGTACTCTGCTTCCAGCCGAGCCCGCCGTCGCGGCCGGTGACCAGGACGAGGCCGCCGGCAGCGGCGCTGCAGCAGGGCTGGTCCTCGACGCCGGCCGCACCGCGCACGGCACCCGGCCGGCCGATCCGTGCCGGCAGGCCGAACAGCTCCTCGGCGAGCTCGATGATGCCTTCCATCTGCGCCGCACCGCCGGTCAGCACCATGCTGCGCGGCGGCCGCGACTGGACCAGCTCCCAGTCGTCCCGCAGCCGCTCCTGGACCAGCCCCAGGGTCTCTTCGACCCGGGCGCGGATGATCTGCGTGAGGCGGGTGCGCGGCACCTCGCCGGTCGGGTGCTCGAGCCGGTCGCCGATCAGCGGCACCTCAACGCGCACATTGTCGTCGCAGGCGCGCCACTGCACGCCGCCATAGAGGTTCTTCAGCCGCTCGGCGAAGACCCGGCTGGTCTTCAGCCCGTAGGCCAGGTCGCGGGTGACGTGCTCGCCGCCATACGGCACCTGCCCGAGATGGCAGAGTGCCCCGCTCTGGAAGAGCGCATGGCTGGTGCTGCCGCCGCCGAGCTCGACCAGGAGCACGCCGCGCCGCATCTCGTCGAGGGTCAAACAGCCGATCCCGGCGGCATAGGCGCCGTTCGCGACCTCCATGACGTCGAGATGGCAGCGCTCGAGGCAGGCCGTGAGATTGCGCAGCGCCGGCTTGGCGACGCTCACCACGAGCCCGGTGAACTCCAGGACCTGGCCAGCGAGCCCGCGCGGGTCGGCCAGGGGCCGGCCGCCGTCGAGGCGCATCTCGACCGGCAGGATGTGCAGGATCTCGCGGTCGCTGCCGACCATGGTGGCGCGCACCGATTCCAGCGCCCGGTCGAGGTCGTCGTCGTCGATCACCCGGCCGCCGAGCTCCCGCTCGATGCTGACGAGGCCGGCGCGCGGCGCGCCGCCGGACCAGGTGACGGCGATCTCGCGCAGCGTCTCGCCCGCCGCCTCCTCGGCCTCGTGCAGCACGGCCAGCATCGAGGTCTCGGCCTCCTCGGCGTCGGTCACCTCGCCGGCCTGGAAGCCGTCGGCCGACTGGTAGCCTCGGCCGAGCAGCTGGAAGCCGCCGCCGCTGTGCGCCCGGACGACGTAGCAGCAGAGCTTGGAGCTGCCGACGTCGAGCAGGCCGAACGGGGCGTTGCGCGCCGTGCGGCGCTGGTTCTGCAGCAGGCGCTGCCAGGCCATGTCGGCCTTGGCGTTCATGTCGACTGTCCTCGTGTAGCGTGGGCCGCGGATTGCAGGATCGCCTCGTCGAGGCGGACGACGACCCGGTCCGGCAGGCGCAGGTCGACGACCTCGACGGCCCGGGCGAGCAGCGCCGAATCGGCTTCGAGCCGCGCCAGCCGAACCCACGCGGCCGCGGCACCGCGCTCCGGCAGGCGAACCTCGATGCGGCCGTCGACGAAGACGTTCCAGCGCCGGCCGTCGACCCGCTGTGCCCCGCTGACGCGCTCGCCGAGCGCCGGCACGCTGGCGACCAGCCGCATCAGCTCGTTCGCCGCCGCGGGTGCGCCGGCCCCGCTGAGGATCGGCAAATGACGGTAGGGCGAGAGGGCCGAGACCTGGATGATGTCGCCTTCCACGCTGACCAGCGAAGGGCCATTCGCCGTCTGCCAGAGGGCGATCGGCCGGTGCTCGACCAGGCGGGTCCGGAGCTGGTCGGGAAGCTGGCGGGTGACGGTGGCATTCTGGACCCAGGGAAGGCTCTGCAGGCGCTTCTGCAGGGCGGCAATATCAACCGAAAGTATATTTTGTCCATAGTATGGCTCTAGTATTTGGACAATTTCGGTGGCTGTGGTGCGCTGGCGACCCTCGGTGAAGATCTCGTGCACCTGCATGCCCATCGCATCGGTCAGGGCAATCAGCTGGTCGTTCAGCGCGAAGCGTGCCCGCTCGGTCAGGCCGCTGGTCCGCGCCAGATGCACGGTCAGGCCGAGCACGACGACGCAGGCGACGGCCACGAGACCGTTGATCAGGGGCTCCCGCCAGCGCGGCTTCGGCGGCTGCCGCAGCACGTGGCGGGTGCGATAGGCGAGGTGCCTCATCTGTCGCATCGAGCCCTCTCGATCAACCGGACGACCAGCTCGCCGAAGCTGATGCCGCGATGCTTGGCCTGCTCCGGCACCAGCGACATCGGCGTCATGCCGGGCTGGGTGTTGACCTCGAGCAGCACGAGTCCGTCCATGCCCTTCGACGGGTCGTAGCGAAAATCGGCGCGGCTGATGCCGCGGCAGCCCAGCACCCAGTGCGCGCGCAACGCCCAGTCGCAGACCTTGTCGATGACCGGCCGGGGCAAGGGTGCAGGGACAATGTGCTCGGCGACACCTTCGGTGTACTTGGCACGATAGTCGTAGAAGCTGCCCTTCTTCTTCGGCCTGATCTCGGTGACCGTCAGCGCCTCCTCGCCCAGCACGGCGCAGGTCAGCTCGTGGCCGGGCACGTAGCGCTCGACCAGAAAGCGCGTGTCGGGGGCGATGTCCTCGCGGCCGACCAGATCGGCGATGTCGCCCTTCATGGCGATGACGACGTCGACGCTCGAGCCTTCCGCCGCCGGCTTGACGACGAAGGGCGGCTCCATTGGCGGCGGCCCGTCCTGCAGATCCTCGAACTCGATCTCGAAGCCTTCTGGGCAGACGAGGCCGGCGCTGCGGAAGAGCCGCATGGCCATGGGCTTGTCCATGGCGAGGGCCGAGGCGAGCACGCCCGAATGCGTATAGGGGATGCCCATGAGATCGAGCACGCCCTGCACCCGGCCGTCCTCGCCGATGCGGCCGTGCAGCGCGTTGAACGCCACGTCCGGCTTGAGCTTGGCCAGCACCGCCGGCAGGTCGCGCCCGACATCCACCCGCGTCACCCGGTAGCCCTGCTCCTCGAGCGCGGCGGCGCAATTCTCACCCGAAACCAGCGAGACCTCGCGTTCGGCCGACAGGCCCCCCATGAGGACGGCGACGTGACGATTCATCGATACTCTCCAACGGTTTGACGCGGCTCGGCCGGCACGACATCCGGCGACGCCACACCCAACCGCTTGATTTCCCATTCCAGGCGTATGCCGCTCTGGGCCGCCACCCGCTCCCGGACGATCTCCCCGAGAGCCTCGAGCTCGGCCGCCG